>CALVTQ010000155.1 GCA_944362695.1 uncultured Clostridia bacterium
TCACCGTCGAGGAGAGCAAGACCATGCAGACCAACCTGTCTCTGGTCGAGGGCATGCAGTTTGACCGCGGCTACGTCTCCGCTTACATGGCCACCGACACCGACAAGATGGAGGCCGTGCTCGACAATCCGTACATCCTGATCACCGACAAGAAGATCAGCAACATTCAGGAGATCCTGCCGCTGCTCGAGCAGGTCGTGCAGTCCGGCCGCAAGCTGCTCATCATCGCCGAGGACATCGAGGGCGAGGCCATGGCGACGCTGGTCGTCAACAAGCTGCGCGGCACCTTCACCTGTGTGGCCGTCAAGGCTCCGGGCTTTGGCGACCGCCGCAAGGCTATGCTCCAGGATATCGCCATCCTGACCGGCGGCCAGGTCATCTCCGAGGAGCTGGGCTATGAGCTGAAGACCGCGACGGTCGATATGCTGGGCTCTGCCCGTCAGGTCAAGGTTGACAAGGACAACACCGTCATCGTCGAGGGCGCGGGCAACCCGCAGGAGATCGCTGCTCGCGTGGCCTCCATCCGTACCCAGATTGGCGAGACGACCTCTGATTACGACCGCGAGAAGCTTCAGGAGCGTCTGGCGAAGCTGGCCGGCGGCGTGGCCGTCATCCAGGTCGGCGCTGCCACCGAGATCGAGATGAAGGAGCGCAAGCTGCGCATCGAGGACGCGTTGGCCGCGACCCGCGCCGCTGTTGAGGAGGGCATCGTCCCGGGCGGCGGCACTGCCCTGCTCTCCGTGCTGCCCAACGTGGCGGCCATCCTGCCCAAGTTCACTGGCGACGCGAAGACCGGCGTGCAGATCGTGCTGCGCGCGCTCGAGGAGCCGGTCCGCCAGATCGCCGCGAACGCCGGCATGGAGGGCTCTGTCATTGTCGAGAAGGTCAAGCGCACCAAGAAGCCGTCCTTCGGCTACGACGCGCTCAACGACAAGTATGTCGACATGGTCGAGGCCGGCATCATCGACCCGACCAAGGTCACCCGCAGCGCCCTGCAGAACGCCGCTTCCGTGGCGGCCACCGTGCTGACCACCGAGTCCCTCGTGGCGGACATCCCGGAGAAGGCTCCGGCTGCCGCTCCGGCGGGCGACCCGAGCATGGGCGGCATGTACTAATCCCCAACCCCAAATTCGCAGAGACCGGCGTAAATTGCGCCGGCCTCTTTTTGTTATAAAAACTTTGTGATTTCGCTTATCGTTTCATCACGCATCGCGAAAATGTGTCGTGGATGTGACGCTGCGGCGGTATTTTTAGGAAATGTCGCCCGCCGCTCTTGCGCACAGGTCAAAAATCGCATACAATAGGCTTATCACAAAGGGCTTGGACGGCGGGATGAGCTTCTGCGCCGTCCGGGCATTTTGCTGTTTTGAACTTTTTTCGGTAAAATTTGCGAAATATGAAATTTCCGGCCCTTTTGCGCGTCTATTAAGTATAAGGATTCACAAAAGGGCTGCTTGAATTAGGCAGCAAAGGAGGGAAAACGATCATGCGCAAATGCATACGCGTGTTGATTTTGATATTTCTTCTGCTGCTCGCGCCGTCTGTTTCGCTCGGCCAGACGCGCGCATTGCTCGTCGCCTGCTCCGAGTTTGTGACCCAGCATGACCTCGGCAACGCCAGTTCGGGCAATCTGCACATGATTGGCTCTGCTCTGTTGAGCGCCGACGTGGACGCGAATGACCTGTCCATCGAAGACGGCACCATCGCCACCCGCGAGCAGCTTGCCGCGGCCATCGACGGCGCGTTTGCCGAATCCGACGAGGACGATCTTTCGATTCTGTATCTGTGTACGCACGGCGTGCTGTCCTCCTCAGATGATGGTCAGGTCTATCTGCTGCTGGGCAACGGCCAGACCGAGACGCCGCTGATGGCCGGGGAGCTGTGCGAGCTCGTTTCCGGTGTGCAGGGCGATAAACTCCTGATTCTGGATGCATGCTTTTCCGGCGCGCTCATCGGACGCGGTCTGCCGGCCCAGACGGCGCTGCCCGGCGTGCGGCGCACCATTGACCACGCGTACAGCGCGCAATACGCCGAGCCCTTCCTCGCCGACCCGAGCATCCACGTGCTCACATCCGCCGACGGCTTCGAGTCGAGCTGGTATTTCGACAGCGAACAGCTCACGACCGGCGCGGTCTCCTATTTTGCGTCGGCGATTTCAAGCGGCCTTGGCCTGTACGGCGCGCTCGAGGCGGATTTGAACGGCGACGGCGCCGTGACGCTCGACGAGCTTCACCGCTATCTGCGCGTGGCGCTGCCCTCGTCCTCCTGCCAGATGCTTTCAGCGTCTGCGCAGGCGCTCGTGCTGCCCTCGTCAACCGGCTCCATCCTCTCCCGCCCGCTCTCCGGGTTCGCTTACGGATCGTCGCTCCTTCATGCTGACGACCCGACGTTCGAGTTCTCCTTCACGGTCAGCCGCGAGAACACGAACGTGCAGTACCGCCTGATCGACTTCGCCGACGGACGATGGAATTGGGAAGGCGCGGAGACCTTCATGGACGGCGGCGATCACGCGGATGCAACCCTTGCCGTGGGCCGCAAGACGCGCACGCTCACGCTCTCCGGCGATGTGCCGGCAAGCGGCGGTTACATGATGCTTCAGATTTTTTCCGTCTCCGGCAGCGAGGTCATCCTCTGCTCCGAGCGCCTGATCGCCGTGCAGCCTGCGCAAAGTGACGCGGGTCTGAGCGTGCGTGCCGGCGCGTATGCGTGTGCCGGGGCTGCGGCGGAGGTGCCCATCGCCGTGCGCATGAGCGTGCCGGGCGAGGTGACGGTCTGCGTTTACGATCAAAACGGCGAGCTCGTGCGCCGCGTGGCATACAGCCAGCTCACCCGTCCTGCACCCGATTTCATGACCATGTTCTATTGGGACGGCCGCGATATGCACGGCAATCCTGTCGAGCCGGGCTCGTATGTCGTCACGGCGGAAACGCGCGTGAACGGCGAGCGGCGCACGGCGGAATGTGAGCTGACCGTCTGATTTTATTGCGCGCTTCCCGCCCGAAACGGCAGAATGCGGCATCGTGTCAGGCCCATTTCATCAAGCATCGCGTCAAGCGCCTGTGCCGCGGCCTGTTCGCCCGCTTCCCTGCACGCGCGCATCTTTGAAAAATTCAGCGCTCCGGCATCGTCGGGCATGCGGATTTTCAGCACGCCCGCGCGCTCCGGCAGCGCGTGTTCCCACGGATGCGTTGAAGAAAGCGAGGCCAGCTCAAGCGCATCCGGCTCGTGCAGGGGCGACGGCTGCGGCGAGATCACCAGCACGCGGTGCGCACCGAACGCGAGCAGCAGGCGGCAGGCCATTGCCGGGTCGTTCATCGGCAGCAGCGGCGCGCCCATCCATTGCATAGACGATAAGACGGGCGGCATCGCGAGCGCGGCCCTCGCGGCGAAGCTGACGGATGCCTGCATGGTCGTCATGGCGCCCGGCGGATGCTCACAGGGGCGCGTCGTCAGGATGAGCGGACGGTCCGAACGCGACGTGCGGCACAGGAAAAATCCCTGCCGCGGACATGCGGAGAGCATCCTCTGCCCGGCCTGTGCGGTGAGCAGATGCGACAGGCGCCGTCCTTCGCTTATCGCCTGTGCCTTGCCGCCGAGAACGCTCCGTGCTGAATGAGCCGGAAGCGGCGCGCGGCTCCCCATGCGCCCCATCTGATCCACGGCATCGTGCATCTCTCCGGCGCTTCGTCCGGCGATGTGCAGCGCGGCGGGCCATGCGCCGAATTGCAGGCCGCACACGGCGTACGACTCGACCCTGCGCCGCGACAGCTCGGCCATCACGCCCGCATTCGCTGCCGCAAATGCGCCTGCGCCCA
>CALVTQ010000156.1 GCA_944362695.1 uncultured Clostridia bacterium
CGCCCAGCACGCTCAAACCCGCATCACGCACGGGCAGCGCATCGCCTTCGTTTTTCATGAGCACGATGCCCTCCTGCGCGGCCCGCAGTGCCACGGCTTCATGCTCCGCGTCGCACGCGCGCGGCTCGGCCTGCGCCTTGGCGACGACGGTGAATGTCTGCGGCTTCATGACGTTGCCGTGCTCGTCGGCAAACCCGCCGATCTCAAGCGCCGCGCGCCCGCCGCCCATACGCCCGGCCAGTTTCGCGCCCAGCATCGGCACGCGCAGCTCCGCCGCAAGCTGCACGAGCTTGACGACATAGGGAACCGCTTCGCCGCCAAGCGTCACGCGCCCGCTGCCCGGCAAAACCGGCTTGCTCAGCGGCAGCACGATGCAGCCCTGATAGTCGCGGTCGAGCATGTAAAACGGCCCAGCGACGTCGTTCTCGTCGTATTCGATCGCATCCGCAGGATTAAGCAGGATGTACGGCGCATCATTCGGCCCGTTTTTGATGTCGTATTCCATCGCGTTCCCTCCGCTTTATCTGACGGCGATCGTCACGTGCGCGCACTCCCTGCCGTCCATGTGCAGCGTGAGCACGGCTTCGCCCGCCTCCATGCCGCTGCGCACAACCGCCATCACACGCCCGTCGAATGTCTCCCACGTCTCGTCCTGATAGCTGCCCTCGCAGCTCGGGTTCGCCGAGCCGAAGCCCGCCAGCACGGCGCAGCCCTCCACGCGTGCGGTGATCTTCTTTTTTGCAAACCGGTTTGCCGTGCCGTTTTCGTCCACCAGATCCGCCGTAACGAACAGCACGTCCTGTCCACCGCGCGCGAGCTCGTCTGCGCTCGCCTCAATGCGCAGGGCGGCGGGCTCCCCGGCTGTCGTGATGCTGTCCTCGCCGGAAGCGGTGCACGCCGTCAGCGTGCCGGGCTGGTACGGCACATCGAATATCGCCGTCAGCGGCTCGGTCTCGCCCACCTTCTTTTTGCCCAGCGACACGCCGTTCAGGAAAAGCTCTGCCTCCGGGTCGCTGGTGAGCACGTAGACCTTGGTCACCGTGCCCTCATGCCCCGGATACGTCCAGCTGTGCACGCCGTCGTGGTATTTCCAGCGGTTCTTGTCGTGGCGCATGCCCGCGCGGTCGACGCGCCGTGCGAACACATACGGCTTTTTGCGCAGGCCGTAGGCGATCTCGCGCAGGTAGCTCACCGGCCGCCTGTATGCGTTCAGGTTGATGTCGCCGCAGTAGGCGAGCCTGTCCGGGAACCAGCCCTGATAGCCGGAATCGAGCTTCGTCTCGTCGTAATGGAAGATGCCGATGCCGGCCTCGCCGAGGTAGTCATATCCCGTCCACGTAAAATCGCCGATGACGTGCGCGTTGTTTTTGACAACCGTCCAAAGCTCCGCGATGTCCGTCGGGTACGTCTCCGAGCCGACGACCACCCACTTAGGATGCGCCTTGTGCACGTATTCGTGGCGCGCGGTCAGGTAGTTATAGCCCGCCACGTCGAGCGCCTCCTCGACCGGCAGGATGCTTTCATCGAGCAGCGGGCTGCACGCAAACGCGTCCATCATCTGCTTTTCCACGTCGCCCGCGATGGCGTTCATCTTTTCCGATCCCTGTGCGTCCGCTTCTGCCTTGGCGAGCGCGTCATCGTATTGGGCGCGCTGGCCCTGCACCTGACCCTCCATGTGATAGGCGACGGCGAGGAAGCCGCTGACCGCGTTGGTCACATAGCGCGTGGCGTCCAGCGCGTGAATTGCCTCGACGATGCGCCTGTTCATCTTGTGGCCGGACGTGCAGCCGATCTCCGGAATCTCGTTGCCCGTGGAATAGAGCACGACGCAGGCGTGGTTGTAGTCCTTGCGCACCATCCGCGCGACCTCATCGCGCCAGAACATCGGGAAATCGAGCGCAAAATCCTGTGCGTTCTTCTGCTCGCACCACATGTCCGTCAGTTCGTCCATCACCATCATGCCCAGTTCGTCGCAGGCGCGCAGCATCGCCTTGGACGCCGGGTGATGCGCGCTGCGGATGGCGTTGAAGCCCGCCTCTTTGAGCTTCTGCAGGCGGAATTTCTCGGCGGCATAAAGCGTCGTCGCGCCGATGATGCCGTTGTCGTTGTGGATGCACGCGCCGCGCAGCTTGACGGTCTCGCCGTTTATGCATAGGCCCGTTTCCGCCGACAGGGAGAGCGCGCGGATGCCGATGCGCTCCTCGTGCGTGTCCAGCACATTTCCATTCGCGTCCGTCATCGTCAGGCGCAGCGCGTGCATGTGCGGATGCTCCGGCGACCACAGCCTAACGCCGCAAAGGTGCATGCGCAATTCGCCCGTCAGCGCATCTCCCAGCTCGTGTTTATTTTCCTGCACATGGACGACGCGCTTCCCGTCCATCAGCTCCAGCCGCACGAGAACGCTTGTCTCATTCGCCGGCCTGCTGCGCATCTCGTATTCCACGCGCACGTCGGCCTCATCGCCCTTCGCGCAAGTCGTGGTCACGTGCACGCCGTCCGGCACGAACGTCTGCTCTGCACCCAGCCAAAGCGTCACGTCGCGGTAGATGCCGCTGCCCGGATACCAGCGCGAGGCCAGCTCGCGGTTGACCGCGACGACCTTGAGCGTGTTGTGCTTGCCATAAAGGATCGCCTCGGACAGGTCGGCGTAAAAGCCGCTGTAACCGTATTTGTGGCAGGCGATCAGCTCGTTGTTGAGATACACGAGCGCGTTGGCCATCACGCCCTCGAATTCGATGAGCGCCGTCCTGCCCGCCCAGTCATCCGGGACGTCAAATTCCCTGGTGTATGTGTACGTTTTGGCCGGGTAGTAGCCCGCCTGATTCTTGCCCGCGCAGTTTTCGTCGCGCGCTTCCAGAATCATCGCGTCCTGCGGCAGCAGCACCGGCGCGCCCATCGGCAGCTTTCCGGTAAAAATCGCGTCGAACGGCTGGTTGATGCCCTCCTTGACATGCCAGCCATAGTTAAAGCAGCTCGCCTTCACTGTGCATCCTTCCTTTCCTCACTCGTTGATCGCGCGCACGATCTGATCGACCAGCTCGCGCGGGAACGCGCCGCCGGACATATCCGCAATCTTGACAAGCGGCATATCGCGGCCCATCGCGGCGTAGTCCATCGCGATCTCGCGCACGTCGTCCTCGTCCATCATATAGGCCTCCATCTCCTCAGGCGTCATCGCCGGGGCGGGCGCGCCCGCGCTCATGGCCTGCATATACGGCGCCGCAGCGGGCAGGCTCATCAGCTCGCCCATCGTCACATATTCGTCGTAGACCTTCTTCGGCGCATCCGTGCCGGTCATCTTCACGCAGGCGCTCAGGCGGATATCGTCGCTCGCCGCGCCCACGAGGATCTCGTATTCGCCGTTTTCGGCATACCAATCTCCGATGCCCGTGTGGTAAAACGCGAAGCTGTGCGCGTCCAGCTCGATCTCGATGTGCTTCTTCTCACCTGGCCGCAGGAACACCTTGGCAAAACCCTTGAGCTCCTTGACGGGCCGCGGCACACTCGCCTCCACGTCGCGCACGTAGAGCTGCGCGACCTCCGCGCCCGCCGTCCTGCCCGCGTTGGTCACGTCAAAGCCGGCGACCAGCCTGTCCTGCGCCGTCATTTCGCTGCGGCTGAGCGTGAGATCGGTGTAAACGAAATGCGTATAGCTCAGGCCGTGGCCGAACGCATAGCGCACCGGAAGATTCTTCTTTTCGTAATAGCGGTAGCCCACGAACACGCCTTCGCTGTAAACGGCCTCCTCCGCCTGCGGGTAGGTCAGCGCGCAGGGTGCGTGGCTGCCCAGCAGCGGATACGTCTCGGCCAGCTTGCCGCAGGGGTTTGCCTCGCCCAGAATCAGGCGGACGGCAGCCTCCGCGACGCCCTGCCCGCCCGTGTGCATCAGCAGGATCGACGGAACCTTCCCGGCGCAGTCCATCTCCACCGGCGAGCCCGCGAAGAGCACGACGGTCATGGGCTTGTTGAGCTTGGCGAGCGTGACGATCAGTTCGCTCTGGTTTTGCGGCAGGCGCATGTGCGCGCGGTCGAAGCCCTCGGATTCCAGCCCGTCCGGCAGACCCGCGAACACGACGATCCTGTCCGCCTGCACGGCCGCGACGACGGCCTCCGCCTTATATTCCTCGTCCGGGATATCGCGCTTGAGCCGGTAGCCGCGCGTGTAGCTGTACGCCACGTCGGGGTAATCCTCGTCGAGCACAGCCAGCACGCTTCGCTGCTTTGTCGGGATCACGTGGCTGCTGCCGCCGCCCTGATAGCGCACGAACTTGGCAAACGCGCCGACGACAGCGATCTTTTCCCTGCGGCTCGCAGGCAGCGTACCCTTCTCGTTTTTGAGCAGCACGGCGCTCTCCTGTGCGGCGCGGATGGCCAGTTCATGGTGCGCGTCCACGTCGTAAGCCGCGCCTTCGCAGCGGTTGTCGATGCCCTTTTTGACGAGCGTCAGGATGCGCGTCACCGTTTTGTCGAGCTTGGCCTCGTCGAGCTTTCCGCTGTTTACAGCGTCCACGAGGCGGCGCGTCATCTCCTCGCCCGCAGCGGGCATGCGCAGGTCAAAGCCCTCGCCGATGCCCTTCGCCTGGTCGTTCGTCGCGCCCCAATCGGACACCACGACGCCCTCATAGCCCCACTCGCCGCGCAGGATATCGCGCAGCAGATGCGGATGCTCGGAGCAGAATTCGCCGTTGACGCGGTTGTATGCGCTCATCACCATCCACGGCTTCGCCTCGCGCACGGCGGCCTCAAAACTCGCCAGATAGATCTCGCGCAGCGTCCGCTCGTCCACGATCTCGTTGACCGTCATGCGCCGCGTCTCCTGATTGTTCACGGCGAAATGCTTGATGCACGCGCCCACGCCCCTGCTCTGCACGCCGAGAATGTGGTGCTTGGCCATCTGCGCGGAGAGGTACGGGTCCTCGGAGAAGTATTCAAAATTCCTGCCGCACAGCGGGCTGCGCTTGATGTTTGTGCCCGGGCCGAGCAGCACGGATACGCCCTCTTTTTGACATTCCTCGCCCAGCGCCTCGCCGACAGCCTCGATCAGCTCGCGATCCCAGCTCGAGGCCATCGCTGCCGCCGATGGAAAGCACGTCGCCGGCACGCTCTTGTTCACGCCCAGATGGTCGGTCTCGCCCGTCTGCTTGCGAAGGCCGTGCGGGCCGTCGGTCATCATGATCGCAGGCACGCCCTTTTGGGGGATATTCTGCGTCAGCCAGTACGTCGCGCCCTGGCAGAGGCTCGCCTTTTCCTCAAGCGTCAGCGACTTAACAATCTCGTCAATCGGTTTCATCATGCTTCCTCCTTCGTCAGCAGCACGGCCATGCCCTCGCCGCCGGTCTCGATGCGCACGTGGCCGCTGAGCCCGCGCGACGCCTCATTGACCGTCATGTTCCACGTGTCGATCACCTGCGCCGTCCATCGGCTGTCCTGCGGCAGATCAAATTCCGCGCGGCGGCTCTGGCCTCTGCCCATGTAGTGCAGCCGCCACCCCTCGCCCGCGACGGCCACCGGCGTGATTTCCAAAATGTACGCGGTACGCTCCGCCTCGCCCATGCGCCCAATGGCCCGCATGAACGGCGACGCCTCCATCGCCGCGCCGTTGATGTCCATCGCCAGCGGCTGAATCAGCGGCTCCGGCGTCCCCGGCAGCTTTTCGATCAGTCCGCAAAGGAACGCAATGCGGCTGACAGCCTCGCCGCAAAGCGCACCGCCTTTGGCCCACCAAAGATGCTCGTCATCGTTCAATATCGTCTCGCCGTGCGTCGCCCAGCCGCCGGAGCAAACCGCCGT
>CALVTQ010000157.1 GCA_944362695.1 uncultured Clostridia bacterium
ATGGGACCGGAGCCTGCCGCCGCCCGTTATGGCTCGCCGCCGCCAGTGGCGGACTTCAGGCGAGACATAACGCCGAAGGTTGGCGGAAACAGGCAGGCGGAGCGTCGGGAACCTTAACGAGCGACCGCAGGGCGCGACTATAAGGTTCCCCGGAAGAGGTGGCAGGCGAAGCCTGACGGAGAGGGCCGTAACCCCGGTAACCCCCGTAACCCCGCCCCGAACACGCAAAGCCCCACAACATAACGCACCAAGCCCCACTTTGGAACTCCGATAAACTTCTAACCACACAAAACTCCAATCCCCAATAAGTAGCCCCAGGGTGTCCAGAGGGGCATCAGCCCCTTGGTCGTTTTAAGGGGGTGAGGGGGAGTCCAGAGGGGTAGTAGGGGGGAAATCGAAATCCCCCCTATATCCCTCTGGCCCGCGGAGCGCGTAGCCCCGGTTACTCGCGTAGCGGGTAACCACGTAGCCCCGGTAACCCCTCGTAACCCCCGTAGCCCCTACGTAACCCCGGTAACCCCCATCCCCCCATCCCCCAAAAAAGAAAAAAGAACGCGATAACCGCAATCCGCAGCATCGCGCCCCCAATCATCAAAACCACGCCTTTTTCAGCGCCTTCAAGCCCTGCTCAATCCCGTCCTCATCCATTCCGGCAAACCCGAGCAAAACCGTCCGCTCGCCCTCGCCGCGATGCATCGTGCCGTAATCGATCAGCCGCGTCAGCTTCACGCCAGCCTGCGCCGCCAGCGGCACAAGCTCCTGCGCGGGCACCTTCCCGCCGACCGTGAGCAGCGCATGCAGCCCCGCCCCGCACGGCGCGACATCGCCAAGCGCCAGCTCCGCACACGCACGCTCGAGCGCCGCCAGCCGCGCGCGGTAGATCACCCGCATGCGCGAGATGTGCCGCTCGAAATGCCCGCCCGCGATGAACCGCCGCAGCGCCTCCTGCTCAAACCCCGCGACCGAGCACGCGCCGTGCATCGCCCGGTACCGCGCGGCCAGCTCCGGCGGCAAGGCCATGAAGCTCAGGCGCAGACCCGGCGCGAGCGTGCGCGAGAACGTGTTCATGTAGACCACGTGCCGCCCGTTGTCAAGCGCCCGAAGCGCAGGCGCGTTCTTGCCCGAAAAGCGGAACTCGCTGTCGTAATCGTCTTCCAATATATAGCCGCCCGTCTCGCGCGCCCAGCGCAGCAGCGACGCCCTTGCGCCCTCGTCCATCTGCACGCCCGTCGGGAATTGATGCGACGGCGTCACGTAGGCCGCGCCCGCGCCCGATGCGTACAGCGCGCGCACGTCGATCGCGCCGTCCTCAAGCGGCGTGGGCATGATCCGAGCCCCGCTCGTCACCAGAATCCGCCGCACACGCGAATAGCCGGGGTCCTCCACCGCGAACAGCTTTTCCCGCCCGATCAGCGCCGCCAGCGCCGAGACGAGCACCTCCGTGCCCGCGCCCACGACGATGCTCTCCGGCGGTACGTCGACCCCGCGCAGGCTGCGCATCATCTGCGCCAGCTCGCGCCGAAGCGCCGGACTGCCCTGACAGTCGCCCGACAGCAAAAGCGCCGTGTTCTGCTCGCTCAAGACCTCGCGCATCAGCCGCGCCCACGTCGCGTACGGGAAGTGGCCCGCGTCCGCCGCGCCGGTGGAAAAGTCCCACTGCACAGGCACGTCGCGTCCCTTGGGCGCTGTCGCCGGGCCGGGCAGCGCGCGCGATACGAACATGCCGCTCCTCGGCCTGCTCTCGCAATAGCCCTCGCTCATCAGCCGCCCGTATGCGCCCTCGACCGTCGCCGTGCTGACGCTCAGGTGCGCCGCGAGCGTCCGCTTGCTGGGCATCCGATCGCCCGCCGCCAGCTCGCCCGCCTCGATCTGCGCGCGCAGCGCCGCGTAGAGCTGATCGCACAGCGGCGTGCGGCTCTTCGCATCCAGATTGCACGTAATCATACGCCCTCCACCTCGCAATGCGCCCACTCGCGCACGTGATCCCACGCGACATAGAAGCCCGCGCCGTGGCTGCAAAAGACGCTCGACGCCGGGTTCTTCTCGTCGGCCAGCGGGCTGTATCCGATCTTTTCGACGATCTCGTCCTGATTTCTGCACGGCGCATAGCAGCTGAACCGCGAGCTGATGCGCCCGTGGCCGCGCGTGCTCGCCGCGAATTTCGTCGGGTAATCCCAGAACGCCGCCGCCGTACACGTGCCGCAGAGCGTCACCTCGTCCCCGTCGTACACCGGCGCATCCAGCTCCGCGCCGAGGCGCAAAAGCTCGCCCGTCACACGCGCAAGCGCGTCCTGCGCCATCGCCAGCTCAAAGCACACCATCGGCTCCAGCAGCACGCTTTGCGCCTGCATCAGCCCCTGCCGGATCGCGCGGTATGTCGCCTCGCGGAAGTCGCCGCCCTCTGTGTGCTTGAGGTGCGAGCGGCCCGCGATGAGCGTGATCTTCACATCCGTGAGCGCGCCGCCGGTCAGCACACCGGGGTGCTCGCGCTCCATGACATGCGTGCCGACGAGCCGCTGCCAGTTCAGGTCCAGCGAGTTCGGCGCGACCTTCGCGTCGTACACGACCCCGCTGCCCGGCGCGCCCGGCTCGATCCTCAGCCACGCCTCGGCGTAGTGGCGCAGCGGCTCGTAATGCCCGATGCCCACGACCGGCGCGGCGACCGTTTCCTTATAGATGACCCTCGGCGGCAGGAAGTCCGCCTCGTCGCCGAAGCGCTGGGCCAGCAGCTCGCCCAAGACCTGCGTCTGCACCGCGCCCATGATGCCCACGTCCGCGCCGCCTTCCTCCGCGCGCACATGCAGCAGCGGGTCCTCCTCCTCGAGTTCCTTCAGGTGCGCGAGCAGATTCTGCGCCGTCGTCCTGCCCTTGGCGGCGATGCGCACGCTCATCAGCGGCACAAGCTCGCCGTCCGTTCGCCCAAAGCCCTCGCCGATGCGCTCGCCCGGGCGCGCCGCGATGCCCGCGACAGCCGCCGTCTCGCCCGCGCGCAGGCTGTCCCTCGGCGTGAGCCTGCCGCCCTGCGATGTGTAGAGCGCGTGCGGCTTCTGCGCGCCGTTCATCGTCGCCACCTCGTCGCGCGCCCGCAGAACGCCCCGCTCGGCCTTGACAAAGCACACGCGCTGCCCGTCGATCCGCCGCACGCGGTACACCACGCCGGTGAACGCCGCGTCCTCGTCCCATGCCTTGCCGCAAAGCGCGCCGACGGCCTCAAGCAGCTCGTCGACGCCCTGCCCAAGCAGCGCGCTGCCCGGCAGAACCGGCACCAGCTCGCCCGCCGCGAACGCACGCGCCGCCCCGGCGAGGTAATCTTCGCGCGCGGCCGTCCCATCAAAGTGCTTGTCAAGCAGCACCTCGTCGCGCCAGGCGATTTCCTCGCGCAGCGTCTCGGCGTCCTGCGTCATCAGCACGCAATCGGGCGTCAGCAGCCGCTTCATCTGCGCCATGACCGCGCCCACATCCGCGCCCTCTCTGTCCGTTTTGTTGAGGAAGATCATCACCGGCACGCGGCGGCGCTTGAGCATGCGCATGAGCGTCACCGTGTGGCTCTGCACGCCCTCGGCGCACGAGACGACGAGCACCGCGCTGTCCAGCACCGAGAGCGCGCGCTCCATCTCGCCGGAAAAATCGACGTGGCCCGGCGTGTCCATCAGCGTGATATGCACGCCGCGCAGGTCAAAGCTCGCCTCCTCGGAGAAAATCGTGATGCCGCGCGCCTTCTCGATGGCGTGGCCGTCCATGAATGCGTCGCCGTGATCCACGCGTCCGGCCCTGCGCACCACGCCCGCGCGCAAAAGAATCTGCTCGCTGAGCGTCGTCTTGCCCGCATCGACATGCGCCATCAAGCCGACGCACGCGCGCCGAACCGCATTTTTCCCGACCATGAAAACGCCTCCGCTCATCATCTATGTATGCATGAGTATATCACAACCCGCCCCCGCCGTGAAGATGCGCGCCGCGTTTTTCGCCCGGAGCTTGACGCCGCCGCCCGATTGTCCTATAATCAGGGCAAATTCAGCCATCGGAAAGAAGGAACACGCATGATCGTTCGCCCGTATGAAAGCGCGGATATCCCGGCGATGATCGCCATCTGGAACGAGGTCGTGGAGGGCGGCATCGCCTTCCCGCAGGAGGAGACGCTCGATGAGCAGACCGGCGCGGCGTTCTTCGCCTCGCAGAGCCATTGCGGCGTGGCGGTGGATGAGCACGGCTGCGTCGTGGGCATGTACATCCTGCACCCCAACAACGTCGGGCGCTGCGGCCACATCTGCAACGCGAGCTACGCCGTCGCCTCGGCGCATCGCGGAAAGCACATCGGCGAGGCGCTCGTGCTCGACTGCATGGCGCAGGGCAAGCGGCTCGGCTTCGGCGTGCTGCAATTCAACGCCGTCGTCGAGAGCAACGTCCACGCGCGGCACCTGTATGAGCGCATCGGCTTTACGCAGCTGGGCGTGATCCCGAAGGGATTTCGGATGAAGGACGGCAGCTATGAGAATATCTGTCCGTATTATATTGAGCTGTGAACGCGTGATACGCAGAAAAAGCCGGAGCTTGCAAGCCCCGGTTTTTCTTTATATATCTTGATTTTCCGTACATTCATCATCAGCATCAGCGGATTTGCCGTCTGCGGCTTCAGCCGCCCTCTCCGCCTCATCATCCTCCGCGCGAATCCGCTCAAACACGCCGTCGACGACCTTTTTCTCGTGCCGCGTGAATTTGCGCCCGTCGAGATACGCCTTCGCCATCTCGGGCCGCCTGCGCAGGGTGATATACAGCGCCTCGTGCGTCTGCCAATCGACGATCTTGGCGTGGTTGCCGTTGAGCAGCACCTCCGGCACGGTCAGCCCCTCGAACTCGCGCGGCCTCGTGTACTGCGGATACTCGAGCAAACCGGACGTGAAGCTCTCCGTGACCGCGCTCTCCTCGCAGCCCAGCACGCCCGGCACGAGCCGCGCCACGCAGTCCACCAGCACCATCGCCGCCAGCTCGCCGCCGGTCAGCACGTAATCGCCGATGGAGATTTCCTCGTCGATGCACAGGTCGAGCGCGCGCTGATCGACGCCCTCGTAGTGGCCGCAGAGCAGGATCAGCTCGTCCTCTTTTGCCAGCGCCTCGGCCTTCTTCTGCGTGAGCGTTTCGCCGCGCGGCGAGAGGTAAATCCGCCGCCCGCTGAAGTTTTCGCCCTGCACATCGCGCATGGCGTCCACGATCGGCTGGGCGAGCATCACCATGCCCGCGCCGCCGCCGAACGGGGCATCGTCGGTATTATGATGTTTATTTTTGCTATACTGACGGATGTTGACCTCGCGGATGGCAAGCAGCCCGGCCTTCTCCGCGCGGCCAAGGATGCTGGTGTGCAGCGGAGCGAACATCTCGGGGAATGTCGTGAGAATCGTGATCTTCATCGCTGTTCGGGAGGCAGCAGCGTGAGCCTCTGCGCCTCCAGCTCCTCCAATATCGCGTACATCTTCTCCTCCTGCGTGCCGATCTCCAGGATCTCGACCTCGCGCAGGGTGATGGTCTCCTCCTCGGCGGGCCGCCCGAAGAAATCGAGCAGGCGCAGCTTCATGCGAAGCCCGTTCGCCTCGACGACGCGGCCGGTGACCATCTCGTCGCCCATGATGACGCTGACGATGGCGTCCCGCGCCTTACATTCGATCAGCACGGACAAGAGCAGGTCGGTGTCCTCGGCGGGCAGGTCGTTAAAGAAGCACTTGTGGTGCTGCTTGTGGTAGGCCATCAGCATGGCGAGGCGCTGCTCGTATTCCTCGCCCGCGAGCACCTGAATGACATCGCTGTTGCGGCGCACGCGCCAGCCGTCGATCTGCCCCCACGGCGTGAGGTCGCACATGAGCACGTGCTGCCCGTCCACGGCCTCGACAAAGCCCGCCGAGAAGCCCTCGGGGTCGTTGGGGTCGGTGTAGACGGACGCGAGCGCGCCCTGTGCGGCGAGGATGCGCAGCAGATAGACCATATAACCGTTGTTCATTGCCATGATTGTTTGTTGTCTCCTTATTGAAACGATGCGCGCGTGCGCACGGGGGAACGGTGCGCGTCGGGGCGTTTGCGCTCTGAACCCGCCGCTTCTTAGTCCGCATCTGAAGCTGCGGACATTTCGCGGCTGCTTGGTTGCGGATTGCGGCAGGGGTTACAATGTTACAAGGGGTTACGCTGGGCTCTGCCCAGACCCGCAAGGGGATGATCCCCTTGACCCCAGTACGCTTCGCGCCTCTAAAGCCGCTTTTTAATATTTCCTCATCGGCAGATAGAACCGCCTGCGGCCCCAGACATCGACGATCATCACGCACGGCTCGCCC
Organism: uncultured Clostridia bacterium; assembly: GCA_944362695.1. Classification (GTDB taxonomy): domain Bacteria; phylum Bacillota; class Clostridia; order Christensenellales; family Aristaeellaceae; genus Ventricola. The sequence goes on from CALVTQ010000157.1 coordinate 6,318, forward strand.
GCGCACACCGGCATCTCCACCGTCGTGGCCAATCTCGGCTCCGCCTGTGTCCGCGCGCTCGTCACGCAGCTTCTGAACACGTCGCCCTGAACAAAGCCCGCCGCCCACTGATCGACGGCATCCAGCCCGGTAAGCCCGGCCTCCTTCGCCTCGGGGCTGTCAAACCTCACCAGCCGAACCGTGTAGCTGCTGATCGCCGGGAACACCTCGGCCTCGACCGCGCAGTCGTCCGCGCCGCACTCGGCCTCCACGTCAAACCCGACAGCCGACTTCTTCTTTTTGCCGTCCCTGCATTGCAGCGCGAGCCGCTTGCCCGTCGCGCTGACCGCCAGCGGGCTCTTGTCCGCGCACAGGAACTTTCTGCCCAGACTCGCCGCCGCGACAGCCGTCGTGCCGCTGCCGCAGAACAGGTCGCAGACGATGTCGCCCTCCTGCGTCGCGCACGTCACGATGCGCTCCAGCAGCTTGACCGGCTTCTGCGTGTCGTAGCCCGTGCGCTGCGGGTCCTTCTGCTGCAAGTGAGAAATGTCGTCCCAGACGTCGCCCGGATACGCCGGTTCGTCGTCGTAATACCGGTATTCCTTGCCGCCGGACGTGATCGCGCGGTAGCTGCGCCCGTTCTCGTCCACGGCCCTTCGCATGTGGTTGCTCCTGGCCTGCGCGCGCTCCATCGGCGCGCCCTTGATGTTGAAGTAGTACGCCCGGCTCTTGGCGTAAAACAGAATCACGTCGTGCTTGCGCGGGAAGTACGTCTTCGCCCGCCCGCCGGACTGGTAGCTCCATATGATCTCGTTGAGGAAGTTGTTCTCCCCGAAGATCTCGTCCATGAGCAGCCGCAGATGCGCGTTCATCCGGCAGTCGACGTGCAGGAAGATCGTGCCTTCCTTCTTTAATAGCTCGCGGCAGAGCGTCAGCGTCCCGCGCATCATGTCAAGATACGCCTCGCGGCTGTCCCATTTGTCCTCGTATGCCGCCAGCGTCAGGCTCGGGCTGCCGGTCTTATATCCCTTCTCGCCGATGCGCACCTTCATGTCAAAGCGCTTGCCCGTGAAAAACGGCGGGTCGAGGTAGATCGTCTGCACCTTCCCGGCATATCGCTCGCGCAGCGTGTCGCTCAGCTGCGCCACATCGCCGAGCATCAGCGTGCCCGCGCTCTCCTTGCCCAGATGACGCTCCGCCCGACAGCGGATATACGTTGCCCCCATGGTTGACCCTCCGTCCCTTTGTGCATATAGCTTATTATAACGGTTTTTGGGCTTTATGGCAAGAGTACGCGCGTTTTCTCGCGTTTTTGCTTGCTTTTGTGCGCGCCGCCTGTTATCATAGTTTTGATTGCAATGCATATTACGGAGGGATTCCGCATGAATAACGCCGTTTTATCCGCCCGCGAGCTGCTCGAGGGCGTCACGCCCCTCAAGCGCGACTGCGGCAGCCTGTGCGCCTGCGCCTGCTGTCAGGGCGACGAGCAGACCGGCATGCTGCTCTTTCCCGGCGAAGAAACGCTCTACGAGGGCTGCGGCTTTGGCCGCGTCGTGACCGCGAATTTCGAGCTCGCCGGGCGTCGCGCGCTGCTCTTTGTCTGCGACGGGCATTGCGAGCGCGGCGCGCGTCCGCTGTCCTGCCGCCTGTTCCCGCTCTTTCTGCGGTTCACAAAAGGCGACACCCGCGTGGCCATCGACCCGCGCGCCGCAAGCGTCTGTCCGCTGGCGGGCTACGGGCTCGAGGCGCTCAACCCCGCGTTCGTCCATGCCGCGCGCAATGCCTATGATATTCTGCTCGGCGACGAAGATTGCGCCGCGTTCCTGCGCGCGCTCGACGCCGAGCTGACGCTGTAACGGGAGGGCTTTATGCGACTGATTGAAACCGAGCGCGCCGTGGGCCACGTGCTCTGCCACGACATCACCGTCATCATCAAGGACGTCAAAAAGGGCGTCGCCTTCAAGAAGGGGCACGTCGTCACCGAGGCGGACATCCCCGAGCTGCTCAAGCTCGGCAAGGATCACCTCTACGTCTGGGAAAAGGACGACACCATGTATCACGAGGACGAGGCCGCCGCCATCCTGCGCGATATCTGCATGGGCGAGAACATCCGCGCCACGCAGCCCAGCGAGGGCAAGATCGAGCTGATCGCGGCCTGCGACGGCCTGCTTCTGGTGGACAGCGCGCGGCTTCTGGCCGTCAATGCCATCGACGAGATCATGATCGCCACGCGCCACGGCTTTACGCCCGTTCGCGAGGGCGACAAGCTCGCGGGCACGCGCGTCATCCCCCTCATCATCAAAAAAGAGAAGATGGCGCTCGCCCAAAAAGCGGCGGAGGGCGCGCCCATCCTGCGCGTCGTGCCGTTTAAGCCGCTGACGTGCGGCATCGTGACCACCGGCAACGAGGTCTACCACGGCCGCATCAAGGACGCCTTCACCCCCGTGGTGGAGGCCAAGCTCGCCGAATACGGCATGCGCGTCATCGCCAAAACCACCTGTCCCGACGACCGCGCGATGATCGTGGATGCCATCCACCATATGCGCGACGCGGGCGCACAGCTCATCCTCACCACAGGCGGCATGAGCGTCGACCCCGACGACCGCACGCCCGGCGCCATCCGCGAGGCCGGCACGCGCATCGTCACATACGGCGCGCCCGTGCTGCCCGGCGCGATGATGCTGGTGGGCTATCTGCCGGATGGCAAAGGCGGCGAGATCCCCGTGCTCGGCCTGCCGGGGTGCGTGATGTTCGCCAGGCGCACGGTGTTTGATCTGCTGCTGCCGCGCGTCGCCGCCGGGATCGAGATTCGCCGCGAGGACATCACGCGCATGGGCGAGGGCGGGCTGTGCCTGTCCTGCGAGACGTGTACCTATCCCAACTGCGGCTTCGGCAAGTGAGGCGTGAACGGCATGAGCGAGAAACTGACGCATTTTGACGAGCGCGGGCAAGCAGTCATGGTCGACGTGACCGCCAAGGCGCACACACTGCGCACAGCCGTCGCCAAGGGGCGCATCCGCATGCGCCGCGAGACGCTGCGCACCGTCATGGACGGCGGCGCGGGCAAGGGCGACGTGCTCGGCGTGGCGCGCGTGGCGGGCATCATGGCCGCAAAAAAGACCGGCGAGCTGATTCCTCTGTGTCACCCGCTCCCGCTGGGGCGCTGCGCGGTCGATTTCAGGATTCTCGAGGATTCCTGCGAGATCGAGGCCATTTGCACGGCGTCGCTGACCGGGCAGACGGGCGTGGAGATGGAGGCGCTCACCGGCGTTTCCGTCGCGCTGCTGACCATATACGACATGTGCAAGGCGATGGACAAGCGCATGGAGATCACCGGCGTTCATCTGGCGAAGAAGACCGGCGGCAAGAGCGGCGATTTCGTCAACGACCCGGAGTTTGAGGGCGAAAATCATGCTTGACCAGTTCGGGCGGACCATCGACTACGCCCGCATCTCCATCACAGACCGCTGCAATCTGCGCTGCGTGTACTGCATACCCGAAAGCGGCGTAACCCTGTTTGACCACGCCGATGCGCTGACGTTTGAGGAGATCGTGCGCGCCGTGCGCCTGCTGGCAAACCTCGGCATCCGCCACATCCGCGTGACCGGCGGCGAACCGATGGCCCGGCGCGGCTGCCTGACCCTGATTGAAAAAATCGCGTCCGTCCCCGGCATCGAGAGCGTATCCATGACGACGAACGGCCTGCTTCTGCGCGGCCACGTGCGCGAGGCGATGGACGCGGGGCTCTCGTCCGTGAACATCAGCATCGACGCGGTCGATCCCGTATTATATGAAAAAATCACGCGCGGCGGCGACGTGCATACAGCCATCGAGGCGCTTGACGAGGCCGTGGGCGCGGGGCTGCATGCCAAGGTCAACGCCGTCCCCGTGCGCGGCGTCAACGATTGCGATTTGGCGAACGTCGCCCGGCTCGCGCAGCACCGCCCCATCGCCGTGCGCTTCATCGAGCTGATGCCGGTCGGCTGCGCGAAAACGCTCTCCCCCATCGCGGCGGACAACGTGCGCGCCCTGCTCGAGCGCGAATTGGGCGAGCTGCATCCCGACACAAAGACGCGCGGCCACGGCCCGGCGGTCTACGCCAAACCGGACGGCTTTATGGGCAGCGTGGGCTTCATCGGCGCGCTGAGCCGCGAGTTCTGCGCGGGCTGCAACCGCGTGCGCCTGACGAGCGACGGACAGGCGCGCCTGTGCTTAAATCGCCCGGACGGGCTTGACCTGCGCGCGCTGCTGCGCTGCGGCGAGGGCGACGCCGCGATACAATCCGCGTTGCAAAGCGCCATCTACAACAAGCCCGCGCGCCACGGCTTCGGCGAAACCGGCGACGCGCGGCGCATGAACGAAATCGGAGGATAAGCAATGGGCAAGGTCATCGCCGTGTGCGCGAGCGAGCGGCGCGGCACGCAGAAGCAGAACATCACGAGCGCGCATTTTTCGGCGGATTGGGGCATCGACGGCGACGCCCACGCCGGGCATTGGCACAGGCAGGTGAGCCTGCTCTCCGCCGACAAGATCGCCGAATTCAACGCGAAGGGCGCGAACGTCGAGCCGGGCGCGTTCGGTGAGAACCTCGTCGTGGCGGGCATCGACTTTCGCGCGCTGCCGGTCGGCACGCTGCTTGCCTGCGGCGAGGCGCTGCTGGAGACGACGCAGATCGGCAAGCAATGCCACGGCCACTGCGCGATCTACAAGCGCATGGGCGACTGCATCATGCCGCGCGAGGGCGTGTTCGCGCGCGTGCTCAAGCCGGGGACGATTGCCGTGGGCGACGAGATGACCATCGTGGGCCGCAACGCCCCGCGCCCGTGGCAGGCGGCGGTCATCACGCTTTCTGACAAGGGCTTTGCGGGCGAGCGCGAGGATCTTTCCGGCCCGGCGATTGCCAAACGCCTGACCGACGCGGGCTATGAGGTCATCGAGCGGATTCTGCTGCCCGACGAGCCCGAGCAATTAAAGAGCGAGCTGATCCGCCTGTGTGACCAGCGCCAGCCCGACCTCATCCTCACCACCGGCGGCACGGGCTTCTCCCCGCGCGACCGCACGCCCGAGGCGACGATGGCCGTCTGCGAGCGAAACGCGCCGGGCATCGCCGAGGCCATCCGCGCCCACAGCATGACGATCACGAAAAACGCCATGCTGTCCCGTGGCGTGAGCGTCATTCGCGGCAGGACGCTGATCATCAACCTGCCCGGCAGCCCGAAGGCCTGCATGGAGAGCATGGACGTGTTCATGGACACCATCGAGCACGGGCTGGGGCTGCTGCGCAATGAGGTTTTTGACTGCGCGCGCAAGTGAATATCGTGCAAGCGACCGTTTCCCGCGTCCATGCGGGGGACGGTTTTTTGCGCGCAAAATGGGCGGAGCCGCCGCGCAGCCCCGCCGTGATGATAGCCAAAAATATTTTGCGATACGGGATGCTTTCGCCCCGCTGCTTCGTCAAATATGCGCCGTCACTCGTCGATGATGCCCCGCCCGCGACGCCGCTCGCGCAGCTTGAGCTCCTGCCCCTGATCGGACGGCACGTAGTATTTGTGGCCGCGCACCTCCGGCGGCATGTACTCCTGCGCCACCCAGTGGCCGGGATAGTCGTGCGGATATTTATATTCCGCGCCCGAACCCAGCCGCTCGTGTCCCGCGTAGTGCGTGTCGCGCAGATGCACCGGCACGGGGCCGAAGCCGCCCTTCTCCGCGTCGGCCACGCAGCGGCCCAGCGCCGTGACGACCGAGTTCGACTTCGGGCTCTCGCACACGGCGATGATCGCCTGCGCCATCGACAGCCGCGCCTCCGGCAGGCCGACGGTCTCCAGCGCCTGCGCCGCCGCGACGGCCTGAAGCATCGCCGTGGGGTTGGCAAGGCCGACGTCCTCGCTCGCGTGCGCGATGATGCGCCGCACGATCAGGCGCGGATCGACGCCCGCGTAGAGCAGCCGCGCAAACCACGCCAGCGCCGCGTCGGAGTCGCTGCCGCGCAGGGATTTGCAGAAGGCGGAGAGCATGTCGTAATACAGCGATTCGTCGCAGCGGATGACCGGCTTTTGAATCGACTCCTCCGCGACGGGGAGCGTGATGTGAATCGCGCCGTCCTCGCCGGGGTCGGTGGTGAGCACGGCCAGCTCGAGCGCGCCGAGCGCCGAGCGCACGTCGCCGTTCGCGATTCTCGCGATGTGCCTCGCCGCGTCCTCGTCGAGGATCACGTTCTGTTCGCCGAAGCCGCGCTCTTTATCCTCAAGCGCACGGTTCATGGCGAGCAAAACGTCCTTTTCTTCCAGCGGATAGAACTGGAAGATCCTGCACCGGCTGACGATGGCGGGCGTCATGGAGATCAGCGGGTTCTCGGTCGTCGAGCCGATGAAGCGCACGACGCCGCGCTCGATGGCCGGGAGGATCGAGTCGCTCTGGCTCTTGTTCCAGCGGTGGCACTCGTCAAGCAGAAGATACGTCGCCTGCCCGTAGAGCTTGCGCCTGTCCTCGGCCTCTTTGATCACCTTGCGCACGTCGGCCACGCCGCTCGTGACCGCGTTGAGCTGCACGAACGCGCTGTGCGTGGTGTTCGCGATGATGGACGCGAGCGTCGTCTTGCCGCAGCCCGGCGGGCCGTAGAAGATCGAGGAGGTCATGCGGTCGGCTTCGATCGCGCGCCGCAGCAGGCGTCCCCGCCCGACGATGTGCGCCTGCCCGATAAACTCGTCGAGCGTGCGCGGGCGCATCCTGTCGGCGAGCGGGCTGAGCTTCGCCTCGTTCATCGAAAACAAATCCTGCATGACGTTCCCTCCTGTGTGCTTTCCTATCATTATACCCCGGCAAGCCGCCGTTGGCAAGCGCCGCCAGCGCGCCCAGCGCTTTGTGCTTTGCTTTCCCGCCCGTTTGTGGTACAATAAACACACATCCATTTCCCCCGAACAAAGGAGGATCATATGCATCACAACGAAACCGCCGCGCGCCGCTACGACGTGCTGCTGTGCGACGCGGACAACACCATATTCGACTTTAGCCGCGCCGAGGAGATCGCGTTCGCGTCGGCGTGCGAGGCGATGGGCATCGCGCCCACGGGCGAGCTGCTGCACATCTATTCCGAAATCAACGACGCGCTGTGGAAGCTCTTTGAGCGCGGCGGCATCGACCAGCCGACCCTGCGCGTGCGCCGCTTTGAGCAGTTCCTCGCCAAAATCGGCGTGACGAATGTCGACCCCAAGGCCATGAGCGAGGCGTTCGTCACATCGCTTGGCCAGCAGGCCGTCATGATCCCCGGCGCGGCGGACGCCGTGCGCAGGTGGAGCAGGGTCGTCCCCGTGGTCATCGTGACCAACGGCATCGCGCGCGTGCAGCACGGGCGCATGGACAGAAGCGAAATCAAGGGCGATATCGCGGGCCTTGTCATCAGCGAGGAAGTCGGCGCGGCCAAGCCCGACCCGAAGATGGTATACGAGGGCCTGCGCATCGCGGGCGTCACGGACAAGTCCCGCGCGCTGATGCTGGGCGACTCGCTGACAAGCGACATCGCCGCCGCCGCCAACGCGGGCATCGACGCCTGCTGGTATAACCCCAAGGGCAAGGCAAACGCCGCCGGTCTGCCGGTGCGCTATGAGATCACGAGCCTCGACGAGGTGGACGCCATCCTCGCGGGCGGGGACGGGAAGGACGGTGACGGCGAATGAAGTGGATTGCCGTGCTGCTCGTGTTCGCGCTGCTGGCCGTGGGCGTGTATTTCATCGTGCGCAACGGCCTGATCGAGCCGGACCCGACGCTCGAGCCGCTTGTCATCGTGGAAAACGCGATGCCGTTTGGCACGGTGCAGCCGCTCGCCACGCCGCAGCCCACGCCCACGCCCGAGCCGACCGCATCGCCCACGCCCGACACGTGGACGTCGTCGGATCAGAGCACGTGGCAGGACTGGACGCTCGACGACGCGCCGACAGCCACGCCGCGCACAGCCGCGACCGCCGCGCCCGACGCCCAGAGCTGGAACACATCGACCGAGGATTACAACGCGGGCTATCCCGTGCTGCGCGTGGGCTCCACCGGCTCGGACGTCAGCGACCTTCAGGCGCGCCTCGTCGAGCTGGGCTACATGACCACCATCACCGGCAAATATGACACGGACACGCACGACGCCGTCGCCGAATTCCAGACGCGAAACGGCCTCGCCTCCGACGGCATCGCGGGCCGCCAGACGCAGGACCTCCTGTATTCCAGCAGCGCGCAGCCCAAGGCCATCTCCGTGAGCACGCCGAGCACGGAATACATCCTGCTCAAGCGCGGTGCGTCGGGCCTCGATGTGCGCAAGCTGCAAGGCAGGCTCGCGGAGCTGGGCTACTACGCGGGCGGCGTGGACGGCATATACGGCGAATCGACCGAGACCGCCGTCAAGACGTTCCAGCGCAACAACGGTCTCTCCGGCGACGGCCAGGCGGGCAAGCTCACGCAGGAGAAGCTCTACTCCGCCGATGCCAACTACGCCGACAACCCCGTCGCCACAGCCGACCCGAACACCACGCGCACCATGACGCTGGGCATGACGGGCAACGACGTCTACGCGATGCAGGCGCGCCTCATCGAGCTGCGCTACCTCACGGGCGTCGCCGACGGCGTATTCGGGCAGGAGACGCAGGACGCGCTCATTGCCTTCCAGAAGAACAACAACCTGACCGCCGACGGCAACGCGGGCCCGGCGACGATCAAGAAGCTCAACGGCTCCGCGCGCGCCGCCTCGAGCGCCACCGCCGCGCCCACGAACGGCACGCTGCGCGAGGGCGACTCCGGCGATCAGGTCTATCTGCTGCAGGCGATGCTCTTTGAGCTGGGCTACTACGACGGCAGAATCGACGGGCGCTTCGGCTCCGGCACGACCGAGGCCGTCAAGGCGTTCCAGCGGGCCAACGGTCTGGGCGCGGACGGCATCGCAGGCAAGGGGACGCTGGGCAGGCTGCAAAGCGACGACGCCGTCTCCGCCGCACAGGTCACGCCCGCCCCGACGGCCAGCCCGACGCCGCCTCCGGGTCAGGCGCTCTCCACGCTGCGCCGGGGCGACAACAACGATCAGGTCCGCGTTTTGCAGCAATACCTCATCTCGCTGGGCTACCTCTCCGGCTCTGCGGACGGCAATTTCGGCTCCGGCACGGAGCGCGCGCTCAAGCTGTTCCAGGAGGCGAACGGCCTGACGGCGGACGGCGTCGCCGGCCCCGGCACGCAGTCTATCCTCTTCTCAAGCGACGCCAAGCCGGCGGGCTCGTCCTCCGGCGGCACGGCATCCCAGCCCAGCGCGACGGCCACGCCCAAGCCCAACACGGACATCGTCATCCAGTGGGAGAGCGAGGGCGACGACGTGCGCCAGTATCAGCAGCGGCTCTATGAGCTGGGCTACCTGACGCAGAAGAACGTCACGGGCAAATTCAACCAGCCGACGGTCGACGCCACGAAGGCGTTCCAGACCATGCACGGCCTCAAGGTCGACGGCGCGGCAGGCCCGCAGACGCTCAAGCTGATCTATTCCGACGACGCGCTGCGCGCGGACGGCACCCCGGTGGGCGATCTGCCGGGGGCATCCGACGCGATGGTCGCCGACGTGCTCAAGGCGGGCATGAGCGGCGACCAGGTGCGCCAACTGCAAAATCGACTGGCGGAGCTGGGTTACCTCTCCGCCTCTTTCGTATCCGGCACATATGACACCGCGACGCAGCAGGCCGTGCGCCGGTTCCAGACCGCCAACGGCCTGACCGCCGACGGCGACGCGGGCCAGAGCACGCAGTCCCGCCTCTACGCATCGGGCGTGGTGACGGCGCAGGTCGCGCGGATGCAGGGGGACAACAGCGCGCGCGAAAACGAGGAATACCGCTTAAACGGCGCGTACCAGACGTCCATCGCGGGCGGCGGCATCGCGGCGGGCGACCGCAATGATCTCTACGCGGCGGACATTTCGCAGGGCGGCGTGCTGACCCGGCGCGCGTTCTCCGGCGGCGGGGCGACCGTCCTTGCAAACGACGTGCCGCGCTTTCTGCATCTGACCAACGGCAGGCTCTACTACGTCGCCAGCGACGGCGGCGAGGACTGCGTCATCCGCATGAACGCCGACGGCACGAACCGCGAGGTGCTCTGCCGCGCGGGCGTGGTGCTCAAGTTCATGCTGCACGACGGCGTAATGTTCCTGCTCGACGCGAACGCGACGCTCAAGGAGCGCACGCTCTCCGGCGAGGAAAGCGAGCTGATGGGCGGCGTGGCGGATTTTGCGCTCGATGTGGACGGCAACCGCCTGCTGTGCATCACGGACGCGGGCGTCGTGGCCTTCGGCATCGCCACGGGCAAGGCCGAGACACTCTACACAGGCGCGGCGGATCAGGCGATCATGTGCGGTCAGGCGCTTCTCGTGCGCACGGGCGGGAGCGTCGTCCGCGTGTCGGGCGGGACAAGCGCGACCATCCGGCGCGACGGCGCGACCTGCATCGGCACGCACGAGCAGCGCGTCATTCAGCTCACGAGCCGCGGCGTCATCAGCTGCGACGTCAACGGCGAGAACGCCACGACGCTGATCGGCGGCGAATACGAGAACATGGCGATTGTGGGCGACGTGCTGTACTTGGGGACGAGCAAGGGATACACGCAGAGCATCAATTTGTGATGTTTTGGTGAACAATCGGGCATGCGCACGCCGTTCTCCGGTTCATTTCGGGGGACGGTGGTTTTTTGTTTTTTGGGGGATTTGGGGTGCGGGGGTTGCGGCTTTGATACCCCAAAACGACAGGCAGCATCAGAGCGAAAACGTTTCAACATTTAAAAGGCTTTACTTGCCTCTCCCTCTGGGACCGTAGCCTGCCGCCGCCAGTGGCGGATGAAGGCAGGCGGAGCGTCGGGAACCTAAACGAGCGACCGCAGGGCGCGACTATAAGGTTCCCCGGAAGAGGTGGCAGGCGAAGCCTGACGGAGAGGGCTCGACTCGCTTAACGTCTCGATTTTCCCTGCTAGGGATTGCGATGGGTTACGGGGTTACGGTGACTACGGGCATGGAGCGTTACCCATAATCGCAAGCCCCGCCAGAGCGAAAAATTTTCGCTGCGTGTAAAGCTGCGTTGTCTCTCCCCTTTAGGGGAGATGTCAGCCGCAGGCTGACAGAGGGGTGACAAACTAAGGGCGGAGCGTCGGAAACGTAAACGAGCGACCGCAGGGCGCGACTATTACGTTTCCCGGACCGGGTATAGATCAGGTTTCGCTTATTGTGAAGTTTCAATAGGAAGTCGACGCTCCGCTCACCAAGTCCGTCACCCCCTCCCACCCAAGCCGCACATGGGGCCCGGCACAAAGGCCCCAACGCCCAAAAAGCTGCGCCGGGCTAAAGCAAAAAACGCATCGGGAGACCCCGAAGGGGGCTCCGTCAACGGCTCCAACAGGCGCAGCCATGTTCCGAATTGCGAAATACAAAAACCGTTCCCCGGTCGGCTTTGCGCAGCCTTTCGGGGAACGGAATTTTTGGTTGTCTGGTGTTCGGGGCGTTGCGCGCTGCCCCGTCAGGTAACGCTTCGCTCCCTGACGGCTTTATGGGATGGCTGCGCCATTGGGGTTACGGGGGTTACGCTGGGACGCTGTCCCAGACCCTGCAAAGGGCTCTGCCCTTTGATCCCGCAAGGGCTTTGCCCTTGACCCTTCTTCGCTTCGCGCGCTTGAAGCGGCTTACTTCACCGCCACGAGGTGAATCTGCCAGCTCTGGAAATCATGCTTCGCCTCGACGGCCTCGCCCTTGGGCTCCTTAATGCGATAGCCGTAGTTCATCAGCTCGTCGCCGCCGTAGACGATGCCGGTCGCCTCGTCGCGGTAGTTCTTCTTGGGGTCGAGGCCCGCGAGCTTGAGCAGCATCGGGATGCTGTTGGGCTTGGCCAGCGCCTGCACGAACGTCACCAGCGCTTCCTTCTTATTCGCGCTCACGGTCATCCACGCCGTCTCATTGCCCTCGTACGGGCTGCGCAGGCGGTAGAAATCGCCGTAGAGCAGCAGCTTCTGAATCTTATGCACGCGCTTGTTCAGCTCGCGGATCTCCGCGCGCTCCTCGGCGCTGAGCTTCTGCACATCGAGCTCGTAGCCGTAGGTGCCGGCCATCGCGACAGCCGCGCGCGTCTTCAGCGGCGTCTTGCGGCCCGTCTGGTGGTTCGGCACGGCCGACACGTGCGCGCCCATGCAGGAGCACGGGAAGAACACGCTCGTCGCGTACTGAATCTTGCAGCGCTCGTGCGCGTCGGTGTCGTCCGAGCACCACGCCTGCGGCATGTAGCACATCATGCCCATATCGAAGCGTCCGCCGCCGCCCGCGCAGCTCTCGAACAGCACGTTCGGGAACCTCGACGTGATGCGGCCCATGACGTCATACACGCCCATGATGTAGCGGTGCGCCAGCTCGCCCCAGCGCTCGCCCGGGAGCTGCTCGCTGCCCCACATCGTGATGTTGCGGTTCATGTCCCACTTGACGTAATCGACGTTGCCGCGCTCCAGCGCCGCGCAGATCGCCTCGACCACGTAGTCGCGCACGTCCGCGCGGCTCATGTCCAGCACGAGCTGACGGCGCGCCTCCACGCGCATGCGCTCGCCCGCGTGGATGCACCAATCCGGGTGCGCGCGGTAGAGGTCGCTGTCCGGGGAGATCATCTCCGGCTCGACCCACAGGCCGAACTTCATGCCCAGCGCGTGAATCTTCTGCGACAAGCCCGCAAGGCCGCCCGGCAGCTTGCGCATGTCGTCATACCAGTCGCCCAGCGAGCTGTTGTCCAGATCGCGGTGGCCGAACCAGCCGTCGTCGAGCACGAACAGGTCGATGCCCATCTGCTTGGCGCACTTGGCCATCGCCACGAGCTTGTCCTCGTTGAAGTTGAAGTACGTCGCTTCCCAGTTGTTGATGAGGATCGGGCGGTTGGTGTTGGCGAACTTGCTGCGCAGCACGTGGTTGTGCACGAACGCGTGCATGCTGCGGCTCATGCCGCCCAGGCCCTCCGCGCTGAAGCACAGGAACGCCTCCGGCGCGTCAAAGCGCTCGCCCGCCGCGAGCTTCCACGTGAAGTCATACGGCTGGATGCCCAGCTGCGTGCGCGCCGCGCCGAACTGATCGACCAGCACGTCGGCCATGAAGCTGCCGGAATAGCACAGCGCAAAGCCGTAGACGCCGCCGATATCCTCGGTCGCGTTCGGCTCGAGCAACGCAAACGCCGGGGACGCCTGATGGCCCGAAGCGCCGTGCACGCTGCCCACGCCCTGATGGCCGTAGACCAGCGGACGCTTGACCATCTCGCGCTCGCGCGCCCACGCGCCGGAGAGCGTGAGGAGCGTGTAATCGTGCGTCTGGAAATCGACGCACGCGGAGAGCGCGCGGGTGAGCGTCACGTCGCCGCCGGTCGCGTTGATGACGCGCATGCTGCGGGTGATGACGTCGGAATCGGCGAACATCGTATAGAACAGATCGACGCACAGGCCGCTGTACATGTCCTTCAGGTGCAGCGTCAGCGTCTGGGCGTTGCCGCCGTGGGACGCGGGCAGGCCGCAGAGATCCGGCTTGCCGTCCGCGATGTCGTGGCCCACATACTCAAGCGCCAGCGCGGTCGAGCCGTCGCCAAGGCGCACGCCGAGCATGCCCTCGCGCAGGTCGGCCATGCCGCACGTCGGGCACTCCTGCGGCAGACGGTCAAGCGGCGTCTCGTTCAGGGAGAAGTTCTCGTTGCTGTACATCGTCAGCGTCGAGACGAGATCCTCCGTGATGCCGCGCAGCGCACGGCCCCAGTACACATGCAGCGGGTACTTGCCCGCGGCCAGAGCGATCACGTAGCTCACGCGACCGTTGGTCAGATGGAAGCTGCGCGCCTCCTGATTGTAAGTGATGGACATAGCGTCCTCCTATTATTTACATTTTCGAGTCGATTATAGGGAAATATTGCCCGCCTGTCAAGCGCCGCGCTAAATTTCCAGCGCTTTTTTCTCATGGGCGCGGTGCGTTTGGTGCATACTGAAATAAAACCGTTTAGTTTCAGAATTAACCAATTCAATTCGATTATTTAGCTAATAACCTGAATTAAATCAAAGGAGACGATGACATTGTCCACACTGAAAAGACGGATTCTCATCGCGGGCGCGCTGCTCGCGGCGCTGCTGTGCCTCGTGCCCGCGCGCACGAACGCCCCCGCCGCGACCGATGAGCCTGGCGTTGGCTGCGACCCAGCCGCGCCCATGACCCGCACGGACACCACCCGCTCAAACGGCGGCGCGACGCCCGGGCCCGACTTCCCCGCGAGGCCCGCCGGGGCCGACCTGTCCGCCAGAACCGAGGCCGGATGCATGCTCCACCGCACGATGATCTACGCCCCGTGCGGCCACAGCACACAGCGCCGGGAAGCGCTCGACGGCCGGCTCATCGGGCTGTCGCATGCCGCGCTGGAAAAGGAGATCGGCGGCGTGTACCCCGGCGCGGCGGTGACCGCGTTTGACGCCAAGGAGGTCGATGTGACGATGCGGATGGATATCCCCTGCCCGCTGCATTGGGTGCTCGCGGCGGGCGAGGACGGCATGCTCGCGGTCATGCAGAACAGGATGGGCGATTGCCTGAGCCTCGTGCGCACGACCGACGTCCCGAATGACAGCGTGCCCGAGGACGACCGCGACGATGTCTCGCGCGGCAAGGTTTTTGACGATGTGCAGGCGCTCGAAGGGTATCTGGAAAGCCTGTCGAGCTGACGCGTCCGCGACGTTCACAATTCCGCCATAATTGCTCACAGTATGAGATAAAGCGGCAAAAGTGACATTTCGAGCATGCGGACGTATCATTGGGCGGTTATGTATTGCAAGGCGGCGGGCGGGCTGATATGATAACGCCATCAAAAGCACAGGGCAAGATCACAAGGAGGAACCGATCATGCGGATTGTCAAGAAACCGGAAGAACGCAAGGCGGAGATGGTGGCCGCGGCGGCGAAGCTCTTTGCGCAGCAGGGCTTTGTGCGCACGTCGGTGGCGGAGATCGTCTCGGCGGTCGACGTCGCCAAGGGCCTTTTCTACTATTACTTTACGACCAAGGACGACATGGTGAAGGCCGTGGTCGAGGGCTATTGCAGCTATCTGGGCTCGCTGGCGGAGAAGATCGCCGACGGCGAGGGCACGGGCGCGCAGAAGTTTGAGAAGCTGATGAACCTGGAGGCGTGGCAGCAGTGCTTCACCGCGCCGCTGGCCGCCGACCTGTGCCTGCCCCAGCATGCGGCGCTGTATGCCGACATGTGCGACAGGATGTTCGCGCACATGAAGGAGCCGCTGGAGAAGATGACCGTGCAGGCGCTCAAGGAGAAGGGCGTCGAGCCGAAGGACGCGGGCATCATCGTCGGGACGGGCCTGTACGGGATTCTGATGATGGCCCGCAGAGGCGAGATGAATATGGCCAAGGCCAGAGAGATGATCGAAAGGCTGCTCGCCGGGGCGGAGCACTTCGCGGCATAAGTAAAGCTTCTTAAAGCGCGCGAAGCGAAGAGGGGTGCAGGGACTGGTCCCTGCTGGGGTTTGGGGCAAAGCCCCAAGCAGGTCTGGGCGGCAGCCCAGCGTAACCCCACGTAACCCCAAACGGCGCAGCCGCCAAACCCCGTCAGGGAGCGAAGCGTTACCTGACGGCGACAATGCGCAAACGCCGCGCCACGCACACACCCCGTAACCCCGTAACCCCATTCCCCCCAAAAAACATTCCCCCCAAAAAAACCGTCCCCCTCCCAATCGGCAGCACAACCGCCCGCCCGCGAACGTAACCCCCCCAGAAAACCTGCCCCCCAAACCCCACACAAGGGCGAAACCCTTTAAC
>CALVTQ010000158.1 GCA_944362695.1 uncultured Clostridia bacterium
ATGCCCTGATTGTAATCCAGCACGTAATACAGGCCGCCCAGACCGGAAATGCCCGCGCCGAGGCAGGTCGCCAGATACTTATAGCGGCCCACGTTGATGCCGGCCGCGTCCGCTGTCGCGGGATTCTCGCCGACAGCGCGCAGGTTGAGGCCGGTGCGCGTACAGTTGAGAATGTAATGCAGCACAATCGCCAGCAAGATGGCGGCATAGACCATGAAGCCGTAGCCAAAGACCGTCGTGCCGAGCACGCCCATGTTCGAGAGCACGGGAATCTTCGTCTGGAACGTCTTGTAGACCATCGACTGCGTCGCGGTCGAGCCGTTGAGGATGTAGACGCCGAAGAAGTTCGCCACGCCCATGCCGAACGTCGTCAGCGCAAGGCCGGTCACGTTCTGGTTGGCGCGCAGGGTGATGGTGATGAAGCTGTAAATCAGGCCGCCGAGCATCGCGAAGATGAACGCGAACACGAGCGCGATGACAACGCAGAGCACCATGTTCGGGTTAGCGACGCTGTTTTCATAGATATACGCGCTGGCAAAGCCCGCGAAGCCGCCCAGATACATGATACCGGGGACGCCGAGGTTCAGGTTGCCGGACTTCTGGGTGAGAATCTCGCCCATCGCGCCATACATGATGATCGTGCCGAAGGGAATGGCGCGCAGAATCCATGCGATCAAAGTGTCCATCAGCGCACCTCCTTGTTGTGGCTGCCGCGCAGGATGAGCCGGTAGCGGACGAAGAATTCGCTGCCGAGGATGAAGAAGAGAATGATGCCGGCGATGATGTCCGAGGCATAATCGTTGAGGTTATAGGCCGAGGCGATTTCAGCCGCGCCCTTCTCAAGGAAGATCAGCAGGAAGGAGATCAGCGCCATCGTGAACGTGTTGAACTTGGCAAGCCACGCGACGATGATGGCCGTGAAGCCGTTGCCGCCTGCCGTGCCGGTGGAGATCGTCTGGTCGCGTCCGCCGACGATGAGGAAGCCGGTCAGACCGCAGAGCGCGCCGGAGATAATCATCGTGCGGATGATGACCTTGCCGACGTTGATGCCGGCGTAGCGCGCGGTATTCTCGCTCGCGCCGACGACGGCGATCTCATAGCCCTGCTTGGAATACTTCAGATACCAGAACATCAGGAAGACGAGCGCGACGACGACGACCAGGTTGATCGTGAAGCGATAGCCGAAGATCTGGGGGAACCAGCCGGCCTTCGTCTTCATGTTCAGCTTGCCCAGACCCGACGCCTGGCCGCGCCAGATGTTGACGAAGCATGCGACGATCTGAATGGCGACGTAGTTCATCATCAGCGTGAACAGCGTCTCATTCGTATTGAAATGCGCCTTGAACCACGCCGGGACGAAGCCCCACAGCGCGCCGGCGGCCACAGCCGCGACGAGCATGACCGTGTAGAGCACGGGCGCGGGCAGTACGCTGCCGCCATAGACCATGACAGCGGCAGTCGCCAGCGCACCGGCAAGCACCTGACCCTCGGCGCCGATGTTCCAGAAGCGCATCTTGAACGCGGGCGCTAGTGCGATGCCGATCAGCAGCAGGGAAGCGAGGTCGCGCATCGCCCAGAAGAAGCGCATCTTCGTGCCGAACGTGCCGCCGAACATGGTGATGTAGACCTGGAACGGATTGAGTCCCGTGACGAAATAGATGAACAGCGCGTTGACCACGAGCGCCAGAAAGATGGCGGCCACGCGAACGCCCACGCGCAGCGCAGTGGATGCGTTCTCGCGCGCGGCGACGCGGATCAGCGGTTCATGATGGGTGGTTTGGCTCACTGATTGTCGCTCCTTTCTTCCTGAAGCTGCGTCATCAGCAGACCGACCTCTTCCTTGGTGGTCTTGCGGGCATCGACGATGCCGTTGTTCTTGCCGTCGCAGAGCACGAGAATGCGGTCGCACAGGTCGATCAGCACGTCGAGATCCTCGCCGACATAGATGATGGCCGTGCCTTTCTCTTTTTGCTCGTTGAGCAGGTGATAGATGGTGTAGCTGGTGTTGATGTCCAGACCGCGCACGGCGTAGGCCGCCATCAGCACGGACGGATCAGAGGCGAACTCGCGGCCGACGAGCACCTTCTGCACATTGCCGCCGGAGAGACGGGAAACGGGCGTGGAAATCGACGGCGTGACGACGTCCAGTTCCTCCTTGATCTGCTCGGCCAGATGGCGCGGGCCCTTGCGGTCGGCGACAGGGGAATGACCCTCGGTGTACGTCTTGAGCATCATGTTATCGACCATGCCCATCGTGCCGACGAGACCCATGCCGAGGCGATCCTCGGGGACGAAGGACAGATGCACGCCCATGTTGCGGATATCCAGCGGGGTCTTGCCGATGAGCTGCTCGGCGGTGGAGTCGCGGTCGTTGTCGGGATAGTAGACGACGGACGACTGCGGCTGCGTGGGCTGCAGACCGGCGATGGCCTCAAGCAGCTCCTTCTGGCCGTTGCCGGAAATGCCCGCAATGCCCAGAATTTCACCGCTGAACACGTCAAACGTCATGCCGTCGAGCACCTTGACGCCCTCGTCGTTGACGACACTGAGGTTATGCACGCTCAGGCGCAGATGGCGGTCGTGCGGCTCGGGGCGGTCGATGTTGAGCTCAACCTTCTTGCCGACCATCATCTCGGTGAGGGAGGACTCGGTCGCCACGGCAGTCTCCACCGTGCCGACGTACTCGCCCTTGCGCAGAATGGCGACGCGGTCGGAGACGGTCAGCACCTCGTGCAGCTTATGCGTGATGATGATGATCGATTTGCCGTCCTCGCGCATGTTGCGGATGACGGCGAAGAGCTTGTCGGTCTCCTGCGGGGTCAGCACGGCGGTCGGCTCGTCGAGGATGAGGATGTCCGCGCCGCGGTAGAGCACCTTGATGATCTCCAGCGTCTGCTTCTGGCTGACGCTCATCTCGTAGACCTTCTGATCGAGGTTGATCTCGAAATGATAGCGCTCGCAGATCTCGTGCGCTTTTTTGCGGATGGCATTGAGGTCGTATTTTTCATGCTTATCGAGCATCAGCGCAATGTTTTCCACCGCGGTGAACACGTCGATGAGCTTGAAATGCTGATGCACCATGCCGATGCCCAGCGCCATGGCGTCCTTGGGATTGCGGATCTCGACAGGCTTGCCGCCGATGAGGATTTCGCCCTCGTCGGGGTAATAGATGCCCGAGAGCATGTTCATCAGCGTGGTCTTGCCGCTGCCGTTCTCGCCGAGCAGGGAGAGAATCTCGCCGCTGCGCACATCCATCGAGATATCGACGTTGGCCTTCGTGCTGCCGAATGATTTGCTGATATGGCGCAGCTCAATCGCGTTTTCCATGAGGGGCAGCTCACTCCTTATCTGTCAGTTTCATTATGGAACAAGAGGAGGGGAAAAACCTAAGAAAAGGGAAGCTGAGATCAGCCTCCCTTTGTCAGTAGATAGCAGGGATTACTGCGCGGCGTTCTCGATGATGCCGTCAATGCGCAGAGCGAAGTACGGAGCGCTGCGGAAGCTGGACTCCTCGAACGCGCCGTCGACGATGGCCTCAACAGTCTCGCCCTCGTAGATCGCGGTCATGGTGGACCAATCCATGAAGGACAGATCGACCGGCGCAGAGGTCACGGTCTCGCCGCCGACGGTGAAGGTGGCGGTGTCGAAGACCTTCAGGCTGCCATCCTTGAGCGCGGCGACGACCTCGTCAACCTTCTCCTGGGTGCCGGCAGCGCAGGACGGGCCGAGCGTGGTGATCGCGACGGCGTCCTTGGCATAGCCCTCAGCCCAATCCTGAGCGATCTCCTCGCCGTTCATCTTCTTGGAGAACAGGTCGGCGTAGAAGACGTGCCACTCGTTGGTCGGGGAGGTCAGGGCAGCGGTCGGAGCGGTCGGCAGCATGTCGATGTTGTAGCCGACGGAGTAGCACAGCGTGCCGGCGTCGAGCAGCTTCTGCACGGCAGCCGGAGCGCCGGTGGAGTCGGCGTGCTGGCCGATGATCACGCAGCCGTCGGCGACCAGAGCCTCGGCAGCGGCGGCTTCCTTGTCGATATCGAACCAGGACTGGGTGTACTCAACGGTCATGGTCACGTTCGGCACGACGGAGCGGATGCCCAGGAAGAAGGCGGTGTAGCCAGAGACGACCTCGGCGTAGTTGAAGGCGCCGACGTAGCCGATCTTGACGTTCTCGCCGTCGAAGGAGTTGGGCTGCTTCTCCGGAGAGAGCTCGCCGGACTCGAGCAGCTCCTTGACCTTCATGCCGGCCACGACGCCGGAGACGTAGCGGGCCTCATAGATCTTGGTGAAGGCGTTCTTGAGGTTCGGCTTGCCGGAGATGGCGGCGAAGTCGCCGGTCATGGAGACGAAGTCCACGTCCGGGAACTCACCGGCGACCTCGTCCATGAAGGTCTGATGGCCGTAGGAGTTGGAGATGATCAGGTTGCAGCCCTGGCCGACGAGGTCATACGCGGCCTCGGCGCAGGTCTGATCCTCGGGAACCTTATACTTCCAGATGATCTGGTCATCGGCCACGCCGAGCTCAGCAGCAGCGGCCTTGATGCCGTTCATGTGGGCGAGGGTGTAGCCTTCGGTCTCGTCGCCGACGAGAATGACGCCGACCTTCAGGTCAGCAGCCAGCGCAGCGCAGGCGCACAGGCACAGCACAGCGGCCAGCACAAGAGCGATGATCTTTTTCATGTAGTTTTCTTCCTCCTTGAGTTCGATCATGCGTATAAAATGAAGACATCGTTATCATACTTCATAATCATCGAGTTGTAAAGTACATAACAAGCGATTTGCTTAAATGTGACGAATGATTTAACATTTAACAGATATAATGTTCGGGAATTTGGCGAAAAATCGAATTTCGGTCCGAAATTCTCGGCGCTCTGCGGCGTATTTCGCGCACGGTCTTGCGCGTGTATGGGAAGTATGATATAGTATAGTTCCTGCGCTCATGATGCGCTATATAAAAGGTAAGGACATCAACGGAGGATACGGACATGAAAAGCGCTGCAAGGCGTGTTCGGCTCAGAGACATGCTCATCGGCGACCGTGCGTTCTACGCGCAGGTGATCGCCATCGTCGTGCCCATCATCATTCAGAATACGGTGACCAACGTCGTGAGCCTGCTGGACAACGTGATGGTCGGTCGGGTCGGTACGCTTCAAATGTCCGCCGTCGCCATCGTCAATCAGCTGCTTTTCGTGTTCAACCTGTGCATTTTCGGCGGGTTGGCGGGGCCTGGCATATTCGCCACGCAGTTCGCCGGGGCGAAGGACGACGAGGGTGTGCGCCACTGCTTCCGCATCAAGCTGATGGTCGGTGCGGCGATGCTCGCGGCGGCGTTTGCCGTGTTCATCGGCCTGCCGGACAAGCTCATTTCGCTGTATCTGGCGGAAAACACGGCGGCGCAGGATGCCGCCGACACGCTCGGCTACGCCAAGACGTATCTGGCGATCATGCTCGCGGGTCTTCTGCCTTTCACGGTGACGCAGGCATACGCGAGCACGCTGCGCGAGGTCGGCGAGACGCGCATGCCGATGGTCGCCAGCATCGCGGCGATTCTGGTGAACCTCGTGTTCAACTATCTGCTGATCTTCGGCAAATTCGGCTTCCCGGAGCTGGGCGTCGCGGGCGCTGCGATTGCCACCGTGCTCTCACGCTATGTCGAGATGCTCATCATCGTCATCTACACGCACAAGGAGGCGATCCGCTTCCCGTTCATTTGTGGGGCATACAGGAGTCTCAAGGTGCCGGCACCGCTGGCCAAATCGGTGTTCCTTCGGGGCATGCCGCTTCTGGTCAACGAGTTTCTCTGGTCGTCCGGCATGTCGGTGCTGATGCAGTGCTATTCGGTGCGCAGGCTTGACGTGGTCGCCGCGTATAACATCGCCTCGACGCTGAGCAACCTGTTTAAGGTCGTGTTCCTGTCGATGGGCAACGCGGTGGCAATCATGGCCGGTCAGGCGCTCGGCGCGAACGACATCGAGGGCGCAAAAAAGAGCGTATGGCGGCTGATTGTCGTCTCGGTTGGCTCCAACATCATCATGAGCACGCTGCTGATCGTCTTTGCGCCGCTGATCCCGGAGATTTACAACACGGAGCCGCATGTGCGCCAAATGGCCGCGCAGATGCTCTACGTCGTGGCGGTGATGATGCCGTTTTACTCTTTTGCGCATTGCTGCTATTTCACGCTGCGCTCCGGCGGGCGCACGGTGCTCACGTTCGTGTTTGACAGCGTGTTCACGTGGGGTGTCAACATCCCGATCGCGTATCTGCTGGCGTATCACACGCCGATGACCATCGTGCCGCTGTATTTCGCCGTGCAGTCCGTGGAACTTTTCAAGGTCATCATCGGCTTCATCCTGATCAAGAAAGGCGTGTGGATCCACAACATCGTGGAGTCGAAGGAGGCAACGGCATGAACCTCGAACTTCGCTCTTTGACGGAGGCGCAGATTCATCTGCTTCATTCGCATCAAATGAAGCGGGATTTTCCGCCGAACGAGCTCAAGGGCGTCAATATGATTCTGAATGGCGTGCGCGCGGGGCTTTACGATGTGCTCGGCGCGTATGAGCACGGCCAGATGGTCGGCTATGCCTGCGTGTATCATCCGAAAGAGGGCCGCGTCCATCTTCTGGATTACCTCGCTGTGGAGTTGGGGCTTCGTGGGCGCGGCTACGGCACGGCGCTGCTGCACGCGCTGCAAAAGCATTATGCCGCGAACGCCGACGCGCTGATGATCGAATGCGAGCGCCCGAAGGCTGCGCCGGACGAAAAAGAGGCGAGGAAGCGCATCCGCTTTTACACACAGGCGGGCGCGCAGCTCACCAACGTGCGCGTGTGGCTCTTCGAGGTGGAATACAGCATCCTCGTGCTGCCGTGCGGGCGAGAGCTGGCGGCACAGGACTGGGCGGCCCGGCTGATGGGCATGTACCGGCAGATGCTGCCGCCGGATAAATTCGAGGGCAATGTGCGGCTCATTCGCAGCTGAGCGCACATTGAGAATTCAGGCTTGACACCGCACAATCGATATGATATATTAAATATATACCATATATTCGGGAGCTTTGTTATGTTGTGGAAAATGGTCAATGTGGTGCTTCAAAAGGGTTCTGTCTATACCCCGAACGGGGATAGTGCGCCTTTTTGAAATTATCATTTCATAACATAATTTAAACTGCGCATTATCTCCTTAATTCCGATCCGAATGATTGAGTTAAGGAGATTTTTTATGCTTAAAATTGAAAAACAATTGTCGAAATTATATGCGTCGTCCGTGCTGGGCAATTTGTCTTTGACGGGCGCGTGGGTCGCGATTCTGGCGGCCAGAGGATACAGCCTGGTAGAAATCGGCATCGCGGAGACGGTGTTTCACATCGTCAGCCTGATGTTCGAAATCCCATCCGGCGTGATGGCGGACGTTTTCGGAAGGAAGAAAATGCTCGTCGTCAGCACGGTCATGGGCATGGTGTCTGATATCGTGATGATCCTGTCGGGCAGCCTGTTCACGGTGTGCCTGTCCATCGCATTCCGGGCGCTTTGCTATAATTTCTCGTCGGGCTCGGGCGACGCGCTGGCCTACGATTCGCTCAAGCATGTTGGCCAAGAAAGCGCATTTGAGCGTTACGAATCGAATCAATTCGTGATCTATCGGCTGTGCAGCGGCATTTCGACGCTGTGCGCGGGCTTTGCGCTGACGATCGGGCATCGGCTTGCATACGGCACGAGCCTGATCACGGGGACGATACAGATCATCATTTTGCTGTCGCTGCACGAAATCCGCGCAGAGCATCGGGGTGTGAATACGGCGGACAGGGTGACAGGACAGATCATCGCGTGTGTCAAGGAAACGCTTGTGTTTCTCAAAAACATGCGAAGCTGCATGGGGTATATGCTCTGCAATTCGCTGGTCGGCGCACTGGATGTCCTGCTGCTGTTTTTCCTGCAGGCGAAGCTGCCGGAATGCGGCATCTCAAACGCGGCGCTCGGGTTTGCCCTTCTGTTCATGGAAATGGGCGGTATCGCCGGATCAAAGCTGATTCTCAAGGCAAAGAGAATCCGATATCGCTGGATTTTTGCGTTCACGACGGCGCTCGTGCTGGCGGGCATAGGTATGGAACATTCTGGTGTATGCTGGCTGATGGTGCCGGGCGGCTTCGTCGCGGCGGCTGCCGACGACGCTTTGCAGGTGCGCACGAACGCCGTCCTGCAGGATATGTTCCCGTCGGAGCAGCGGGCGACGCTGACATCCGTCGAATCGTTTTGCTTTTCGGTGATCATGATCGCGCTGTCGCCGCTGGCGGGTTTCTTCTTTACATATTGGTGATTGAAGTGAGGATGATCGAAATGAAAAGGATAATTGCAGCGTGCGGCAACGATTGTTCGGCTTGCCCGAGGTTTGCGTTGCACCCCTTTGAAAAGACGGACGATCAGCTGCGCCGTACGGCAGAGCTGTGGCTGAAAATCGGATATCGCGACCGCGTCGTTTCCAATGCCGAAATTGCGTGCGGCGGATGCAGGCCGGAGAACTGGTGCAGATACGGGATTGTGAAGTGCTGCGATGACAGGGGCGTCGGGACGTGCGCAGAATGCGCAGAATTTCCATGCGCAGACATCGAGGAATGCTTCGAGGTGACAAAGTCGTTTGAACCCCGGTGCAGGCAGGCGCGCAGCTACGAGGAATTTGCACGGATTCACGATGCGTTTTTTGAAAAGGAGAAGAATTTGAAAGCGCTCTTGCACAAGTGATCCGCCAAAAATGTGCATGAAAAAAAGCGGTGCCCGGCCATGTGGTCAGGCATCGCTTTTGTCATTTAGGAAACGGTGTATTCCGGTTCGGAATTGATCACCAGCTCGTTGCCGTTGTAATCGACCGTCAGCTCGGTGCGCGGCTGC
>CALVTQ010000159.1 GCA_944362695.1 uncultured Clostridia bacterium
GGCGCGCATGGCGGACTGGCAGCGCGAGGGCGGCATCCTCGTGCGCCGGGAGGCCGAGACGCCGGACGTACAGCCGGGCGAAGCGGCAGCCGAAGTGACGCAGTCGCCCGCCGATGAGGCGGCGCAGATCTTTGCGCAGGTGCAAAACGAGCTGGCGGACGGCGAGCGCATTTCGCGCGATCAGCGCGCGTATCCCTACAGCGCGTCGATCAACGAGAACCTGACGGTCGAGGGCAATCTCCTGCCTGCGGCTGCCGTGCTCGCGCTCTACGTGCTCGTCGCGGGCGTGGGCGCGTATCTGCTGCTGCGCCGTGTGGACAGGAGCAAGCGGCTCTGGCTGGCCGTTCCGACGCTGGCGGTCGTCACCTGCGGCGCGCTTTTCGTCATGGGCGAAGCGTTGGGGATCAATCAGCCGATGAGCACGTCGGTGCACGTGACGCGCTATGACGCGGATGGCCGCGTGCAGGTGCATGAGCTGGCGATTGTGACCTATGCGGGTCAGGGACGCAAGGAGATCACCACGGCGAATCATCTGCCGCTGGAGCGCCAGGCTTACACCTATTTCCAAAAACACGTGAACAATCTGGAGAACGCGGCGCTGCGCGACGTGTGCACGCTGGGCGAGCAGGCCGCCATCGAGCTGGAGGGCAAGGCGGATTGGCTCCGCCGCTCGCTGGTCGTGGACAGCGATGCCACGCCTGAGGGCGCGATCCGGGCGAGCGCGCACATGGATGAGGACGGCCTGCACGTGAATGTGGAGAACGGCACGGACGTGACGATTGAGAACGCCATGCTCTTCACGAAACTGGGCTACGCGCAGCTTGGCGATCTGGCGGCGGGCGCAACGGCACAGGCCATGCTCGAGCGCGTGCAGGACGTGCCGATCGACGAGGACGGCGATCTGCGCATCGCGGAGCGGCAGATGATGCCCATCGAGCTTTCGCTCTATGCGGTGACCCAAGCTGCCGTCTATCCGGAGAGCGCGCAGGATGAAGATTTTGACACAAAGTCGCTGTCGCGCGCGGAGCGCCAGCGCCGGAATGAAAACGCGGATATCTGGAGGCTCGGCTGCGAGAATCAGGGCGCAGGCCTCTCCTGCGTGATCGTGGGCGAAACGCCGCAGATCGCCTGCGAAACGCTGCTGGTGGACGGAGAGCCGATCGCGCGCAGCGCACAGAGGAGCGTGCTTGTCTGCGACGTGCCGTTTGAGACGGTCTCCGAGAGCGGCTGGTTCTACATGCCCAATGACATGTTTGTCTGCCGCCAAGTGCGGTTTGACGAGCAGGGCGTGCCTGCGCTCGATGCGCCGTATGAAAGCCTGTACCTCCAGCAGAGCGAGTGGTGCTTCGGCTTTTCGCTGGCGGGCGTGGACGTCTCCGGCATCGAGGAAATTCGCCTGAACACGGGCTTTTACAGCGAGCCGGACGGCTGGCCGGAGGGCGTGACGCTTGAAATCTACGACGCCGGGCAGCAGTGCTTTGTGGCGCTTGAGCAGGCCGATCCCGCGCGCATCGACGGTGAGACGGCGCAGCGCGCCATCACCCCGGCGGGCGAACTCATCCTGCGCATGACAGGCGAAGCCCTGTCGGAGCGGGCGATACGTGCGTCCATCATCGTGGAGGGACGCAGCGCCGAGGAAGGAGGGCAGGAGCAATGATTGAGTGCATCGAACTGGTGAAACGATATGGCAAGACGCAGGCCGTCGACCATCTGAATTTGCACGTGGACGCCGGCGAGATCCACGGCTTTGTCGGCCCCAACGGCGCGGGCAAGACGACGGCTATGAGAATCCTCGCCACGCTTTGCGCGCCCACGGCGGGCGATGCGCGCGTGGACGGCGTGAGCGCCGTGCATCAGCCGCAGCAGGCGCGTGCACGGGTGGGCTACATGCCGGACTTCTTCGGCGTGTACGACAACCTCAAGGCTTGGGAATATCTGGATTTTTATGCGGGCTGCGTGGGCATGGACGCCAAAGCGCGCAGGAAGCGCATCGACGCGCTGCTGGATCTGACGGCGCTGTCGGGCAAGCGCGAGGCGTATGTCGATCAGCTCTCGCGCGGCATGAAGCAGCGCCTGTGCCTGGCTCGCGCGATGCTCCACGACCCCAAGCTGCTGATTCTGGATGAACCGGCCTCCGGCATGGACCCGGTCGCCCGCGCGCAGATGCGCGACATCCTGCGCGAGATCGCGCGCATGGGCAAGACGGTGCTCATCTCCTCGCACATCCTGCCGGAGCTCTCCGAGGTGTGCACATCGATGACTGTCCTGCAAAGGGGCAAGAAGGCGTTCAGTGGCACGATGACGGAGCTGGAAAAGCGCCTGCACGGCGCGCCGCTGGTGATCCGCCTGACGCAGACGCCGGACGAGGAGTTGGCGCGCCGGGCGGCGCAGCGCCTGAGCGAATTGCTGGGCAGCGCGCCGGCGATGGAGGAAGACGTGTGGCGCATCGAGACACAGGAGGACGTGCAGCGCGATGCGCAGGCGCTGCGCATGCTGATGGAGCTGGGCGTGCCGGTGTGCGGCTTTGCCCGTGAGCACGCGACGCTGGAACAGGCGTTTATGGAGGTGACAGGCGCTTATGAAGCTCAATCCCATCTTTGAATCCTCGGCGCGCAGGCGCATGCGCACGTGGAGAACGCCGGTGATTTTGACGGCATACATGGCGGCGCTGCTGTGCATCGCATTCAACACGCTGTTCGCCTTCTTTGGGGACGGCGTGCGGATCGCGCAGATGCGCCTGAGCACGGAGGGATACATCTGGGTGACGGCGCTGCAGCTCGGTCTGATCGTGGTGGTCGCGCCCGCGCTCAGCGCGGTGAGCATTGCGGGCGAGCGGGAGCGTCAGACGTTTGACCTGCTGCGTGTCACGGGCGTGGGCACGCGGCGCATCGTGCTGGGCAAGCTGATGGAGAACTTCGCGTTCATCGCGCTGCTGATCCTTTCCGGCGCGCCGGCGATGATGCTCTTTCACATCACGGCGGGCATCTCGCTTGCGGAGCTGGTCGCCACGCTCGTGTACCTGATGGTCATCGCGCTGGAGGCGCTCACGGTGGGCATGGCGGTCTCCGCGCTGTGCCGGCGCACGATCACGGCGATGGTCATGGCGTATCTGGCCATCTGCCTGCTGGGCGGCGGCGCGTGGGCGCTTGCCAAGCACGGGCCGTTTGCCGCGCGCTACACGTATGAATCGCTTCAGGCACTGGAGCGCATGGGCACGGCGCAGATCCTGATGGGCATGCCGGTGCCGGTGTTCTTCTGCCCGGCTGTCGGGCTGGTCTCCCTGCTCGCGCAGCAGACGGGCATCCTGCACAGGACGATGCAGCAGACGATGCGCCTGTTTGACATCTATGTCGCGATGAAAGCGGCGGGGTTCGGCGCGGTGGCGCTGGTCAGCCTGGCGGCGAGCGCGCTGAGCGCGGCGCTGCTCACGGCGTTTGCCGTCGCTGCGCTGCGCATGCAGGACAGGGCGGCGCTCAAACGCGGATAGAGCGCCTGTGCGCGATGGGCGGACGGCTTCGGGCCGTCCGCCCTTTCTGCATGCGGCTGCATGGGCTTGGCGAAATCTGCGAGATTCGCCTGTTTCTGTCAGGAATATTGAAAAACATTTGAAGATGTCCTGCATTTCCTTCATCTTCCCGACACAATCCGACCGCTTGGCCCTTGACAGCGTGTAGGGTTGAGGATAAAATGATACTGTTACGATTTGAGGCGCTTCGCCCCGAAGTTCGTTTCACATCCGAACTTTGATGGAGGTCTTGACCATGTACGACATTCCTGTGACGCGCACGCAGCATCCCAAGCAGAAGCCGGCGGATGAGACGAAGCTGGGCTTTGGCAGGCTCTTTACGGATCACATGTTCATCATGGACTATGCGCTCGACCGCGGCTGGTACGACGCCCGCGTCGTTCCGTACGGCCCGTTTGTGATGGATCCGGCGAGCACGGTGTTCCACTACGCGCAGGAGATCTTTGAGGGCATGAAGTGCTATCGCCGCAAGGACGGCGGCCTGCAGCTCTTCCGTCCGCGCGACAACTTTGAGCGCATGAACCGTTCGGCGGCCCGCATGGGCATGCCGGCCATCGACGTGGAGCAGGCGCTCGAGGGCCTCATCAAGCTCATCAAGGTTGACGCCGATTGGGTGCCGTCCGCGCCCGGCACGAGCCTTTACATCCGCCCGACGATGATCTCCACGGACGTGATGCTTGGCGTGCATGCTTCCCACACGTATCGCTTCTTTATCATCTGCTCGCCGTCCGGCGCGTACTACCCGAAGGGCCTCGCCCCGGTGGGCATCTACGTCGAGCCGGAGCTGGTGCGCGCGGTCAAGGGCGGCGTCGGCTTCACCAAGACTGGCGGCAACTACGCTGCGTCCATCCTCGCGGGCGACATCGCTGAGAAGAAGGGCTATGAGCAGGTGCTCTGGCTGGATGGCAAGGAGAACAAGTACATCGAGGAAGTCGGCTCCATGAACATGTTCTTCAAGTTCAAGGATGCGCTGGTGACCCCGCCGCTGCTGGGCTCCATCCTCGGCGGCATCACGCGCGACTCGATCATCAAGCTGGCCAAGCACATGGGCGTGCCGGTCGACGAGCGCCGCATCACCGTGCAGGACGTGTTCGACGCGGCGGCCAATGGCGAGCTTGAGGAGGCCTTCGGCTCCGGCACGGCTGCGGTCGTCTCCCCGGTCGGCCGTCTGGCTTGGAACGACAAGGAGATCACCATCTCCGGCGGCGAGATCGGCTCGCTGACCCAGAAGTTCTACGACACGCTGACCGGTATTCAGTTCGGAACGGTCGAAGATCCGTTCGGCTGGGTGCTCAAGATCGACTGATTGACGAAATTCACGGTTTCCCAAAGATAAAGCAAGCAAGCGGCACCCATGTTTTTCACGGGTGCCGTTGCTGTGCCTGTCAAACCAAGCGGCGGGGCCGCGCTTGATTACGGCAAGGGGGAACTGGAATGTTCAGGCAGGAAGAGGTTTTTGTCGGCGGCTGGCAGGACAAGACGATCGAGGCGATGCGGCGCAGGCGGTTTGAGCAGATGATATCGCAGCTGCCGCCGCTGGGCTCGGAACGGCTGAGTATGCTCACACCCGGCGCGCTGGCGCGCAAGCTGGAGCAGAGCTGGCAGAGCGTGCCGCGCAAGCCGATGCACGCGCAGCAGCTTTCCGAGGTGTTCAGGTGCGTGCTGGGGAGCATCGAGCTGCAGGCGGATTGCCTGTCGCGCGAGGAGCATGAACTCGTGGAGCGTGCGCTCGTGCTCGGCGGCAGTGCATGCATCGAGGATGCGCCAGAGCTCGAGGCGGCGCGGGCGCTGTCGCTGCGGCTGTGGGCGAGCATGGGGCTCGTGTCCGGCAGGCCGTACATTGAGCTCGAGGCCCAGATTGTGCATGCGGTGGCGAAGGCGTTTGCCCGGCCAGAACACGAGCGCGTGCGCCAGAGGCTTGACGCGTTTCACTCGTATTTGACGGGAACGCTCTACCGCGTAGGCGCGATGGACGACCGCCAACCGCAGCAGATCATCGTGCGCGACGTGCTCGGCGGCGAGGACGGGCTGCGCGAACAGATTGCGCGGCGGTATTTGTGGGCGAGCTTTGACTGCATGGATTATAGCGGCGGCGTGATGCTGCTGCACCCAGCTCTGGCCGATCCGCAGCACCTTCTGCGCGCGGGCAGGCGTCAACCGGGCATCCTGATGCCGCCGCAGGACGACTTCCTCGCGATGGACATTCTGCCGGAGGAGATTCCCGTTCAGCGGGATTTGGAGCTCGCGATTGCGGGCGGGCTGCGGGACGGACACCATGCGCAGGACGTCGCGCGGACGCTGCGTTTCCTGTGCAAGCAGGGCGCGCCGCTGGGCGCTATGGCCGAGGTGCTGCAGGAATCGCTGATCGTGTATATCACGCCAAGCATGCGCGGTGCGCTGGAGCGGATGTATTACACGACACCCAAGTGGATCGAATGTGCGGAGCATCCGGCTCTGCAATAAATCACAAAAGAGGAAGGGAACGGACGATGCAGCTGACGGTTAGCCCCGAGCAGGACGGGCTGATGCTCTCGCGACTGCTTATGCAGACGGCGGATGTGCCGCCTTGGGCTGTGAAGGAAGCGCTCAAGAAGAAGGACATTCGCGTCGACGGCAAGCGGATTGACGGCGACATGCGTGTGCGCGCGGGTATGGAAATTCGCGCGTACTGGCCCAAGAGCGCCGTGTCCGCGCAGACGAAACGCGAGCTTCCGCCGCCGGAAGTCGTCTTCGAGGATGAGCATGTGCTGCTCGTCAACAAGCCGCAGGGGCTTCAGGCGCAGAACGAGGAGAACCCGCTCGCCGGGGACAGCGCGCTCACACGGGCGATTGCGATGCTTGCGGCACGGGGTGAGAATACCGACCGCGTTCGGTTATGCCACAGACTTGACGTACAGACCGGCGGTCTGCTTCTGATGACGAAGGACGATGCGTCGTATGAATCGGCTGTAACGGCGTTCACCGAGCGCACGTTTGACAAGCGGTACACGTGCCTTGTGAAGGGTTGTCCCGGACAGCGCGAGGCGACGATGCGCGCTTATCTGCGCAAGGATGCCGAGGCGTCGCGCGTGTCTGTGACGGACTATCCGGCGCGGGGCGCGCAGGAGATTGTGACGGCATACCGTGTGATTGAGGCAGGCGATGTCTCACGGCTTGAGGTTGAGCTGATCACCGGACGGACGCATCAGATTCGCGCGCATCTGGCGCACATCGGACATCCGATCCTTGGCGACGACAAATACGGCGACAGGCAGCTCAACCGCAAGCTCGGATTGCGCCGTCAGCAGCTTTGGGCGACGAGCCTGACGATCCACGCGGAGGGCGCGCTCGCATACCTCAATGGACGAACGTTCACGGTGAAATGCCCGTTTTGACGAAAGGAATTCGCATGCATCATACAGACGATAAAGCACTCGGCGGCGTCAAACTGATCGCCATCGACATGGACGGCACGCTTTTGATGAGCGACCACGCGACCGTGCCGCAGGAGAATATCGACGCCATCCGGCGAGCAGACGCAGCAGGCATCCGCATGTGCATCTGCACGGGGCGCATGATCGAGGACGCGAGCGACTTCATCCGGCGGCTCGGCCTGCCGTGCATGATCATCGCGGCGAACGGAACGCGCGCGTGCAGCGGGCCGATGCCGGGCGGGAAGATGCTCGTGCGGCACGACATCGCGCCGGAGGACGCGCTCAAGGCCATCGACATTTTGATTCCGACAGGGCTGATACTCAACGGCTTTCAGGACGGCATGGTCAACACCGTGATGGACAAAACGCAGCGCCACTATCATCTCGTGTATCGCGGGCTGATTGGCGAGCGGCTGGGTGAGGAAGCGCTGCGCGAGGCGGCGCGCGAGGGCATCATGAAGCTGTTTGCCGTGGGCGGCGGCTTTGCAGGCGACATCGCGGACGAGCGGATTCCCGGCGCGTTGGCGGAGGTTCGGCGCGCGCTGCCGCATTTGCAGATCACCAGCTCCGCACCGGGCAATATCGAGATCATGGGGCCGGACGCGGGCAAGGGTGCAGCGCTGCGCGAGGTCGCGGAAGGCGTTATGGGCATCACACGCGAGCAGGTCATGGGCATCGGCGATGCGGAGAACGATCTGTCGATGTTCGAATACGCCGGACAGAGCGTGGCGATGGGCAACGCGACGGCTGCGGTCAAGGCGGCGTGCCGCTACGAGACGGTGAGCAATGACGAATGCGGCGTGGCACGGATCATCGAGCGCGTGCTCGCGGCGAAGAAATCGTTGTAATGTAAAGAAAAAAACAGGCGTGGCCGTTTGGATGGCTGCGCCTGTTTCTGCGTATTGAGTTATTGCGGAAGGCTGGCGAGGAAATCGTCGATCAGCGCATTGACCTGATCTGGGTTGTCCGTATTGGCATTGTGACCGGCGTTTTTGATCCAGTGCAGCGGGATGCCGGTGACTTTGTGCCAGGCCTTATCATACCGCTTGCAGGAACCGGCGGCATCGTGATCGCCGCAAAGGAGCATCGCCGGGCAGTCGATTTCGTAGGGAAGATCGGCGCGGATGGCTTCGGCGAGGATACGGAAGCCGTGACCGGACAGCTTGGCATAGCGGGCCTGGTCGCCTTCGTAGGTATCCATCATGCCGCGCATAAGATCGCGTCCGTATGTGCTGACAGCCACACCGTTGCAGCCGGAACGCTTGAGCCACTTCCACGGATAATGGCGGTATACCGGCTCCATGCGCTCAAGCAGCCAAAGCTCAGCGCTAGTGATGTAGCGGCGGCCGAGCGGGGCGGAATCGACGGAGACGAAGCCGCGAAGCTGACCGGGATAGAGCTGCATGAACATCTGCGCGACATAGCCGCCCATCGACTGGCCGACGATCACGGGGTGCTCGATGTGCTCGGCTTGCAGAATCTCGTGAAGCCAGTTCGCCTTATCCGCCAAAGTGAAATCGAGCGTAAACGGCCAGGAGGCCGCGTGGCCGGGCGCATCCCAGACGAGCATGCTAAACCGCCCGGCAAAATACTCGACCTGTTTGTCGAACAGACGATGGTCGGCGGTGAGGCCGGGCAGAAAGACGAGGGTATAGCCGGAGGCAGACGGCGCAGGCGTAACCCAATAATGAATATCGCCGCAGCGGGTGTGATATGTTTTGTGCAGCATAAAGTCGCCTCGCAATACAAAGAAATCTTTATTTTACAGATGAATATGGAAAAGGCCGCAGCGCGATGAACTGCGGTCTTTTTCACAGTGGCGGTTTGTTTTTGAAACCGACCGGGGATGCTGTTCGTTAAAACAGACCGATGGTCGGTTTTAATTACGCACGCGTGGTGGAACCGAGGCCACCGTTGCGGACGGTCTGCGCGTCGTCGTCGACGGTGATGCCGAAGGGCAGGAAGATGCCCTGCGCAAAGGCCGTGCCGGTCGGGATGCGCAGCGTCTTGCCCCCGCGGTTGTCGTTGGTCATGCGCAGGAAGATGTGACCCTCGTTGTCGGAGAAGGCGTAGTCGCTGTCGATGACGCCGACGGAATTGTCAAGCTGGAAGCGGAACTTGAAGCCAAGACCGCTGCGCGGATAGAGCGTGAGCACCCAGCCCTCGTCGATGATGGCGCGGATGCCGGTCGGGATGGTCAGACCGCTGCCTGCGGCGATCTCAAAGCCCACGGGCGCGAAGAAATCATAACCCGCAGAGCCGCGCGTGGCGCGCTGCGGAAGCTTGAGATGCTCGTAGGCGACGACGGCTTGCTCGATCGTCTGCTGCGGGAAGGTCTTGATCCAGTCGGCGACAAAGCGCTGGGGGGAAACCTTTTCAAATCGGGCGACGCGAACCATTTCGCAAAACCTCTTTTCGATGTAAAATCAGGTGTTCCAGAGGACGACAGAGCCGGTTTCGAGCGTGCGCTTGACGTCGATGACGCGCTGGTTGGCGCTGCCCTTCCAATGGAGCTGCACGTCGCGCAGAGCCTTGATGTACGGGCCATCCACGATGACGTCGATCAGCGGCACGAACGGCAGATTGCGGATGTCCTCGAACAGGAAGCCGGTGTACAGCCAGATCGTCTTCTCCGGGAAGCGCTCGCGGATCTCGCGGATCAGTGCGCCAACGGTCTCGCGGTTCGGCTCGTAGAGCGGAGCGCCGCCGGAGAATGTGATCCCGTCCATGTAGTCACGGGCGATGTAGGTAAACAGCTCGGCCTTGGCGTTATCGTCAAACGGGATGCCGCTATTTGCGGGCCAGGTCTGCGGATTCTGACATTCCGGACAGCGATGGTCGCAGCCGGAGACCCAGAGCACCGTGCGCAGGCCGTCGCCGTTGCGCATGTCGTCCACGGTGATGTTGTGGTAATTCACGGGAAAACGCCCCAGTCTGTGAATAGTAATGAGGAAAATAGGCCGCGAAAGTGGTGCGGCAAACGCCAATCATTGTGCTCGGGCACAGACTTCCAACTCTCTAAAAGCTACGTCGGAAGCGGGTGTGGGCACCGCCCACCGTAACCCGATGTGCTGAACGTGAAGCATCGTGCTCGGGCACAGACTTCCAACTCTCT
>CALVTQ010000160.1 GCA_944362695.1 uncultured Clostridia bacterium
TGCAGCAGATCCGCGCGCAGGGCGTGGATATTCATTATAGCAAGGGCACGACCGAGACGATCATCGGCCTCGTCGGCGACACCACGCATGTGGACATCGACTGGCTGCGCGCCAACGGCATCGTCGCGGACGTGCGCCGCGTCTCCGAGCCCTACAAGCTCGTCAACCGCCGCTTCCACCCGGAGGACACGCGCGTGAGCGTCGGCGGCAAGACCATCGGCGAGGGCACGTTCACCGTCATCGCGGGCCCGTGCTCCGTGGAGAGCGAGGAGCAGCTGCTCTGCGTGGCCGAGGCCGTCAAGAAGAGCGGCGCGACCTGTCTTCGCGGCGGCGCGTTCAAGCCGCGCACGTCGCCCTACGCCTTCCAAGGGCTCGAAAATCAGGGCCTTGAGCTGCTGCGCGAGGCGCGCCGCGTGACCGGCCTGCCCATCGTCACCGAAATCATGAGCGAGACGCAGCTTGACGACTTCGCCGATGTCGATATCATTCAGGTCGGCGCGCGCAACATGCAGAATTTCCGTCTGCTCAAGGCGCTGGGCCATTGCGACAAGCCCATCCTGCTCAAGCGCGGCCTGTCGGCGACCATCGAGGAGTTCCTCATGAGCGCCGAGTACATCATGGCGGGCGGCAACGAAAACGTCATCCTCTGCGAGCGCGGCATCCGCACGTTCGAGAAGATCATCCGCAACAACCTCGACATCTCCGCCGTGCCGCTCATCAAGCAGCGCAGCCACCTGCCGGTCATCATCGACCCGTCCCACGCCGCCGGTATCGCGTGGATGGTCGAGCCGCTTTCCCGCACGGCCATCGCCGCCGGTGCGGACGGCCTGATGATCGAGGTGCACAACAACCCGAAGGCCGCCCTGTGCGACGGCGCGCAGTCGCTGGACCCGGCGCAGTTTGACCACATGATGGCCGACGTCAAGCGCCGCGTCGAATTTGAGGGCAAGCAGCTTCAGTAAAAAAATATCGCCGACGTCCGGTTTTCGCCGGGCGTCGTTTTTTGATGAAGGCGCAGCGCCGTGCGCAATCTCCCGCCGCATATTCATAATTCGTCACATTTTCAAAACCCGCTATGCCGCCGGCCTTATTTATGGTATAATGAATCACACGCCATATCTGCAACACACAACCGACTTGAGAAAGGGCTGTTGTTTATGAAAATATTCGATGTGAATAGCTTTAAGGCCGACCTGCCCGCCTTCGCCGAGAAGACCGCCGCGTTCTATGCGGGCGAGGTCAGCAAGGGCGATTACAAGGGCTTCTCCGGCCTGTACGGTTCCTACGCCCAGCGCGGCGGACAGGCCAGCATGCTGCGCCTGCGCATGACCGCCGGTCAGGTGACGCCCGAGAAGCTCGCGTTCGTCGCCAAATCCATCCGCGATTGGGACGTGAAGCGCATTCACTTCACCACCTGCCAGACCATCCAGCTCCACGACCTTGCGCCCGACGCCGTCTGCGCCATCATGGAGAAGGCGTTTGACGTGGGCATCGTCACGATGGGCGGCGGCGGCGACTTCCCGCGCAACGTCATGTGCGCGCCGCTGGCGGGTCTTGATCCCGACGAGTATTTCGACGTGACGCCGTACGCCAAGGCCGCAGGCGAGTACCTCATGGGCTTCATCAAGGCCGAGAAGATGCCGCGCAAGCTCAAGGTCGGCTTCTCCGCCAGCCCGCGCAACGAGGTACACGCCACCTATCGCGACCTCGGCTTCGTCGCCCGCCCGGACGGGAAGTTTGACGTGTATTCCGCCGGCGGTCTGGGCAACAACCCGCGCTTCGGCGTCAAAGTGGACGAGGCCGTCGAGCCGAGCAAGATCCTCTATTACATCAAGGCCATGTGGCTGACCTTCCGCGCCTACGGCAATTATGAGAACCGCGGCAAGGCCCGCACGCGCTACATGCAGGAGGCTTGTGGCGGCCCGGAGAAGTACGCCGAGGCGTATAACGAGAAGCTCGCCGAGGTCTTCGCGTCCGGCGAGGATCTGACGCTTTCCGTGACCGCCGAGGAGGTCGCCAAGACCGGCGACGGCTCCACCGCGTCCGGCCCGCGCATCATCGCCCAGAAGCAGCCCGGCCTCTACGCCGTCAGCTATCACCCCATCGGCGGCCAGCCGGATATCGCCACGTTCCTGGCGATGTGCGACGCCGTGTGCGCCATCCCCGGCGCGTCCGTGCGCCTCGCGCCCGACGAGACCGCCTACATCGTCAACCTCACCGGCAGCGAGGCCGAGAAAATCGCCGAGCTGACCGCAGGCGACAGCGCGCGCTCGCTGTTTGAGACGAGCGTGAGCTGCATCGGCGCGTCCATCTGTCAGGTCGGCGTGCGCGATTCTCAGGCGCTGCTTTCCGCCTGCATCGAGGCCGTGCGCGCGGCGGACATCCCCTGCGGCGCGCTCCCGCAGATTCACGTCTCCGGCTGCCCGTCCTCCTGCGGCACGCAGCAGACCGGCAAAATCGGCTTCCGCGGCGGCGTCAAGCCCGTGGGCGGCAAGCCGCAGCCCGCGTTCATGATGACCGTCAACGGCTGCGATGAGCAGGGCCGCGAGGTCATGGGCCGCGAGCTGGGCATGGTGCTGGAGAAGGACGTGCCCGCGCTGCTCGTGGCGCTGGGTCAGGCCGTCGCCGCCAGCGGCATGGATTATGAGGCGTACTGCGCCGCCAACCC
>CALVTQ010000161.1 GCA_944362695.1 uncultured Clostridia bacterium
TTACTTCTGCACGAGGTGCAGCGCGAAGCCGCCGATCTCGTCCTTGAGGTAGATCGCCTTGAGCTTGCCGTCCTTGACGTTGGCAGAGCTCTCGTCGAACTCGAAGCCCTGGCGCTCGAGATACGCCTTGGCGCGGTCGATGAAGTTGGTCTTGATGGCGATGTGGCCCATCGCGCCGCGGCCCTTGGTCTTCATGACCTCGATGCCCGTACCGGCGAAGATGGAGCTGTTGCCGACCTTCATGCTCCAGCCCAGCAGCTTGCACAGCTTGGTCGCGGTGTCCATCGCCTCGGCCTCGTTCTCGCTGTTGATGCCCACGTGCGCGATCTCCAGGCCCAGCATGAGCTGCACGGCGGAGCTGGTCAGCTCGCGGATGCGGTCCCAATCCTTGGCCTTCACGGCGTCGCCCGGCACCATCCAGCTGCCGCCGCAGCAGATGATCTTGTTAAAGCTCAGGTAGTCCAGCAGGTTCTTCTCGTTGACACCGCCGGTGGGCATGAACTTCATGTCGACATACGGCGCAGCGATGCTCTTGATGTACTTCAGGCCGCCCGCAGCCTCAGCCGGGAAGAACTTGACGGTCTTCAGGCCCAGGGAGAGCGCGACCTCGATGTCGCTCGGGTTCGCGGTGCCGGGGCAGACCGGGATGCCGATCTCCTGGCAATGCTTGACGGTGGTCGGGTTCAGGCCCGGGGACACGATGAACTTCGCGCCCGCCGCAACCGCGCGGTCGACCTGCTCGCAGGTCAGCACCGTGCCGGCGCCCACGACCATCTCCGGGAACGCCTCGCACATGTTCTTGATGGCGTCGGCCGCCGCAGCCGTGCGGAAGGTGACCTCCGCGCAGGGCAGGCCGCCCTCGATGAGGGCCTTGGCCAGCGGCACAGCGTCGTTGGCGTCGTTGATGGCGATAACCGGCACAATGCCGATCCTGGAAAGCTCCTGCATAACGTCCATTGGAAAAACCTCCTCGATATGGTGAAATGGGGTGAACTTGATTGGTTATTTGACGAAATCCTCGCGCATCGGAGCGAAGATGTCCAGCACGATGCCGGGGACGACGCAGGTCAGGCCGTGTGTCCTGCCGCCCTCCACCGCGATGGAATCGCCCTTCTTCATCACGCGCTCCACGCCCTCGACGCGGTAGGTGAATTCGCCCTCGAGAATATAGGAAATCTGGCTGTGGGGATGGCTGTGATCCGCGCCGACAGCGCCTTTGTCAAAGCCGACCTCCACGAGCATGATGCCCTCGTTATATGCGCGGATCTTGCGGCGCTGGCCGCCGCCCAGCTCAATCCACTGCGGATCGCCCTGCGTGACAAACGTCTGCATCGCGCGCCTCCATCAGTCGACGGCCATGCCGAAATACGCCACGGCGTTGTTGTAGCAGATGCCCTGCACCAGCTCGCCCAGCGTGTCGTAATCCTCCGGGTACTCGCCGTTCTCGACCCACTCGCCGATCAGGTTGCACAGGATGCGGCGGAAGTACTCGTGACGCGGATAGCTGATGAAGGAGCGGCTGTCGGTGAGCATGCCCACGAAGCGGCCCAGCAGGCCCAGCGCCGCAAGGCTCTTCATCTGCTCGAGCATGCCGTACTTCTGGTCGCAGAACCACCAGCCGGAGCCGAACTGGATCTTGCCCGGGATGCCGTCGCCCTGGAAGTTGCCCAGCATCGTGCCGATGACGTAGTTGTCCTTCGGGTTGAGGCAGTAGAGGATCGTCTTGGGCAGGTTGCCGGAGCTCTCCTCCGCCGCCAGCAGGTGGGACAGGTTCTCGGCGATGCAGGTGTCGTCGATGGAGTCAAAGCCCACGTCCGGGCCGTACTTCTCGAACATGCGCGGGTTGTTGTTGCGCATCGCGCCGATGTGGTACTGCTGCACCCAGCCGCGCGCCTTGTACATGCGGGCCAGCTCGACGAGCACGTAGGTCTTGTAGCTCTGGATCTCGCTCTCGGTCAGCGGAGCGCCGGAGAGCGCCTTGCGGAAGGCCTCGCCCGCGATGTGGGTGCTCGGCACGCCGTAGGGCACGGTGTCAAGCGCGTGGTCGCTCAGGCGCGCGCCGTTCTCGTGGAAGTAGTCAAGACGCTTCTCGAGCGCCTTCATCATGCTCTCGAGGTTCAGGCACTGGATGCCGGACACGCGGGACAGCGTGTTCATGTACTCCACGAAGCCGCCGCGCTCGATGTTGATGACCTTGTCCGGGCGCCAGGCCGGGTAGACCTTGAAGTCGCAGGTCGGGTCGGCGGCGATCTTCTTCTGATGCTCGAGGTCGTCCACCGGGTCGTCCGTGGTGCAGATGACCTTGACGTTGAACTTGCGGATCAGCTCGCGGCAGCGGAACTCGTCGGTCGCCAGCATGGCGTTCGCGCGGTTCCAGATGTCCTCGGCGGTCTTCTCGCTCAGGATATCGGTGATGCCGAACACGCGGCGCAGCTCCAGGTGCGTCCAGTGATACATCGGGTTGCCGATGCAGTACTTGAGCGAGGAAGCGAACGCCATCCACTTGTCATGCCAGCTCGCATCGCCGCGGCAGAGCCTGTCATCAACGCCGTTGGAGAGCATCACGCGCCACTTGTAGTGGTCGCCGCCGAGCATGAGCTCGCCGATGTTCTCGAACTTGTGGTTGTCGTAGATCATGCGCGGGGAGATGTGGCAGTGATAGTCGTAGATGGGCATGTTCTCGGCATACTCATGATACAGCTTCTTCGCCACATCATTTTCCAGCAGGAAATCAGCGTCCATAAACGGTTTCATGGGAATCGTCCTCCTTGCCTTTTGTCGTTTTGATGATGCCTTACAGGGTTACGCCGTCCTTGAAGATGGCGATTTCGCGATAGTCATGCATCTCGCTCTGCGTGCGCTCGCCGGAGGCGATGGACAGCAGCTTCTTGAAGAACGTCTCGGTCGTCTCCTCCATGTTCGCGCCCTGCACGAGCACGCCCGCGTTGAAGTCGATCCACGCGTGCTTCTTCTGGGCAAGCGGCGTGTTCGTGGCAACCTTGACCGTCGGGATGGGCGCGCCGACCGGCGTTCCGCGGCCCGTGGTGAAGAGCACCATCTGCGCGCCGGACGCCATCAGCGCCGTGATTGCGCACAGGTCGTTGCCCGGGCCCTGAACGAGATTGAGGCCCTTCTCCTTGACCGGCTCGCAGTACTTGAGCACGCCGCGAACCTCCGCGGTGCCTCCCTTCTGCGTGCAGCCCAGCGACTTGTCCTCCAGTGTCGTGATGCCGCCCGCCTTGTTGCCCGGCGAGGGATTCTCGTAGACCTCCTGGCCGTGACGGATGAAATACGCCTTGAAGTCGTTGATGAGCGACACGGCCTTTTCAAACGTCTCCCTGTCCTTGCAGCGGTCCATGAGGATGGTCTCCGCGCCAAACATCTCCGGCACTTCGGTCAAAAGCGTCGTGCCGCCGTGACGCGCGAGCAGATCGGAGCTGGCGCCCAGCAGTGGATTCGCGGTGATGCCGGAGAGGCCGTCGCTGCCGCCGCACTTGAGGCCGATGACCAGCTCGCTGGCCGGGACGGTCTCGCGCTTGAACTGGCTGGCATACGCCGTCAGCTCGTCGAGCAGCTTCATGCCCTCGGCGATCTCGTCCTCCACGTCCTGCGTGATCAGGAACTTGACGCGCTCCGGGTTGTAATCGCCGAGGACTTCCTTGAAGACCTTGACGTTGTTGTTCTCGCAGCCCAGGCTCAGCACGAGCACAGCACCCGCGTTCGGGTGGCGCACCATGCTCGCCAGCAGCTTCTGCGTGTTCTTGTGATCCTCGCCCAGCTGGGAGCAGCCGTAGGGATGCACGAAGCAGTGGATGCCGTCCACGCGGTCGCCGTAGGCCTCCTGCGCCATGCGCTCAAGCGTCTTGGCGGTGCCGTTGACGCAGCCGACGGTGTTGACGATCCAGACCTCGTTGCGGATACCGACGCGGCCGTCCTCGCGCTTGTAGCCCTCGAACGTCGCGTGCCTGTCCACCTCGACCGCGCAGGGATGCGGGTTGTAGGTGTACTCGAGCATGCCGGAGAGGTTGGTCTTCACGTTGTGCGTGTGCACCCAGCTGCCCTTTTTGATGGGCGCGGTGGCATGGCCGATGGGGAACGCGTACTTGACGACGTTCTCCCCCTCGGCGATATCGGCCAGCGCGAACTTGTGTCCGGCGGGCACGTCCTCGACCAGCGTCACGCCGAGGTATTCCTCCCCGGCCTTGAGCGGCTCGAGCGCGACGGCGACATTGTCGCGGTCGGTGATTTTGATGTACTTGCTCATCAGCCCACAACCTCTTCGATGGCGGCCTTCGCGCCCTTGGTCATGATGGCCTCAAGCGACGCCGCGACGGACGCCTCGAAGCCCGGAATGTCGGCGGTGAGATCGCTGCCCCAGAAATCGGGGTTGGTCAGCACGGCGTGGGCGATCTCCGCGGCGGACTTGCCCTCCATGCCCGCGAAGAAGTCGAGCACGAACTGATCGTCGGCGATCGGATACTCGTTGCCCGCGGCGCGCACGCCCACGAACGAGCCGTCCTCCTTCTTCTTGCCGCAGTAGAACGCGATGAACGCGGCCATGGAGAAGGTCAGGATCTTGGGCAGGCTGCCCTTGCGCCTCACGTACTCCTTGATGGTCGGCAGCACGCGCGCGCGGAACTTGCTCTGGCTGTTGAGGGCGATGGAGAGCAGCAGGTGGCGGTTGAACGGGTTGGAGAAGCGCTCAAAGATGGCGGAGGCGAAGGCCTCGAGGTCATCCTTGGGCAGATCGAGCGTGGGCATGATCTCGTCAAAGAGCGCCTGGCTCATGTAGGAGCGCATGGTCTTGTCGGCCATGCAGTCGCCGACGATCTCCATGCCCGCGAGATAAGCGCCGAGCACCATGGAGGTGTGCGCGCCATTGAGCATGCGGACCTTGCGCAGCTTGTAGGGCGAGACGTCCTGCGTGAAGACGACGTTGCAGCCGGCCTTCTTGAAGGGCAGCTCGTCCTCGATCCACGCCGGGCCCTCGATGACCCACAGGCCGAACGGCTCGGCGGTGTTGAGCATGTTGTCGCGGTAGCCCAGCTCCTCGTAGAGCGCCTCGGCCTCGCCGCGCGGATAGCCGGTGACGATGCGGTCCACCAGCGTGGAGCAGAACACGTTCTCCTCCTTGAGCCAGGTCTTGAACTCCTCGCTCAGGCCCCACTGATCGGCGGTCTTCAGGCAGCACTCCTCAAGGTTGCGGCCGTTGTAGTCGATCAGCTCGCAGGGCAGCAGGATGAAGCCGGTGCCCTTCGCGCCGCCGAACGCGGTGAAGCGCTCGTAGAGCAGGCGGGTGAGCTTGCCCGGATAGCTGGCCTGCGGCTTGTCGTCAAAGCTGTCCTTGCCGGTGTAGACGATGCCGGCCTCGGTGGTGTTGGAGATGATGATGCGCATATCCTTGTTGCGCGCGAGCGCGAGGTAGCCCTCGAAATCCTCATACGGAGACAGGCCGCGCTTGACGCTCTGGATGATGCGGGTGTCCTTGCTGGCCTTGCCGTCGACCTGGCCGCGCAGGATCAGGGTGTACAGGCCGTCCTGCTCGTTGAGCATGGAGACCATGCCACGCTCGATGGGCTGCACGATCACGACGCCCGCGTCCATGCCGGCCTTCTCGTTCGCCATGTCGATCATCCAATCGCAGAACGCGCGAAGGAAACCGCCCTCGCCAAACTGAATGACGCGCTCGGTCTTGGGCGCGGTGCCGCGCGCCGTCTTGACAGAGGCCAGCGTCGAAGCATTAAGCTGAACCATGTGAATAACCTCCCATATGCATCGAGGATGGACGGGCGCACGCAACTCCCAAGTCATGCACTCGCCTTCTCATCCTATTGTATTTAGTATATCACCCGCCCCCGCACCCGTCAAGCATCGCGGGCAAAACACAGATGATAATTTTGTATGGACTGAATAAGTCATCAGATGTTTACGATTTACACATTTCCCAGCGGCTTCCCGCCGTCCGAAAATCGCTTTTGTTTGGGAAATGACGCGCGTTCTGCGTACGATTTTATCCGATCCATACAAAAAGGACGCAGGGCGAGCATGTCCCCGGCGTTGGATGTCCCCGCCCCCTTGGCTCTCCCTCTGGGAGAGCTGTCACCGCAGGTGACTGAGAGG
Organism: uncultured Clostridia bacterium; assembly: GCA_944362695.1. Classification (GTDB taxonomy): domain Bacteria; phylum Bacillota; class Clostridia; order Christensenellales; family Aristaeellaceae; genus Ventricola. The sequence goes on from CALVTQ010000161.1 coordinate 6,121, forward strand.
GCAAACCCTCTTTCACCGCACACCCCCTTGGCTCTCCCCCTGCGAGAGCTGTCGCCGCAGGCGACTGAGAGGGTAAACCCTCTTTCACCGCACACCCCCTTGGCTCTCCCCCTGCGAGAGCTGTCACCGCAGGTGACTGAGAGGGCAAACCCTCTTTCACCGCACATCCCCCTTGGCTCTCCCTCTGGGAGAGCTGTCACCGCAGGTGACTGAGAGGGCGTTGCCCCGCTCGCTGATAAATCCCGATCAGAACGCCGCCCTCCGCTCACCGTCCGAACGCGCACCCAAGCCGAAAGGGGTGCCCGGCGGAAACGCCGCGACGTGCGCCAAAGCTTGGCCGGGCTGAACAAAAAACGCAGCGGAGAGACCCGAAGGAGCTCTGTGACCCACTCACGCCAGAAACGGAACGTTTCAATTTGCGATATGCAAAAAAACGTCCCCCGGACACACATGGCCGTGTATCCGGGGAACGGAGCTTGTTGAGTTGCCGCGCGTTGAAATGTTGTGCGCCCGAGTCCGGGAAATCCCGCCTTCATCCGCACACAGGCGGCACGTTCGGGCGCAGGGGCCGCCGTGCGGATGCAAGCGGAAATGGCTCGAAATGCGCAGCAGATTTTTTCTTTCTGCTAAGTCGCACGGAGGGAGGCGTAGCAGCGCTACGTTGACCGGAGCGAAACAACGCAGAAACGGAAAAGATGCGCACAGGCGGCGTGTTTGGGTGCAGGGGCCGCACAAAAAAAGAAAAAGCCCAGACGACGTCTGAGCTTGATTTGGAGGCGCCATCCAGACTCGAACTGGAGAATAAAGCTTTTGCAGAGCTTTGCCTTACCACTTGGCTATGGCGCCAATGGAGCGGTAGACGAGATTCGGACTCGCGACATCCACCTTGGCAAGGTGGCACTCTACCACTGAGCTACTACCGCATAAAAGAAGGTGCCTTGGGGCGGAATCGAACCACCGACACGAAGATTTTCAGTCTTCTGCTCTACCGACTGAGCTACCAAGGCATAAAATGGCGACGCGGAAGGGGCTCGAACCCTCGACCTCCAGCGTGACAGGCTGGCATTCTAACCGACTGAACTACCGCGCCGTATGAAATTGGTGGGAACAACAGGGCTCGAACCTGTGACCCTCTGCTTGTAAGGCAGATGCTCTCCCAGCTGAGCTATGCTCCCTAGCTGGCGCCGCCGCATCGCTTTTTTTGTGTCGAGCGCGGCGACGAAATATATAATACACGATGAACGCGGTTTTGTCAACTGCTTTTTTCAATTTTTTGCAAAAAACTGTGTGTTTGTGCGTAAAATTCAGTCATTGCTTGATTTTTATGAAAAAAGCCTTCCCCCGCATCCTTTGCGAGGGAAAGCTGTATGCACTTTTTATGCTTCGGGCTCTGCATGCTTCTTTCTGCGGCCATGCCCGCCCGTGTCTCTTTATCCTGCTGCGTGCGCACCCGCGCACGTCGGGAACCGTCGTTCCCATGGTTTTGCGTCCTCAGTCGAGAGGGGTTTCAGCTCCGCTGTCGTCTTCACGTTCAGATGAATTTTCCTCTGCCATTGCCAGCTTACCCATCTCTTCTTCGGTTAAGCCCGCCAGCGCGCCTTCATATAAATCCTCTTGCGCGTCTTCATCGCTTTGCGCCTCATTGCTGTCGCTGCGGGGCTGTGCGGTGATTTGGGTCGGTGCTTCGGTGGCGGCCGCGGCGGGCTCTCCCGCGCTGTCCTGCTTGTCCGCGTCATTGACAATGAAGATCACGGCGAGCACGATGACCAGCGCGGCAGCCGCGATGACCGCCACCCATTTTATCGCCGGATTGTTCATTGGCATCACTCCTGTCCTTTGGCCTGTGTCCGCTTCACGTCTTCAAGCGGCGCGCGTTCGTCTTTTCGGCGTGAAACCCGGTTTCATCGCCTCGCGCGTTTGTTTACAGGCTCTCGATCTCGATCAGGCCGCATCCGCCATCCTTGCGGCGGTAGACCGTGGCGGCCATGCCGGATTCGATGTTGTTGAACATGTAGAAGCTGTGTCCCAGAAGGTCCATTTCAAGGATGGCGTCCTCCACGCTCATGGGCTTTGCCGCATAGCGCTTGACGCGGATGACCTTCTCGGGTTCCTCGTCGGCCTCCTCGCCGATGTCGGCGGGGGCCTCCATCACAGGCGGCTTCTTGCGAAGATCGCGTCCCAGCCGCGTGCGCAGCTTCTTCATCTGCCTTTCCAGAATATCTATGCCTTTATCCAGTGCCGGGAGAGAGATTTCCCGCTCCTGGTTTTCGGTTCTC
>CALVTQ010000162.1 GCA_944362695.1 uncultured Clostridia bacterium
TTCTTGGTCAGGATGCCCAGGCGGCTGCCCTGGCCGCCCGCCAGCAGCATGGCAACGCATTGCTTTTTCCTCATTGTGAACACACTCCTGTGATATTGGGTTTCTCGTGCCGAATCGGCCCGGTCGGGAAAGGGCGGGCGAGCGCGGGACGCATGCCTGCCCACCGATCCACTTGACGTCATTATAACATAATCTGCGCAAAAGGAAAAGCAAATTCATGTGATGTTTTCATCAACGGAAGGAAACTTTTTTCAGTTTTTGAGCATCACATGTCCACGCGGGCGGATTTTGTCCCGCTATTTCGAAAAGGCGGTGATTGACAAACGATTGTCATACGTGCGCATTTTCGTGCGGAGGATCGCCGTGAAAAGACGGTGTAAAATCCGCGTAAGTGTGCGTAAAGGCGGGAAAAAGCCCTGCGCGCGAACGATTGCAAAACCATCAATTGTGCGTTATAATGATACGCGGTGGATTGCCGCGTTATGCAGGCGGGGCAAATTCCCGGATATGCCGAAAAAAGGAGGGCTGGCCGTGAAGGACGTGATGCGCCTTGACAAGCTGCTCGCGGCGCTGGGCGAGGGCACCAGAACGCAGGTGCGCGATATCATCCGCGCGGGCCGCGTTGCCGTGGACGGCATGCCCGAGCGCGATGCGGGCCGCCAAATCGACACGGCGAAGCAGAGCGTGACGCTCGACGGACGGCCCCTCGTCTATAAATCCGTGCGCCATGTGATGATGAACAAGCCCGGCGGCGTGCTGACCGCGGCGCGCGACAAAAAACAGAAGACCGTCATGGATCTGCTGCCCCCGCTCTACGCGGCGATGGGCTGCATGCCCGCGGGACGGCTTGACAAGGACACGGAGGGCCTGCTCATCATCACATCCGACGGGCAGCTCGCCCACAGGATCATATCGCCCAGACACGACGTGGGCAAGGTGTATTTTGCGCGCGTGGACGGCCCGCTTACCGGCGAGGACGTCTCCGCGTTTGCTGCGGGGCTGCACATTGACGACGCCGACGGCGAATTCGACGCCCGGCCCGCCATTTTGGATATCGTGCGCAGCGGCGAAAATGAGAGCGAGGCGCGCGTGCGCGTGACGGAGGGGCGCTATCATCAGGTGAAGCGCATGTTCGCCGCGCGCGGGCGAAGGGTGACCTATCTCAAAAGGGAGAAGATCGGCGCGCTCGCGCTGGACAGCAGTCTTGCGCCGGGCGAGTGGCGCGAGATGACGGACGAGGAAGTTTCGCTTCTTGAACAGGAGGATCGGGAGGAAGAAAATGCCTGAGCATTATTTTACGGCCAGCCCCGAGAGCGCGCACGAGGAGCGCTCCTTCCGCGCGGTGTTTGCCGGGCGCGTGCTGGCGTTTGACACGGACGCGGGCGTGTTCTCAAAGCAGCACGTCGACCCCGGCAGCGAGCTGCTGTGCCGCAGTCTGCCGGACGACCTTTCCGGCGATGTGCTGGACATGGGCTGCGGCTGGGGCGCGATGACGGTGATGACCCTCGCCGCGCACCCGAACGTCACCATGACGATGGCCGACGTCAACGAGCGCGCGCTGAGCCTCGCCGTGCGCAATGTCGAAAAAAACCGCATGAGCGCCAAGACCGTGCTCTCCGACGGCTTTTCGAACATCGACGGCGATTTTGACGCCGTGATCACCAACCCGCCCATCCGCGCGGGCAAGAGCGTGATCTACGGCATGTTTGAGGACGCGAAGAAGCACCTTCGTCCCGGCGGGCGGCTGTATCTGGTCATCCGCAAGCAGCAGGGCGCGCCCAGTGCGCTCAAGTTCTTAAAAGAGCTGTACGCCAGGGCCGAGGTCATCGAGCGGGAGGGAGGCTACTGGATCATCGAATGCAGGGTGTGACATTATATAAGGAAGAAACGCCCCGCGCGAAGGCGCGCAGAGCGGCGGTCGTGCTGCTGGGTGCGCTGGCGTATGCGATGCTCTACGCGCTGTGCTCGCAGATCGAGGAGAGCGGCGCGACGCAGCTGGGGCTGACACTGCGGCGGTTTGCCGTGGCATATCCTGTCGCGGCGCTCGTGCTGCTGGGCGTGATAAATGTGACCGTCCTGTGGCACAAGGCGTCGCCGCAGGCCGTGTCCCCAAGGAAATTCTGCACATTCGGCGCGTTCTGCCTGATTTTTGCCAGCTTCGTGCCGGTGTTTCTGATCGAGTATCCCGGTTCGTTCATGTACGACGTGCGCACGCAGGCGACCTACATCGCCACCGGCGAATACAGCGCGTTCCATCCGCTGATCCACACGATGCTCATGCGCGTGTGCCTGACGGCGGGCCTGGCGCTGGGCAAGCTGGAGCTGGGCGCGGCGCTGTACAGCGGGGTGTCGATGCTGGCGATGGCGGGGCTGTTTGCGCTCTCGTGTGCGAGCATATCGCGCAGCGTGGGACGCACGGGTGCGCGCATCGCGACGGTATTCTTCTGCCTGTATCCGCCGCATACGGCGTTTGCGAGCAACTGCACCAAGGACAGCCTGTTCGCGGCGCTGTTCTGCCTGTTTATGACGCTGGCGGTCGAGTGCGTGCTGACCGGCGGGCTTTCGCGCGGGCGGTGCGGCCTGCTGGTCTTCGCGGGCGCGCTGGCGTGCATGTTCCGCAACAACATGATCTACGCGATGGGCGTATGGGCGCTGCTGATGCTTATCGGGCGGGGGAGTCTGCGCAGGCTCGGCGCGCTGGCGCTGGCGGGCATCGTGATCGGTGCGGGCGCGAACGCGGGGCTCAAGGCGGCGCTGCATGCGGACGGCGGCAGCCTCGCGGAGATGCTCTCCGTGCCGCTTCAGCAGCTGGCGCGGGTCAACCGCTATGCGCCGGAGACGTTCACGGCGGAGCAGCGCGAGCTGCTGGACGGGATGATCGACGGCGACCTCGACGCGCTCTACACGCCGGACATCGCCGATCCCGTCAAGGGAAACGCTCGCGTGGACTACATCAAGGCGAACGCGGGCGAGATTGCGCGCATGTATTTGAATGCCGGCGCGCAGCAGCCGGGGCTGTATCTCGATGCGTTTTTGAACATGGCGCTCCCCGGGCTCTATCCGTATCGCAGCTATCCGGCGACGCAGCCGTTTATCGAGGTCGGCATGAGCACCAACGTGCTCTCCGATCCGTTCCTTCAGGACCCGATCGTCCAGCCCCGGCGCTTTGAGCAGGCGCGCGCGTGGCTTCGCGGCGAGCTGTTTGGCACGGGCGCAAACGACGTGCCGCTCGTGCGCTGGCTGCTGAACACGGGCGTGATCTACTGGCTGCTGGGCGCGCTGTGGCTGCGCACGGCCTACAACGGCGATTGGAAGCGGTTCTTCGCGCTGCTGCTGGCCGTGCTGCTCTGGGGGACGTATCTGCTCGGCCCCGTGATGCAGGGACGCTATACCTATCCGTTCATGTGCGGGCTGCCGGCGTTCTTTACGGCGATGGCGCGCGGCGGGGCGGACAGAGACGAGAAGTAAGGAGAATGATATGACCCTCACAGGCAAGGCCGCGTCCGGCGGCAGGGCGAGGAAAACGGCGGTCGTGATCGCGGGCGCGCTCGTCTATGCGCTGCTCTTTGCGCTCGGGTCGCAGATCGACGAGACGGGCTCGACGGCATGGGCGGCGACGTGGCTGCGGTTTGCGGCGGCGCTCCCGGTGGCGCTGGCGGCGCTCTGGGCGTTCATGCGCGTGCGTCTGCCGCTCAAGGCGCCCGCAGCGGAGCCGAAGAAGCCGTTTTTCACGTTCGGCGCGTTCGTGCTCATCTTCATGAGCTTCGTGCCGCTGTTTTTGATCGAATATCCCGGCACATTCGCCTATGACACGCAGAGGCAGACGTTCCAGCACGTCACAGGGGAATACACGGTGTTCCATCCGCTGGCGCACACACTGCTGCTGGGCTTCTGCCTGTCGCTGTATGACGCGCTCGGCTCGCTGGAAAAGTGCGCGGCGGTGTACAGCGTGATCTCGATGCTGGTCATGGCGGGGTGCTTCTCGCTGCTGTGCTCGAGCATATCGCGCAGCTTCTCGCGCAGGGCGGCGCGGCTCGCGACGGCGTTCTTCTGCCTGTATCCCGCGCACATGGCGTTCGCGAGCAACTGCACGAAGGACGGGCTGTTCGCGGCGTTTTTCGGCCTGTTCGTGGCGCACGCGGCGGAGATGACCATCTGCGGCGGCAAGCGCAGGCGCAGCGTCGTGATCCTCGTGATCTCCGGCGCGATGGCCTGCATGTTCCGCAACAACATGATCTACGCGATGGCGGTCTGGGCCGTGCTGCTGCTGTGCTTTAAGCATATGCGCAGGCTGGGCATTGCGGCGCTGGTGTGCTGCGTGCTCAGCTATGGCGGCAATGCGGCGCTGGCGAAGGCCGTCAACGCGTCGGAGGGCAGCGTCGTGGAGATGTTCTCCGTGCCGATTCAGCAGCTTGCGCGTGCGCGCCTGCTCGCGCCGGAGGCCTTTGACGAGGAACAGCGCGCGCTGCTTGACGAGGTCTTCGGCCCCGGCCTGTATGGCATGTACGAGCCGACGGTCTCCGATCCCGTGAAAAACAACATCAAGCCGGAGGTCTTCAAGGAGAAATTCGGCGAGATGACCGAGCTGTATCTGAGCGTGGGCAGGCAATGCCCGAACATCTACCTCGACGCATTCCTCAATCTCGCGCTGCCCTCGCTGTATCCCTACGGCGAGTATCACGTCGCCGCGCCGTATATCGAGGTCGGCCTGCAGAACGGCGTGCTGACCGCGCCATACGGCAAGCCGCCGATGGTGCAGCCCGCGCGCTTTGCACAGCTTCGCCGCGTGATCCGCTTCGGGCTGTACGAGACGGGTGCGGACGACATCCCGGTGATCCGGCTGCTGTTCAACTGCGGTGCGGTGTTCTGGCTGCTGCTGGCGCTCTTCCTGCGCACGGTGTATCGCGGAAACTGGACGGGCGCGGGCGTGCTGCTTGTCGCGGTGCTGCTCTACGGCACATATCTGCTTGGCCCGGTGATGCAGGGACGGTATCTGTATCCCTTCATATGCGCGCTGCCGGTGTTCATTGGCTGCGCATCCTCAAATTCGCAAAAAACAAAGGAGGCTCTTTGATATGGTTTTTGACAAGGCGTATTTCGACGCGGGTGTGAACCGCATCGGCACGGACAGCGAGAAATGGGACGGCATGATCGCCACGCACGGCGACCCGGATATGATCCCCATGTGGGTGGCGGATATGGACTTCCGCAGCGCGCCCGCGATCAAGGAGGCGCTGGCCGGTGTGCTCGCGCGCGACACGTGGGGCTACACCCACTCCGGCGTGGAGGACAGCCAGGCGCTGTGCGATTTCTGGGCGCGCCGCCACGACGTGAAGCTCACGCCGGACGATGTCATCATGAGCCCCTGCGTGGTCACGGGCCTGCGCATGGCCGTGCGCGTGACGACAAAGCCGGGCGACGGCGTGCTCGTCAATCCGCCGGTGTATGCCCCGTTCTACACCGCCCCGACGCTCAACAGCCGCAAGCTCGTCATGAGTCCGCTGCATCAGGACGAAAACGGCGTCTGGCAGATGGATTTTGAGGATATGCGCAAGAAGTTCGCCTCCGGCGAGGCGAAGGCCATGATCCTCTGCTCGCCGCACAACCCCTGCGGCCGCGTCTGGACGGAGGCGGAGCTCAAGACGATCGTCGATATGTGCCATGAATACGGCGCGAAGGTCATCGTCGACGAGATTCACAGCGATTTCGTGTTCGCCCCGGCGAAGCACACCTCGATCATGCACGTGCCGGGCGCGGACGACGTCGCCGTGATGCTCTGCGCCGCGAGCAAGACATTCAACGTCGCGGGCCTGCAGCAGAGCGCCATCGTCTGCCGCGATGCCGGGATTCGCAAGGCCATCAAGGACGAGATGGCGGCGGCGGGCGTGACCTGCGGCAATGCGTTTGCCCTCGCGGCGACGCGCGCGGCGTACACGGCCTGCGACGACTGGCTCGACGGCCTTGTGGCGTACATCAAGGACAACTACGACTTTACGGTGCAGTACATCGCGGAGCACATGCCGCGCATCAAGGTCACCCCGATGGCGGCGACGTATCTGATGTGGCTGGATTGCCGCGCGCTGGGCCTGGAGCAGGAGGAGCTGATGCGCCGCATCCTCGCCGCGCATGTCAAGGTCAACGACGGCCTGTTCTTCGGCGAGCATGGCCGCGGGTTCATCCGCCTGAACATCGCCTGCCCGCGCGCGCAGCTTGAAAAGGCGCTCGAGCGCCTGGCGATGTTGCTGGCGTAAGCCATATATAATAGGAAGGGAGACGTTTCCATGGAATACAATGCGAAGCTCGATGCGGCGATTGCCGCGATGCAGGGCGATATGCTGAACACCCTTGCGCGCTGGATCAAGGTGCCGAGCGTGCGCGCCGATCGCAGCGCCGACAATGCCCCGTTCGGCGCAGAGGTTCGCCGCGCGCTGGACACCGCGATGGAGGACATCCGCGCGCTGGGCCTGGAGCCGCGCGATGTGGACGGCTACTGCTGCGATGCGGAGATCGGCGAGGGCGAGGACGTGATCGCCGTGCTGGCGCATCTGGACGTCGTGCCCGCTGGCGACGGCTGGCATTACGAGCCCTTCGGCGCGACGGTCGAGAACGGCCGCATCATCGGACGCGGCACGAGCGACGACAAGGGCCCGGCGGTCGCCGCGCTCTACGCCATGAAGGCCGTCAAGGATGCGGGCATCCCGCTGCGCCGCCGCTGCCGCCTGATTCTGGGCTGCGACGAGGAGTGCGGCATGCAGGACCTCGAGTACTACGAGGAGAAGATCGGCCTGCCGCAGAAGGGCTTCTCGCCGGACGCCAACTTCCCGCTCATCAACACCGAGAAGGGCATCATGCAGATGAACCTGACCGCGCCGATGACCGATGACAGGCTGATCTCCATCGCCTGCGGCACGCGCGCCAACGTCGTGCCGGGTACAGCCGTGGCCGTGCTCGCGGGCGACCTGCGCGCCGATGCCGCCGAAGCGTTTGACGTGGAGGACGAGGACTGTGCCATCGAGACCGAACTCGTGGACGGCAATACGAAGCTGACCGTGACCGGCGTCCCGGCGCACGCGAGCACCCCGGACAAGGGCAAGAACGCGGCGAAGATGCTGCTTGCTGTGCTGGCGAAGCTGGGCATCGGCGGCGAGGCCGTGGCGCTTGTGCACGCGGCGACCTGCGAGGGCAGCGCGGGCGAGGGCCTGGGCATCGCGGGCTGCGACGCGGTCTCCGGCCCGCTGACGATCAACCTCGGCCTGCTCAACGCGGGCAATGGCGAGATCAAGGTGACGTTTGACTGCCGCTATCCGGTGTTCTTCGACGACGCCGTGATTCAGGCGACCGTCGCCAAGCGCCTCGCTCCGGCGGGCTATGTGCTCGAGCCGGCGCACGCGAGCAAGCCGCACCATGTGCCGGAGTCCAGCGAGCTCGTCGTCAAGCTCATGGACGTCTACAACACGATCACCGGCACGGACAGCAAGCCGTTTGCCATCGGCGGCGGCACGTATGCCCGCCATCTCAAGGAGGGCGTGGCCTTCGGCATGATGTTCCCGGGCGATCTGGAGCTGGAGCATCAGGCCGACGAGAGCATCTCCATCGAGAGCTTTTACAAGGCGGCGCGCATCTACGCCTACGCCATCGTGGCGCTCTGCGCGTAATTTTGCCATAAACAAAGGGGCTTTCCTGCGCGGGAAGCCCCCTTTTGTGCGCGAAAAAATGCCGCCCGGTCATCCCGGACGGCGCGCGTGTCATGAGGCGGATTGCTCGGAGAGCGTCTGCTCGGAGAACGTGGCGACGAGGGCCTCGACCTGGTCGCGAAGCTGCGCGGTCAGGTCGGTGAGCACGCCGCCGGTCTGCAGGCGCGTCTGACACTCGTCGAGCGTGGTGATGCACCCGGCGAGCATCTGTGCGTCGGCGAGCACGATGTCCGGGCCGTAAATGTTGGCGGCGAGCTGGTTGAGGCATTGCAGCGCGTAGATGTGCGAGCGGATCATGGCCAGAAGGGATTCGGTGTTGCTGCCGCTTGTCTGCGTGAGCCGGTAGACCACGGAGCGCGCCTCGGATGCCTCGCTCGTCGCGCGCATCATCAGCGCCTCGCCCACGGTGTTGCTGACGGCGCGGCTTTGGAAGTAGGCAAAGCTCACGCCGGCAAGGGCGATCACCAGAATGAATATGATCAGCGAAAGCACGCGAATCCTGTGTTTGGACTTGCGCGCTGTGCCGCCGCTTTGGAAGGAATACATAATCCTGACCTCCTCGAATGGAAATTGCGAATTGCTCGCGCCCTCATTATAGCACAGAATGGGAATGGGGTAAAGTGGGGGCTAAAACGCGATATTTCGCGCATATGTGGTGTGCAATATGCGAATTTTGACGAAATTTGACGCAAGAGTGGAGTTTAACGCCCAATTTCCGGCGAAGGGTTGAAGAAAGGGCGGTTTGTGGCGTATAATAGAAAAAGAAAAGCAGGAAGGGGAGGGGCGCATTGCCCCCGTAAGCACTATGGATAAGGCAAAACGACCGATGAATATCGCCATCGACGGCCCGGTGGGCTCCGGCAAATCCTCCATCGCCGATCTCGTGGCGGCGAAGCTGGGGATTCTGCACCTTGACACGGGCGCGATGTACAGAGCATATGCGCTGCACGTGCTGCGCAGCGGCGCGGATCTGACCGACGGCGAGGCCATCGCCAGGGCGGGCGAGAGCGCCGATGTGCGCGTGCAGTACGCGGACGGCGCGCAGAAGACGATGCTGGGCGAGGAGGACGTGACCGGGCTGATCCGCACGGGCGAGGTGTCGCTGGCGGCGAGCGCGGTTTCCAAGTGGCCCGCCGTGCGCAGGCGCATGGTTGCGGCCCAGCGCGAGCTGGCGAAGACCGCCGATATGCTCATCGACGGACGCGACATCGGCACCAACGTGCTGCCGGATGCGCCGGTCAAGATCTTCCTGACCGCCACCGCCGAGGAGCGCGCCCGCCGGCGCTACGTGCAGCAGATGGAGAAGGGCGACAATACGCCGTATGAGACCGTGCTCGCGGAGCTCAACCAGCGCGACAGGCAGGACATGAGCCGCGAGACCGACCCGCTGCGCCAGGCGGAGGACGCCGTGCTGCTTGACACCACGAACATGACGATCGATGAGGTCGTCGCGGCCATCGTGGGCATTGTGGAGGACGTGTATGGAAAGCAATAATCAGGCGCTCGCCGAAAAGAAGAAGCGCACGCCGCTTTACACGATCATCGTCGCGCTGTATTGGGCGCTGGCCAAGACCGTGTTCCGCATGAAGATCGTGGGCAAGGAGAACGTCCCCAAGGGCGTGCCGTGCGTGCTGATGGGCAATCACCAGTGCATCCTTGACCCGCTGACGCTGGCGATCTGCGCGATGGACCGCGAGATCCACTTCATGGGCAAGAAGGAGCTGTGGAACAACAAGATCCTCGGCTGGCTGTTCACCAAGGTGCACGGCTTCCCGGTCGACCGCGGCAACATGGATATGGCCGCCGTGCGCACGGCGATGGGCGTCATCAAGGACGGCGACACGCTGGGCATCTTCCCGGAGGGCACGCGCTCGAAGACCGGGCACATGCTCCCGCTGCTGGGCGGCGCGTCGCTGATGGCGCTCAAGGGCGGCTGCGACGTGGTGCCTGTGTACATCGACGGCAATTACAAGCCGTTTCGCAGGATGCTGGTGACCGTGGGCGAGCCGGTGGAGATGGCCGACCTTCGCGCCGGGCGCATGAACAAGACGGCCTGCGACGAGCTGACGCGCCGCATCGAGGCGGAGTTCGCGCGCCTGTCCGGCGGCAAATCGCTCCCGCCCGCGAAAGATGCGCAGGAAAACGGGACGCTTTGAGCGCATCGCTCAACTTTTACACAAAAATTTCAAAAAAATATCGTGAATTAGCAGGAATATCACGACAAGCCTAGAACTAATAAAGATGGGGAAAAGGAGAATAGGGTTCGTCATACCTTGTCGGCGCATATAACAAGGGAAATAAGACGAGCCTGACGGGTCAGGTGCGTATGGAATTGACGATCGGTCAGCACGCGGGCTTCTGCTTCGGCGTGCGGCGCGCGGTAGACAAGGCGTTCGAATGTGCGGACAGGCAGCTCCCCTGCGTGACGCTGGGGCCGCTGATCCACAATCCGCAGGAGGTCGCGCGGCTGGAGGCTGCGGGCATCCGGAGCGTGGAGAGCCTTGAGGACGTGCAGCCGGGTCAGACCGTCATCATCCGAAGCCACGGCGTGACGCCCGACGTCTACGCGCGCTGCGAGGCGATGGGCATCCCCGTCATCGACGCGACCTGCCCGCATGTGGCGCACATCCATCAGCTCGTGCGCGATTACAGCGCGCAGAGCGACGCGGTCATCATCATCGGCGAGGCGAAGCATCCCGAGGTCATCGGCATCGCGGGCTGGGCGCATGGGCCGGTGTTCATCCTGCCGGACAGGAAGGCCGCCGAGGAAGCGAGCCTGCCGGGCCGGGCGATGGTCGTGGCGCAGACGACGATCCGGCGCGAGCGCTTTGAAGAGGTGCTCGCCGTGCTCAAAAGCCAGATTGCCGAGCTGACCGTGCACATGACGATCTGCGCGGCGACGAGCCAGCGCCAGCAGGAGGCCGAGAGGCTCTCGCGCGAGGCAGACGTGATGGTCGTCGTCGGCGGAAGGAACAGCTCCAATACCCAAAGGCTGCTTGAGACCTGCAAAAAGCGCTGCGCAAGGGCCATTCAGGTGGAGACGGCGGAGGATTTGCCGTGCGGCATCATCAAAAGCAATGACCGCGTGGCGATCACGGCCGGCGCGTCGACACCG
>CALVTQ010000163.1 GCA_944362695.1 uncultured Clostridia bacterium
ACGGAAGCGGCAGGCCCGTCGTGGGCAGGATGCCCGTGACCACGCCCATGTTGATGAACGCCTGCAGGCCGATCATCGAGGTGATGCCCGCGCCCAGCAGACAGCCGTAGCGGTCGCGGCAGTTCACGCTCACGCGCAGCCCGGCGAACACGAACGCCGCGAACAGCAAAAGCACCGCCAGGCAACCCGCCAGCCCGAAATCCTCGCCCACGATGGCGAATATGAAATCCGATTCGGGATACGGCAGATACGCGAATTTCTGCTTGCCCTCGCCAAGGCCGTTTCCAAACAGCCCGCCCGAGCCCAGCGCGATCAGCGACTGCGAGAGCTGGTAGCCCTCGTCGCTCATCTTGGCGAACGGGTCCGTAAACGAGAGCAGGCGCTCGCGTCTGTACGGCGCGCTCCACGCGTAAAATCCGCCCAGGCAGATGCCGCACACGCCGAGCAGCGCCAGATGCCGCTTCCTGAGCCCCGCGCAGAACAGCATCGCCAGCGCGCAGATCAATATGCTTCCTCCGGTCGACAGGTTCGGCTGCTCGAGAATCAGCAGGAACATGACGCCCGGCACGATCAGCAGCGGCACCACGCCGGCAAACAGCCGCCCAATCTCCTCCGCCCGCCTGTCAAGCGCCCCGGCCATGAAGATGACCATCGCGTATTTGGCAAATTCCGACGGCTGCATGCTCAGCCCGCCTATGCCCAGCCAGCGCCGCGAGCCGTTGACGTTCCTGCCGATGCCGGGGATGATGACCAGAATAAGCAGCAAAAACGCCGCGGCCAGCAGCGTCAGCATCACCTTGGGCCGTCTGTATATGCGGTATGGCACGCGCGAGAGCACGACGCACGCCGCCGCGCCCAGCCCCACGCCGATCAGCTGCTTTTTGACGGCGGAGAGCGGGTCGCCTGCCGCCGTGCGTTGGTAATACGTCGCGCTGAAGAGCGTCACCAGCCCGTAGAGCAGAAGCAGCCCCATCAGCAGCACGATCGTCGCGTCGCACGTGCGGCGCACAGCCGTTTTCCTCGCGGCATGCCCGTTTATCATTTTAGCACCTCCGGCTGCAAAAATCCATAAAATTTTACACGGCGCAGCCATAAAAGACTGCGCCGCTTCATTCGTATCGGATATCTCATTTGCAGCCGCATGCCGTCAGACGAGGGCGTTGACCTTGTCCTTGAAGACCTTGCCGCGGTTCTCGTAATCGGTGAACATGTCAAAGCTCGCGCACGCCGGCGAGAGCAACACGTTGCCGCCCGCCTTGGCCAGCTTCCTGCATTCGGCGATGCACGCGTCAAAGTCGTAGCCCGTCATGCTGTAACTCGTGTAGCCCACGCGCTCGAGCGCCGCCCGGATCTGCTCCGCCGTGTCGCCGATGAGCACGCAATGCTCGATCAGCGGCACGTCCTTGATCGTGTCGGCCAGCGGGTCAAAGCTCACCTTTTTGTCGCTGCCGCCGAGGATCAGCACGGTCGGCGCGGTCATCGTCGCAATCGCCTTCTGCGTCGAGTCGACGTTGGTGCCCTTGCTGTCGTTGATCCATGTCACGCCGTCCAGCGTGCGCACGGTCTCGATTCTGTGCTCCACGCCCTTGAACGTGCGCAGCACATCGCGCATCGTCTCGCACGGCACGCCCAGCGCGCCCGTGATCGCCACGGCGGCCAGCGCGTTTTCAAGGTTGTGCGGGCCGGGGATGTACACCTCGTCGCAGCGGCAGACGGCCTGCTCGACCTCGCCCATATTCAGGATGATGTAGCCGTCCATCGCATACGCGCCGTAGGGCACCTTCTCCCTGCGCGAGAACCACGCGACGTGGCTCTTGAGGCCCTTGGCCATCTCGCGGCAGGTCATGTCGTCCCAGTTGAAGACGGCGACGTCATGCGCGGTCTGGTTGGCGAAGATGCGCCGCTTCATGGCGATGTAGGTCTCCATGTTGCCGTGGCGCACGATGTGGTCCTCGGTGATGTTGAGCACGGCGCCGACCTTCGGGTGGAAGGTGCTGATGCCCTCGCACTGATAGGAGCTGACCTCCGCGACGGTCACGTCGTCATCCTTGCTGATGCCTGCCGTCGCGGTGATCGGGTAGCCGATGTTGCCCACGACGTGCGTCGTGCGGCCCGTGGCCTTGAACAGCTCGCCCACCAGCGTGGTCGTCGTCGTCTTGCCGTTTGTGCCGGTGATGGCGACCAGCGTGCCGCGCGAGAGCCTCGCACCCAGCTCGAGCTCGCCGATGACCTCGATGCCCATCGAGATGGCCTTCTGCACGAACGGCTTGGCCCACGCGATGCCCGGGCTGATGACGAGCATATCCTGCGCCTCAAGGTACGCGTCCGGCGCCTCGCCCAGCGCGAACTTGCAGCCAAACGTGTGCAGTTCTTTCAGCTGATCGCCGAAATCCTCCTCTTTCTTCAAATCGCTGATGGTCACGACCGCGCCCAGCTCGCAAAGCAGCTTCGCCGCTGCGATGCCGCTGCGCGCCATGCCGCAGACCATGATGCGCTTATCCTTCACCTTCATCGGGATCTAACCTCCGTTTGTGTTCCGCATCCTCGCGGTCTTTGTCCGTCACAGCACGCCGAGCACCGTGATGACGCACAGCACGATCGTCGTCATCATGTACATCGACACGATCTTTGTCTCGTGCATGCCGCAGAGCTCAAAGTGATGGTGGATCGGCGACATCTTGAAGATGCGCTTGCCGCCCGTGTGCTTGAAATACGTCACCTGAATCATGACCGACAGGCTGCTCATCAGCATCCAGAACGCGATGAGCACCAGGATCAGCGGCTCGCCCATCAGCATCGCAGCCGCCACGACCGCGCCGCCGATGAACATGGAGCCCGTGTCGCCCATGAACATCTTCGCCGGGTACGCGTTATACGCCAAAAACGCCATGCACGCGCCGCACAGGGCCGCGCAGCCCACGCCGATGTCCGTCATGCCCATGACGCCCGCGAGCACCGCCAGCGTCGCAAAATCGACGAGCGACACGCTGGTGAGCAGGCCGTCAAGGCCATCAAGCAGGTTCGCGCTGTTGGTCGTGCCGACGATGATGAACATCATGATCGGGATGTACAGGATGCCCAGATCCCACTTGACATGCAAAAACGGCACGTCGATGACCGAGCCGACCAGCTCGTGCATGTAGCAATACACAGAGAACGCGAGCGCCAGAATCGTCTGGAAGAACATCTTCTGCTTGGGCGTAAGGCCCCCGTTCTTGCCCCGGCGGATTTTGGTCATATCGTCCGCGAAGCCGATGCACAGGTTGCCCAGCGCCATGATCAGAATCGCAATCGCGCGGTTCGCCGCCAGCGGCCCGGAATAGTCATTCATCACAAGCGTCGCGACGATCGCCGCCGCCGCGATGACGAGGCCGCCCATCGTCGGCGTGCCCTGCTTTTTCTTGTGGGCCTCCGGCGCGAGCTCATAGATGTTCTGGCCGAATTTGAGCTTATGCAGAACGGGCAGCAGCAGCTTGCCCATCACAATCCCCGCCGCGTATGCGATCAGCAGGGCGATCATCATCCTTTGCATCGTCCATTCCTCCGATTTTTCTGCCGGAGCAGTTTGTTGCAAGGCGCGTCAGTCGCCCATCTCCAGCTTCATTTCCTCCAGAATCTCGCCGACGATGACCTTCTCGTCGAACGGATGCTTGACGCCGGCGATGTCCTGATACGTCTCGTGACCCTTGCCGGCGAGCACGACGATATCGCCGCCCACGGCCATTTCCATCGCCTGACGGATTGCCTCGCGCCGGTTTTCGATCACTTCATATTTCGCGCCCGTGGGCTTGATTCCCTTCTCAATCGCGGCAAGAATGTCCATCGGGTCCTCAAAGCGCGGGTTGTCGCTGGTGAGGATCGAGTAATCCGCCAGCCTGCCCGCGATCTCGCCCATCATCGGGCGCTTGCCCTTGTCGCGGTCGCCGCCGCAGCCGAAGACGAGAATCAGCCGCCCGTGGCAGAATTCGCGCACGGTATGCAGGATGTTTTCAAGCGCGTCCGGCGAGTGCGAGTAATCCAGAATCATGCGGTACGGCGTGTCCGTCGCCAGCATCTCCACGCGGCCCGGCACGGACACGACGCTCTCCAGGCCCTTGCGGATGTCATCCAGCGACACGCCGAGGATCAGCGCGCAAGACGCCGCCGCCAGCGCGTTGTAGACGTTGAACATGCCGGTGAGCACGAGGTGGATGCGCTCCCTATGCAGGTTGCGCAGATTCAGCGTAAAGGATACGCCGCTCTCGGTGATTTCGATGTCGCGCGCGAACAGGTCGGCCTCGCCGCTGATGCCGTACGTGAGCAGCGGACAGGTCAGCCCCTCGCAAACGCGTCTCGCCGTCTCCTCGTCGACGTTGACCGCGGCGTTTTTGACCATGCGGCCGGAGAACAGCAGGCGCTTGGCCTCGAAGTAGTTCTCCATCGTGCCGAAGAAGTCGAGGTGATCCTGCGACAGGTTCGTGTACGCCGCCGCCTCAAAGACCACGCACACCAGCTTGCGCAGGTACAGCGCGTGCGCGGAGACCTCCATGCACACGACCTGCACGCCCGCATCCGCCATGATGCGCAGGATGGAGAACATCTCAATCGGGTCGGGCGTGGTGAGCTTGCTGGGCAGCTTGGTCGTGCCCGCGATGCAGCCCGTCGTGCCGATGATGCCGCAGCGCATGCCGGCGGCCTCCAAAACGCTCTTGAGCAGATACGTGGTCGTCGTCTTGCCCTTCGTGCCGGTGATGCCGATGAGCTTCATGCGCTTCTCGGGATGGCCATTGAAGGCGCTGGCGATGCGCGTCATGGCGGCGCGCACGTCGGTCACCACCACCTGCGGCACGTCGATGTCAAGCTTCCTCTCCACGACGAGCGCGGTGCAGCCATTGGCGACGGCCTGAGGCGCGAACTCATGCGCATCGACCTTGCCGCCGCGGATGCAGAAGAACAGACCGTTCCTGCATTTCGCGCGCGAATCCGCCGTCAGCATGTCGATCTTCGTGTCCGCGTTCCCCGTGATGGCCAGCAGCTCGGGCATGTTTTCCGTCAATTGTGCACGATTCATGGTCATTCCTCCATCGCTGTCAGCGGCCATGCGCCCGGCCGCTTCTCGTGTCCCATGCGCCCGCTACGGCAGTTCCTCGAAGGTCACCGTCACAACAGAACCCGCAGCGGCATATTTCCCCGCTGCCGGGCTCTGGCGTATGGCGACGCCGCTGCCCTGCGCATCCAATTCAAGTCCGTATTCCCGCAGGCGCTGTGCGCTCTCGCGCATCGGCAGTCCGATCACATCCGGCACCTGCGTGTAATCCTGCGCCGCCGGCACGACGCTTCCCGTGACGTAGAGCATCGCGCAGAAGCCCTCCGTCACGCTCGTTCCCGCAGGCGGCAGCTGGCCGGTGACGGTCGTGTTTGTGCCGTCGGTCACGCTGTCGATGCCCGCCTCGCGCAGGATGGCCCGCGTGTCCGACACGTTCATGCCCGTCACGTCCGGCATCGTCACCTGTGCGCGCTGCGCGCTGCCGTCGGTCTTGGGGACGTGCAGAAGCGGCAGAATCTCCGAAAAGATCTGCGCCGCAAACGGCGCGGCCGTCGTTCCGCCGTAGTCCGGCTTGACCTGCGCCTCGTCCACGATGACCAGCACGGCCACCTCCGGGTCCTCCACGGGCGCGAAGCCCAGGAAGGAACCGATATGTAAATTCGTCTCGATTTTTCCGTCCTTATAGATCTGCGCCGTGCCGGTCTTGCCGCCGACGGCCCAGCCCTCTATCTTCGCGTTCTTGCCGCCGCCCTCGGATACGACGCTCCCCAGCAGCTCGCGCATCGTGGCGCTCGTCTGCGCCGAAATGGGGGTTGACACCACCGTGGGCTTCGTGCGCTCGAGCACGTTTCCGTCCTCGTCGAGAATGGCCTCCACCAGATACGGCTTCATCAGCCGCCCGCCGTTGACCACGGCGCATGCCGCCGCAATCATCTGCATCGGCGTCACCGCCACGCTCTGGCCAAAGCCGATTCGCGCGAGGTCAACGTTTTTCACTTTATTTTTGGGGATCAGGATGCCCGCGGACTCGCCGTAAAGGTCGATGCCCGTCCTGCGCCCCAGCCCGAAGGCGTAAAGATATTGGTAAAACCGCTCCGCGCCCAGCCGCAGGCCCAGCTGCGTGAACACAGGGTTGCACGAGTTTTGAAGCGCCTGCTTCATCGTCTCGGCCCCATGCGGCGCGCCCCAGCATCGAACGGTGCTTCCGTCCACCGTGATGCGTCCCGAGCAGTAGAAGCCCTCCTCCGGGCTCGTCGCCCCGCAGTCAATCGCGGCAGCCGCCGTCAGCATTTTGAACGTGGAGCCCGGCTCGTATACGTCCGTCAGCGTCGTGATGCGCATGCGCTCGTTGAGCAGGTCGATGTCCTCGCGCGGCGGGTCCGCCGGGTCGTAGCCCGGATAGATCGCCATCGCCAGCACGCCGCCGGTGTTCACATCCATGACGATCGCCTGCACACTGCGCGCCTGGTTGACCTGCGCACATTCCCTCGCCGCGCGCTCCACAGCCGCCTGAACGCGTCTGTCGATTGTCAGGCGAAGCGTACTGCCCGGCTGTGCGGGCACGTAGAGCGTCACGCCGTCGGGCAGCGTCTTCGCCCGCGCGTCGACCTCGGCGACGATGCGCCCCGGTTCGCCCGCGAGCACGTCGTCGTATTCGAGCTCCAATCCGCTCTGGCCCACGCCGTCCACATTGCAAAGGCCGAGCACCTGCGCAAGGTCGCTCCCCATAGGATACCACCTGCTGACGTCCTCGTCAAATGTGATACCCGACAATTTTTCGCTGTCCGGGTCCTTTTCATCCGCGCGGATGCTCCGCAGCCGGTCCGCCTGTTCGCGGGTGACCTGCCGCTTGACTGTGACCGACGCGGCATTGCTGCCCGTGATCTTCTTTTCGACGCTCGCCGCGTCAAGCCCCAGCTCGCGCGCGACGACCTGCGCAAACCCCGCCGGGTCGCTCACGTCGCGAACGCGCGCGCTGACGATGTAGCTTGTGACCGACTGCGCGAGCAGCCTGCCGTCCCTGTCCTGTATATCGCCCCGCCTCGCGGAGACGACGCCGCTTCTCGTCCATTGCCTCATGCCCCGCTGCGTCAGCTCGTGCGCCCTAAAGATCTGAAGATCGACGAGCCGCACGGCAACGCAAAGAAAGAGGAAGAAGAACGCGCCCAGCAGCAGGAGCATCCGCTTTCGTACGGTGGCTCCCGGTGAACGCAAGCCCTCTCACTCTCCAATATGGAACACGTCAAGCAGGCCCAGCAGGATGTCAAGCCAATTCATCCTCTGTTCCTGTGTATGCTGTACCGGCTCACTGACTCCGTAGTCCTCTGCCTGGATGTAGATCGTCTGTACCTCGGCGCGCTCCGGGCGCAGCATATGCAGCTCATTCTGGGCGAGGTTGCGGATGCGCTCATCCTGCTTCGCCAGCGTGATCTGCTGTGTGAGCCCTTCGCTCTCCTTTTCAAGCGACACGGTCTCGTCGTTGAGCATCTGGATGCTCAGCTGCACGCGGCGCATCTCGACCTTCTTCTGGCCCCACGCCACGCCCAGCACGAGAATCGCCAAAATCAGCGCGGCGCAGACGATCGCGTCCCGCCTCTCGCGCTTGGCCTGCGCGATCAGGCGCTCGACGAACGTCGCCTTGGGCTGCGGCTTTTTGCGCACGAGCGGGCTGCTGACAGCCGCCGTGCCGTCCCCGTTGAAAAGCTCGAACTCCTGCTCATGCCACGGGCGCGACACACGATAACCGGCGCGGTTGAAATCCCGCAGCTCATCCTGTCTGGAGCCCGCCGGCACATCGGCGATGTAGAGCTTCTTTTCCTGCGTCTCGCCTCGATCCTGCGTGAAGGCGCGCGCGGCGTTGCCCGCCACGGTGTATTGTCCTCTGCCTCCTCGCGGAGCCCTCGTGCCTGTCATCAGTGTATTCACGCTCCTTCCCTTCAAGAACAACGCGCTTGCCGTTTACGTCCCCGCGCTCATTCGCGGCCCGGATAGGTCTCGTAGACGTAATCCACCAGCTCGTCGAAATTCTCCTCTGCCTGCTCGTCAAACTGCGCATAGGCATCGGCATCCCAGATCTCGATGTAGTCGCCCATGCCCACAAAGACAATGTCGCGCGCCAATCCCATCTTGGCGCGCAGCTTTTGGGGCACCAGCACACGCCCCTGTGCGTCAATGTTGTTGCCCGTGAACGATACGCTCATCCTGTATCGCACGTACTGTGCGCCGCGCTTGTCCATCGGGTTGATGTGCGAGAGCTTTTCCAGCTCGCCCGCCCACACATCCTGCGGATACACCGCAATGGCCGTTCTCGTGGGGTTGACGGTGATGGTGAAGTTTTCGCCCAATTCCTCGCGGAAGGCGACCGGAATGATCACGCGGCCTTTGCCGTCGAGCGAATGGTCGTACGAGCCCGAAAACGCACAATGTGCCATGCGCGATCACCCTCCTTTCCCATATCCACCATTTTACACCCTTTAACCATCACTTTACACCATTTCCCACCACTTTTCAAGCCCTTCGGGATGAAGATTTTGCTAAATCGTCCGCTTCTTGTTCACACTTTCGTAATAAAAGAACATATGTTCGTATTTTATGGGCATAAGCACGCATTTCGGCCTCCCTTCGCCGCCACGAAGCCCTTTTTTCACCCTCGTCCCCGCCGCGCGCCCTCCCCCGACCGCCACAGTCGAAAATGAGAAGTGCACCTCCGCCGCGCCGCTTCCGGGCATCAAAAAAGCAGCCGCCCCGCATGGGGACAGCCGCCCTTCGATTCGATTTTCGCGCATGGTATGCCGCGCCGGTTTCCATGAAAAAAGACGCCCCGCAACGCGGAACGCCTTTCGTTTGATGTTCAGTTCGCGGTCTCGCCCGGCTCCATGACGATCTCGCGGAGCCTGAAGCCCAGCGCGTCGCAGGACACCAGATCGTATCGCACGCCTTCGTATACGCCACTGAAGCCGCGCTGCACGCTCGGGCCGTGCAGATGGCCGTAGACGCAATGCGAGACGCCGTACTGCGTAAGCAGCCTCGTGAACGCCGTGCCGGTCTTGAGCGTCTCCGGCAGCAGCGGCGGATAATGCATCATCGCCACGATGGGCCGGCCCTGCGCCATCTTTGCCGCAGCGGCCAGCGACATATCCAGCCGCAGTGTCTCGCGGTTGTAGAGCTTCTCGTCCTGCGCGCTGGCGCCCTGCTGGGGAATCGCCCAGCCGCGTGTGCCGCAGATGACGGCCTCGCCCGCGTCGAACGCGTCGTTCTGTATGGCGAACATGTTTTGGGGCAGCCTCGTGCGCAGCTGCGTCAGCGAGGACCACCAGTAATCGTGGTTGCCGCGCAAAATGAGGATGCGCCCCGGAAGCTCCGCGATCCGCTCGAGGTCGCAAAGCGCCGCGTCCAGCTGCATCGCCCAGGAGATATCGCCCGGGATGAGCACGATGTCCTCGCCGCTCACCCGCGCGCGCCAGTCCTCACAGATGCGCTCGAAGTGGTTTTCCCAGTGCGCGCCGAAGATATCCATCGGCTTTTTGTCCCCGCCGGGCAGGTGCAGATCGCCGATTGCAAAGATCTTCAAATGCCCACCTCGCGCCGCTCAATCATTCTCGTCTTCGTCCTCGTCCTCGTTCTCCTCGGCCTCCCGGCTCTTCTCCTCCTCGAGGGAGATCTGCTCGCCGATCTCCGAGGGGATATCCTCCGGCATGGCGTCCAGCTCGATCTCCTCCATCTCGCTGACGTCCTCCATATCCAGCGAGACGTCGGGCGCCTGAGCGTCGTCGTCGGCATCCACGCGCAGGCCCTGCTGCTGGTTCATCTCCTTGTAGCACATGAGGCAGACGTCCTTGCCGGGCATCACGGGGTTCTCGTTGCAGATCGAGCAAAGCTCAAAGGGATCGTCGTGGGACTCGCCCTTCATTTCGCGCTTGCAGACGGAGCAGTACTGCTCCTCCTCACGGATGTAATTGAGTTCACATCTCGGACACTTGATAAAGCCCATAGGCCATCCTCCTGATTTACGTATATTTCCATGGCATTGGCCTGCCAATTTGATTGCGGTTTGCGCCGTGCGTGCGCTACACTATGCCCGAACCGGTTCTTTTTCATCGCCAGATAAAGCAAGGAGGCACATTTATGCACAAGTTTGTCACCGGTTGTCTTGCGGCGCTTCTCGTCGTGACCTTATTCGCCGCGGGCGCGCATGCCGCCGAAGATATCCGGCTCGTCGCACATTATACATCAGCTTCCCTGTCTATGCAAGAGCAAGTAGCAGGAAATATGCTAAATTTGGACCGCGCACGCTATGATTTGCCATCTCTTGCGCTCGACCCGGAGCTCTGCCGCATCGCGCGCATCAAATCCGAGGACATGCGCGACCATCATTATTTCGCCCACACCTCGCCCACGTACGGCGACGTGCGCGCCATGCTGACCGCCTTCGGTTACGATTACAACGCCGCGGGCGAGAACATCGCCCATCACGCAACCGCCGAGAAATGCCAGGCGGCGTTCCTCTCATCGCCGGGCCACAGGCGCAACATCATGAACAAATCCTATAAGAAATTCGGCGTCGGCATCGCCGTGGACGCGCAGGGCTTCATCTACATGACGCAGATCTTCGTGCGCTGACGTCATTTCCCCGCCGGGCCCCAGTTTTTGAGCTTCGGGCTGCGCACGGCGAACATGGGCTTCCTGCCCGCGCCGGGCCGCCAGCTCGCACGCGCATGCGCCAGCGCGCCGAAGCCCCGTTTCGGCTCCTTCGCCGGGAGCATCGCCGCCTCGATGGGCGTGAGCGCGGGGTGAAACACGATATCCGGCAGGCTCTGCCGGTCGATTGTCTTTTTCATACAGCAATCCCTCCTGCTTCATCGTATGCAAAGAGGGATTGTCTGTTCTTCATTTGTTCTGCGACGCCATCAGAAGCAGCATCAGCCGCTCGAGCGCCGCGTCCTCGCGCATCCGGCCGCTCTTGATGTCGTAGTCCGTCTTCACGCAGTTCTCCACCTGCTCGTGCAGCTGCGCGTACGTGCGCCTGCCGACCTGCCGCATCAGCCTGTTCATCGCAAAGGACGGCACGCCCAGCGTCTTCATCATCTGCCCCTGCGGCATGCGCTGCGCCTGCATCGCCGCCAGATACATCATCTGCCGGTAATGCCGCGTGATCATCGCGAGGATGCCGATTCTCTGCTCCCCGCCGCTCAAAAGCACGCTAAGCAGCCGGAACGCATCCTGCGCCCTCGCCTCGGACAGCGCGTCCACCATCGCGAAGACCGTACACTCCGCCGTGTGCGTGGCGACCTTTTCAATGTCCTCGCCGGTGATCTCCTCGCGCCCGTCCGCGTAGGCCGCCAGCTTGGCCAGCTCGCCGCCCAGCAGCGTGAGGTCGCGCCCGCTCGTGAACGCCAGCTGCTCGCACGCCTCGCGGCTCATGCGCTTGCCCATCGGCCGCAGCGTCTGGTTCATCCATTTGTAGAGCTGCACGTCGTCAAGCGGTTCAAAGCTCACCGCGCCCGGCAGCTTTGCCAGCGCCGCCGCGAGCTTCTTGCGCTTGTCGATCGCCGTCCCCGCGTCAAACACGAGCACCGTGCTCGGCGGCACATGGCCGATGTAGTCAAGCAGCAGCGCGCTCTCCTGCGCCTCGTCCTTGGCCTTGCCCGCCGCCAGCAGCGCGCAGTCCCGCACAATAATCAGCCTGTAATCGCTCATCATCGGCAGCGTCTCGCAGCTCTCGATGATGCTCTGCGCCGGCGCATTGCTCAGCACCGTGCGGTTCATGCTCTCAAGCCCGGGCATCAGCGTCTTTTTTTCAAGCGCCTCCAGCGCGCTCCTGCGGATGTGCGCCTCCGGGCCGCTGAACAGGTAGACGTTTCGCACCGTCCCGGCCTTCAGCTCCTCAAAGAACGCCTGATGATCCATCCTCATTCACCACCAATCCCGGGTTGCGCATGAACGTGCCGCGCATCTCAAGCCCGCCGGCCAGCGTCTGCACCTGCTGCCCCTCGAAGAAGAACGCGGCCTGCTGCGGCCCGTCCCCCTGCGTCAGCGCGTTGACCATCGCGTAGACCGCTGCCCGCTCCCTGCGCGGGGACAGCGAGCTGAGCGCGCCCGCGAAGTCCTTCGAAAGGTTCACAGCGACCACATCCTGCCCGACGTGCACGGCGATCACGTCCGATTCCGTCAGCCCCATCGGCAGGCACGCCTCGCCCGTCTGCTGGCCCAGCTCCATGAGCGCCGAGAGCCGCGCGCGCGGGCTGTGCTGCGCATCGTGCGCTAATGCGTACAGCGCGGGCACGAGCTTTCCGCTGACGGGATCGAGCTTGTAAAGCTCCGCCAACGCGCCGTAATAGGGCGAAAAATCCGCGCGGGTGGCGATCGTCTGCGCAAACTCGACGGGCATGCCGTCGGGCGTCTGCGCCGCATCCAGCGACGTGACAACCTTCCCGCCGATGCTCACGCGCACGCCCTCCACGCCCGGCACAAAGCCCATCAGCGTGTCCGTCAGCATCGCGATATAGATGCCGCGCGTCAGCCCCGCGCCCGTGAGCGCCTCGTCGAGCTCCGCATCGAACCGGATGTCAATCGCGCGGTATGCGCCGTCCTCCGTGCGCGTGATCTCCGGCATTTCGGTGATGTAGTCCATCGGCGCAGGCACCTCCGCCGCCGTCATCGGGCCGCTCGCGCCGCCGCCCAGCTCGCCCAGCAGCGTATACAGGCAGTCGATCGGCGTCAGCTTCGCGTAGCGGATCGTGCGCACCTCCGGCAGCAGATACCGGCCGTCCGCCGACGGGAAATACAGCGTCGTGACGAGCGCCGCCTCCTGTCCGCTCTGGTATTGCGCCATGATCCGCTCGTACTGCGCCGCCGCGTTCGTCTCCTCATCCGCCGTCAGCGTCCCGACCGGCAGCGTGCCGCCCAAATCGAGGCCCTCCTCACGCCCGCCGATGAGCACATTGACATAGCTCACCTGCGAAAACTCCGTCAGCGTCCCGGTGATCGCGCGGCGCACGACGTAGAGCGTCTCCTGCGGCAGCTCGCGGGCGCGTGCGGGCAGGTTGACCGTCGCCACGCCGCCAGAGATTTCCAGCATACGGGCCGGCCTGCCCTCGCCCACATCGGGCCATGTGACGCCTGTCTCGCCCTCGATGGGGCCGCTCAGCAGCGCCTCGAGCGCCGCATAGGGCAGCGCCTCCACGCCCGCCGCACGGATTTCACGCAGCACAGGCCGAAGCGTCGTCCCGCTCTCGTCGAGCATCCACAGCGGCACCGTCGCGCTGACCTCGTCAAAGCCGTCCCGTGCCAGAGCCTGTGCGTGCGCTTCAATGGGGATTTCGGTGAGATCCTCCATCTCGCGCTCCTCGACGAAGTCCATGCATCCGCCGAGTAAAGCCGCCAGCATCGCGAGCATGGCCGTCATCGCAAGCCTCTTTTTGATGTTCACAATCCGGCCTCCTCTCCGCCGCACGGCTCATTGTTTATGCTATCTCAGTCCCGCACCATCAGCGCGTTCAGCGTGTCAAACCCGAGCGCCCAGTTGTCCTCCCGGCGCACGAGCGGCACAGACTCGCGCGCAATGTCCGCCTCGCTGCCCGCCGCGCGGATCGACGCATCGAGCACGACCGTGCATCGCGTGCCGTCCACGTCGACATTGCCCGGCGTGACCTCGTAGTCGATCAGCGTCGCGTCCGCCGCGCGCATCGTCGCCTCGAACTCGCTCATCGTGGGCATCTCGCCCTCCTCGTCCGGCACGATCAGCGCATAGAGCGACGCCCAGTCGCGCGCCTTCCACGCCTCCATCGCCAGGCTCATCACCTTCTGCGGCGTCAGCAGGATGCTCTCGTTGCGCCCGCACGGGGCGAGCACGATGCTCGCATCCTGCGTGTCCGTGTCGAGCATGTACATCGGGATGCGCTGGGGCACGTCATCGTCCGTCTCGGCGACGTAGATCTGCACGCGCTGATAGCGCCCGTTCTCCGTGAGCGCCGCGACGATGGATTCAACGCCCAGCCTGCGCCGCAGCGCCGCTTCTTCGCGCCATTGCGCGATGTCCTCCCATCCGTCGGGCGCGCCGTCCGGCCTGCCCAAAAAGTCCGCGCTGAGCGTGACGTGGGCGATGCTGCCGTCGCCGGAGACCGACAGCACGCGCGTGCCCTGCGGGAAGACGCCGCTCAAGCGCTCGCGCGCCGCGTCCGGCCCTTCGACAAGCAGCGTCACCGTGCGCATGGCGATCGTCTCCTCGCGCCGGATGTCCATCATCACGCGCTGCGCGCCGAGGTAAGTCGTCTCGCCATAGCGGTAATACAGCGTCACGGCGACCATGTCCTCCGTGCTCGTGCTGCCCATTTGCAGCGTGTATTCGCTGCGCTGCGCGGCTGCCTGCTCGTCTTGGGCGGGAAGCAGGGAGACGGCGGCGTCCGCGATTTCCTGCCTGATGTGCGGCTCGCCCAGCACGATCAGCGCGCCGGTCAATACCGCGCAGGCCACGGCCTTCTTCACGCCCGTCTCCCTCCCTTCGCTTTATTGAACCTTCGGGTTCCTGCGCCTGCGATGCTCGCCCTGCGGGTTCTCCTGCTCGGGCTTGGGCGCATCTTTCTGATTTTTCTGATTTTTCCGCTCGGCGGCTTCCTTTTTGGCGGTCTCCTTCGCGGTCTTCTGCGCCTCACGCCGTGCCTTTTCGGCCTTGCTGCGGGCCTCCCTGGCCGCCTTGCGCTCGTCCTTCTGGCGCTTGATCTCCGCATCCGCGCGCTCGATGTCCTCCGGACGAACCAGCGGCTCGACGAAGCCGTAATACGCCGGGAACGCGCGCTCGAGCGAGCGGCCCATCAGCGACGTGTCGCGTGCGCCGGTTTCCCGCTCGTCAAAGCCGAAAGGCTTGGGAATCGCCGCCGCCAGCGCCTCGCACATCTCCGCGTTCGGCCGGAAGACGCACGCCTTGCGCCGCCCGTTTTCCTCGTAGACGGCGACATGGCCCAGCTTCCTGTCCGTGCGCCTGCCCGCAATGACGCGCGCCAGATGCGCCGAGAACAGGCTCGCCAAAAACGCCGCACGCATGGCAAGAGGCGTCTTGCATGCCGGATCGATCACCGTCACCTGCTTATAGGAGAGCTTGAGCCGCTCCGCCGCGTAGACGGGCCGCAGGCTGACGATGCTCGAAAGCGGGATCTCGACGACGGTCGTCGTGCTGTCGCCGAGCCTGCGCTCCAAAACGAGCGTCTCCTGCTTGAGCGTGTAGACGTGGCTGGCCACCGTGCGGCGCATGAAGCCCACCAGCAGCCAGATCGCGTACAGGTAGAACGCGATGCTGATGAGCCCAACGCCCGTCGCCTTGATGAGCAGGTTGACGATGATCTGCGCGAGCGCCAGACGCAGCACGACCGACGCCACGGCCAGCAGAAATGTCTTGCCGTTTAATGCCTTGGCCGCGTCCCTCTGGCGAAAAATGATCTCTTCCATCGTGTCTCTCCCCGCGCGTCAATCCGCCTGCATCAGGCCGCTTTCTTCCATAAAGTCCTGCTGCGCGTCCATGTAGCTGTCCAGCATCTGGGCCAGCATGCCGATCTCGCGCTCGTCGCTCATGCCCGCCGCCAAAACGTCGAGCAGAGCCTCGAACGCGTCGTCATCGTCGTATTCGCCGTCGCCCATCAGGCCGTCCTCGCCGATCACACCGGTTTCTTCCATATATTGCATATCGGCGTCGATGGCCCGGCGGATGAACGCGGTAAGCTCATCCGCCGGCATCTTGAAGCCATCCTTGCGCATGGCTTTGGCGATATACTCGACCGCTGCCTGCGCGTCGTAGCCCTCCATCATCACGCCTTGTCCTCCTCGGCGAGCAGCTCGCGATACTGGAGCAGCAGCTCGGCGAAGTAGTCAAGCGCCTCGCAGACCGGCTGC
The DNA here is from genome assembly GCA_944362695.1 of uncultured Clostridia bacterium. Taxonomy (GTDB): domain Bacteria; phylum Bacillota; class Clostridia; order Christensenellales; family Aristaeellaceae; genus Ventricola. The sequence goes on from CALVTQ010000163.1 coordinate 15,908, forward strand.
GGCGTGGACATATCGACACCCGCGACCTTGAGCTCCTCGATGGGCGTCATGCTGCCACCGAGCGAGAGGAACTTGCGGTACGCCGCGACCTTCTCCGGGTCGCCGCTGAGGATGCCGCGCGCCAGCGCAACCGCCGCGCAGAAGCCCGTCGCGTACTTGTAGACATAGAACGGCGTGTAGAAGTGCGGGATGCGCATCCACTCGTACTGCACCTCTTTGTCGACCTTGACCGCGCCGCCGTAGTAGAGCTTGTTGAGGTCGTAGTACATGCTGCACAGGCTCTCCTTGGTCAGGCTCTCGCCGCGCTCGGCCATCTGGTGCGCCTTGTGCTCAAACTCCGCGAACATCGTCTGGCGGAACACCGTCGTGCGGAAGTGCTCGAGAATCGAGCCGATGAACACGAGCTTGGCCGCGCGGTTGTCGGCGTACTTTTTGAGCAGGTGCTCGGCGAGCAGGATCTCGTTGCAGGTCGAGGCGACCTCGGCGACGAACAGCGTGTAATCCGCCTTGGCATAGGGCTGCGTCTTGTTGGAATAGAAGCTGTGCATCGCGTGGCCCATCTCGTGGCACATCGTGGAAATGCCATCGTAATTGTGCTTGTGGTTGAGCAGCACATAGGGCGTCGTCCAGTACGTACCGCCGTTGCAGTACGCGCCGCCGCGCTTGTTCTTCGTCTCGTATACGTCGATCCAGCGCTCCGGCAGGGCGCGGCTGGCGTCCTTCACATAGTCCTCGCCAAGCGGCGCAACCGCCTCAAGGAACGTGGCGAACGCGTCCTCCACGCTCATGCTCATGTCAAAGGAACCCTTGGGCACGGCGTACAGGTCGTACAAGTGCAGCTTGCCCACGCCCAGCTGCTCGCGGCGCACCTTCAGGTATTCCGTCAGCGTGCCGATGCCGCCGTGGATGGCCTCGATCAGGCTGTCATACACGCTCTCGTCGATGTCGTCCGGGTAGAGCGACGCCTGACGGGCGCTGGCATAGCCGCGCGCCTTCGCGCCGAAGATGCTCGACTTGACCTGTCCGGCGTACATCGCGGCGAACGTGTTGCCCATCCTGCCGTAGCCGTTCATGACGTTCATGTATGCGCTCTTGCGCACGGCCCTGTCCGGGCTGACGAGGAACGCGTTAAGGCGCACATCGGTGAGGCGGGTCTTCTTGCCGTCCTCGCCGCGCGTGGTGCCAAGGTCCATATCCGCGCTGGTCAGCATCGCGTATGCGTTGTGCGGCGCACGGCGAACCTCGCCCGCCAGCGCCATCATCTGCTCCTCGCGCGTGCTGAGCGTGTGCGGCTTCATGCGGATCATGCCCTTGAGGAACGCGTCGTAGTCGGCGAACGCCGGGTCCTCGGCCATCGCGGTGAGCTCCGCCTCGTCGAGCGCGAGCAGCTCCGGCGTCAGGAACGCGGTTTTCGCGCCGACCTCGCCGCCGAGCATCGCAGCGCGGGCGCGCAGGCCCTGATATTTATCGTTCGTGCTCTCCTCGTCCAGCTTCATCCCGGCGTAGCAGAACACGCCCGCCAGCAGCTCGTCGATCTTCATGTACTCGTCGAGCGCCTCGCGCACGGCCTGCCTGCCGCTGCTCAGCGTGCCCGCGCGCTTGGAAAACGCCTCGGCCATTTCGCCGACCTTGACAAACGCCTTCTCCCAAGCCTCGTCGCTCTCGAAGATACGCGTCAGGTCCCAGGTGTACTTCTCCTCGACCGTCTGGCGCGTCAGTTCACGAATCTGCATTGTCTTTCCCTCTTTCTTCTATATATTGTGATGATTCGCTCATCAGTTTTTCAGGCTCTGAAGCGGCGCGGGGATTCTGCCGCCGCGCGCGATGAATTCCTCGGCGGAATACGGGCTCACGCGCATGATCGGCGCGCGGCCGAACAGTCCGCCGAACTCGACCTCGTCGCCCACGCCCTTGCCCGGCGCGGGGATGATGCGCACGGCGGTCGTCTTGCTGTTGACCATGCCGATGGCCGCCTCGTCGGCGATGATGGCCGCGATGGTCGAGGCCGGTGTGTCGCCAGGCACGGCGATCATATCAAGGCCGACGGAGCACACGCACGTCATCGCCTCGAGCTTCTCAAGGCTGAGCGCGCCGCACGCCGCCGCGTTGATCATGCCGATGTCCTCGCTGACCGGGATGAACGCGCCGGACAGGCCGCCCACGTGGCTCGAGGCCAGGACGCCGCCCTTCTTCACCGCGTCGTTGAGCAGCGCGAGCGCCGCCGTCGTGCCGTGGCATCCGCAGACCTCAAGGCCCATTTCCTCGAGAATGTGCGCCACGGAATCGCCCATCGCCGGCGTCGGCGCCAGAGACAGATCGACGATGCCGAACGGCACGCCCAGGCGCGAACTTGCCTCGCGCGCGATGAGCTGGCCCACGCGCGTGATCTTGAAGGCCGTCTTCTTGATCGTCTCGGCGACCACGTCAAACGGCTGCCCCTTCGCCTCGACCTCCAGCGCATGCTTGACGACGCCGGGGCCGGAAATGCCCACGTTGATGCAGCAGTCGCCCTCGCCCGGGCCGTGGAACGCGCCCGCCATGAACGGGTTGTCCTCCACAGCGTTGGCAAAAACGACAAGCTTCATGCAGCCGGATGCGTCGGTGTCGCGCGTCGCCTCTGCGATGTCCTTGACCGCCTGACCGCACAGGCGCACGGCGTCCATGTCGATGCCCGCGCGCGTGCTGGCGACGTTGACCGACGCGCAGACGCGCTCCGTGGTCGACAGCGCCTCCGGCAGAGACGCGATGAGCGCCCTGTCGCTGGCCGTCATGCCCTTCTGCACGAGCGCTGTGTAGCCGCCGATGTAGTTGACGCCGGTCTCCTTGGCCGCCGCGTCCATCGCGCGCGCCACGACGATCGGGTCGCCGCAGGCCGCCGCCACGAGGCTCGCCGGGGTCACGGAGATGCGCTTGTTGACGATCGGGATGCCGAACTCGCGCTCCAGATCCTCGCCGGTCTTCACAAGATGCTCGGCCTGTTTGGTGATGCGGTCGTATATGTTGGTGTAGAGCTGATTTTTGTCCGGATGCGCGCAGGTGTAGAGCGAAATGCCCATCGTGATCGTGCGGATGTCGAGCTTCTCCTGCGTGATCATGCGCACCGTTTGCAGGATTTCAGACGTGTTGATCATGGCGTGCCTCCATCAGATGCGGTGCATCGCGTCGAAGATTTCGCTGCGCTGGATGCGGATCTGAAGGCCCAGCTCCTTGCCAAGCTGCGTCAGCTCCTCCTCAAGCTGCGCAAAGCGGCTGAGCGAAATGTCAACGATCATGATCATGTTGAACATGCCCGAGAGCACCGTCTGCGAGATATCCAGAATATTCGCGTCATGCCTGGCCAGCGCGGCGCTCACGCGCGCGATGATGCCGATGGTGTCGTTGCCCACAACCGTCACGACGGCGGTATTCTTCTTTTCCATGTTTTTTCCTCCTGACTGCCGCATGCCTCACTGCTGCGGATTATTTTCCCAGGTTGCTTCATTGTATTATGACTTGGCGATGATGTCAAGACATGCGCGCGCCACGTCAACCGGCGTGTCGCAGATGACATCCGCACCGGCCAGCTCCTCGCGCGAACCCATGCCGTATGTCACGGCCACGGCGGCCGCCCCGGCCAGACGCGCGTTCTCGACGTCGGTTCCGCGGTCGCCCACGCAGATCACGCGCCGCGCGCCGAGCTCGCGCTCCCACATGGCGATGCGCTGCGCCTTGGTGACGCCGGGCGTGAAGCCTATGCTCATGCGGATGAACGGCCGGATGCCGAAGGCGTCGATGCTCGCCTCGCAGTAGACCGTCGTGCCGTTGGTCAGCACGGCGAGCACCGCGTACGGCGCGAGCATGGCGAGCATATCGTGCACGCCCGGGAACATCCTGCCGATCGTCTTGACCAGCTCGAGCTCAACCTCGTCGATCAGCCTGTTGTATTCGGCGCGTCTGTCCGGCCCGATGCCCATCACGCGGCAGACCTCGTCCGGGTTCGGCCCGTTGAAGCTGTCGGCGAGCTCGTCGCTGATGACGCCGAAGCCCATCATTTCAAACACCTGCTTGTACAGCACGCGCGCGAGTTCCCGGCTGTCGGCGAGCGTGCCGTCCAGATCAAACACGATCAGCACAGGCCGCTCCTGTGCGCATACGCCGTATTCGCAGGCGTCCTGCGCCCTGTTTTGCGAGCACATTCTTTCCATGGAAGACCTCTTTTCGTTCAGGTAAAATCAGCCGGAGGAGCCGCAAACCGGCCCGCCCGGCTGTGTGATGCTCTGTCAGCCGCGCATCTCCTTGATGACGCCGCTGCGGTAGGCCGCGATGAGCGCCATCAGGTCGTCGATGCGCCCGCGCAGGGCCTCGCCGTCGTCCGTGTCGGCGATCAGCAGGCGGCGCGGCATGCTGCGCACGAGGCTCTGCACGCTGTGGATGTCCTGCTCGGCAGAAATCGCGCTGGCCGTCGATTCAAACGGCTGATGCGCGACGAGATCGACCTCGTGCGACGTGAAAATGAGCGTGTAGCCCGCGATGCCCGTAACCGGCTGATACGCTCGCGACAGGCCGCCGTCGATGACCAGCAGCTTGCCGCCCGCCTTGATCGGGCTCTCGCCCTGCCCCAGCTTGACCGGCACGTGGCCGTTGATGATCAGGCCGTTTTCGCTCAGGTCGAACTCGCGCAGGATGCGCAGCGCCGTCGCCTCGTCGTCCTGGAAATCATAATACGCGTTCTTTTTTTCGACGTGCGTCTCCTTGTCGCGCACGAAGTAGCGCTCAAACGTCGCCATCTTCGCCTTGCCGAACACGGGCGAGTTCGGGCCGCTGCCCAGATACCAAAGGAAGTCCTGTCCGTCCTGGCGAACGGGGCTGCCCAGCGTCGCAAAATAGCCCTGACGCGCAAGCTTGTCGGCGGCCTCGATGCCCGCCCTGCCGCAAAGCGCGCCCTTGCCCGTCACGGGGATCGGCGCAAATTCGCCGTCCTCGTTCATCGGAATGCAGCCGTGGTAGAGCAGGTTGCCGTTGCAGCGCAGATACATGCCGCCCGCGCTGTAAAGGAACTGCACATGGCGCTGCAGCTTCTCCGAGTGCGCGAACTCGAGCACCAGCCTGTCCATGACCTCGCGCTCCACCGGCGTGAGCGTGTAGGGATCGGCGGGGTCGATCGTCGGGAAATTGCAGCTGCGCAGCGGATAACGCTTGCCCTCGATCTCCACGGTCTGATTTTCGAAGTCGATGCGGTGCAGCACGCGCCTGTCGTCCATGTTGTATTCGGGATGGCGCGCGATAAGCTGGCCCTCGAGCTTGAATTGCAGCACAGCTGCGGCCTTGTGCATGCGCGCGAGCTCCATCTCGTCCTCGTGCAGATCCTCGCCGTTGTCCCTCGGCAGGAACGCGTCGCACGTGTCGTCAGCGTAATGCGTCATCGCCAGCATCGCCAACGGGCGCAGCGATATGCCGTAGCCGACCTCAAGCGTCTCGAGGTTGCCGTACTTGACCGACGTGACGATAATCTGCGCAATGCACGCCTCGCTAAGCGCCGCCGCGCCCATCCACACGATGTCGTGGTTGCCCCACTGTACATCGACCTTGTGGTAATTTTCCAGCGCGTCGAGGATCAAATCGGCGCGCGGGCCTCTGTCAAAGATGTCGCCGATGATGTGCAGCCTGTCGATCGCCAGCGTCTGGATGACCTTGCTCAGTGCGATAATCATCGCGTCGGCCTGCCCCGTCTCGAGGATCGACTGCATCACCTCGCGGTAGTAGCCCTCCTTGTCCGGCGTGCCGTCGGCAAACAGCAGCTCCTGAATCAGCGAGCCCATCTCCTTAGGCATGCTCGAGCGCACGCGCGCGCGGGTGTATTTGACCGAGCACATGCGGCAGACCTCCACCAGCCGGTAGATCGTCAGCCGATACCACTCCTGATTGACCACGCCCTGCTTTTTGAGCAGCGCGAGCTTCTCGTCCGGGTAGTAGATCAGCGTGGAGAGCATGTCCCGCTCGTGCGTGGAGAGCAGGTTGCAGTACAGGTCGTTGATCTTGCGCTTGATGACGCCGCTGGCGTTATGCAGGATATGCAGGAACGCCGCGTGCTCGCCGTGCAGGTCGCTCATGAAGTGCTCCGTCCCCTTGGGCAGATGCAGCACGGCGCGCAGGTGGGCGACCTCGGCGGACGCCTCCTGAATCGTCTTATACTGGTTTTGCAGCAGCTTGAGATACCGGATTTCGTCGGCAGAAAATACCCTGTTGAGCAACGTGGCTTCCTCCTTTTCTTGCGGTCACGCGCGTGTGCTGTGCGGCTGTTTTTTGGATATGTGTTTGGGTTATGGGATACAGAAACCGGCGCGGATTCTGCGCCGATGAGGGTCAATGCGAAGCGAGGCTTTGGGGTTGGTAGGATTTGCGGCATTTCCTCTCTGGCCCCGCCCCGATCATAGGCGTGCGCGCACGCCTGTTCCGGGACTGCTTTTTTATTGTATAGGGGTTACGCTGGGACGCTGTCCCAAACCCTGCGAGGGCTTTGATCCGGGGAACCTTATAGTCGCGCCCTGCGGTCGCTCGTTAAGGTTCCCGACGCTCCGCCTGCCTTCATCCGCCACTGGCGGCGGCAGGCTCCGGTCCCCTCGACCCCAGCAGGGACCAGTCCCTGCACCCTTCTTCGCTTCGCGCCTGTTTAAGCAGCTTTTTTATTTCTTGGCGATGCACTCGACCTCGATAGCCAGGCCCATCGGGAGCTTAGAAACCTCCACGCAGGTGCGCGCCGGGAAGTCCGGGCCGAAGTACTCGGCATACAGCTTATTGACCTCGGCAAAGTCGCCGATATCGGTCAGGAACACGGTCGTCTTGAGCACGTCGGCGGTGGTCAGCCCCAGCTCGCCGAGTACGGTCACGATGTTGTCAAACACCTGTTTAGCCTGCGCCAGCGTGCCGCCCTCCACAGGCTTCTGCACAGCCGGATCGACGCCGATCATGCCGCTCATGAACACCAGATCCCCGCAGATCGTCGCGGTGCAGTACGGGCCGACAGCCGCCGGGCCCTTCGCCGTCTTAAAGCAAACCTTTTCCATGATGATATCCTCCATTTTTTCAATAATACTTGGCTTTTTATCCGCTCATCGCTCCGTCGTGCCCACGTAAATCACGGGCGCGACCGGCGCGTAGCTGTCCTTTGAAATTTCTTCGGTGCTCAGCACTTTGCCCTCGCCGTCGAGCGTGCGGCGCGTGACCGTCGCCTCCCAGCCCGGCAGGCCGTCGTGCACAGGCACCTGTTCGTCGGTATACGTGGCGTATTCGCCTGCCTGATCGCGGTAGTAGACCGGCGTATCGGCCATCGTGCCCTCGACGCCCTCGCTCACCAGCTCGATTCGGTTTTCCAGCGGCAGGCCGATGATCTGAATCTCGATCGTCGCGACCGTCTCTTTGTCCGCCTCCGTCGTATATGTGCGCGCGGTGATGAACAGCGGCGCGTCCGTGTCGTTGCGCAGCGCAAGATCGAGGCCCTGGTCGCTGACCGCCGCCTCCTGCCCGATCTCGCAGAAGTCCGTCATCGGGTATGCCGCCGCATTGCGCTCGCTGACCGTCACGTCCGCCAGCAGCGCCGCACGGTACAGCGCCGTCGAGACCTGACACACGCCGCCGCCCACGCCGTTTGCGTACGGGCCGTAAGCCGGTTCGGGCGCGGCGACATAGCCGTTTTCCTCCACGCGCTTGCCGACGATCTCGTTGAACGTTCTCGTCTCGCCCGGGTCGATGCGCACGCCGTTGAGCATGCGCGCGGCAATCGCGGCATTGTTGCGTCCGCCCTCGTCCTGCGTCAGCGTCATACGCACGCGAGCGCGCAGGCTGATGCCCTGCTCAAGCTGCGCGCGCGTGACGGCGGGTTCAATCGGCTCCGGCACAATCTCTGCCGTGCCGGGCGTGATGCTCGCGACGGCCTTCTCGATGCCCGTCTTCAGCGGCGCGGTGTCAAGCGCGTATCCGTCCGCCTCATCGGTGAAGCGAAACGGCTCGCTGTTGCCCGGCGCGAAACGGAACGTCGCGTCGACCGGGTCGCTTTCCACGTCCGTTTTGATCTGTTTAAGCAGCGCGTCCGCAGCCGCGAGGTCATACGTGATCTCGATCTCGCCGCTCACCGGCTCGCGCTGCAATTGCAGCATCGCGATGAACCGCCCGATCATGCCGCCCTCGCGTCCGATGCTCCAAAGCGGCGCGAGCGTAGCCTCCTCGTCGACCGCAAGCGCCACGTCCTGCGCGCTCAGCGAATACGTCTTCTCTCCTCCGGTCAGCGTGTAGCTCCAGCCCGCGATGTCCTCCTGCGTCCTTTGCAGGATCAGCGCGCGCGCGTTCTCCCACGTCGCCCCGCCCAGCGGATAGCCCGCGAGTGTCACGCCCGGCAAAAACGCGTTTGCATACGGCTGCGTCGCGTTGTAGATGTAGATCGTCCCCGCGCCCACGGCCAGCGCGATGAAGAAGATCACCAGCGAGACCACGCCCGCCGTGCCGATGCCCTTCCCGCGCTTGCCCTTGCGCTTCTTTTTCTTCGGCGTATTTTTCGGCTTGTTCTCCTTCGGCGGCGTATAGCCTGCCTTCGTCATGATCGGCATAGGGTCACCTCGTCATATGAATCCTCGAAAGAAGTGCGTCCACATCGCTCTCCACGCCGGCCCAGCGCTCAAGCCCCTCGCCGACGCGATTCTTTCGTACGCCCTCGCCGTGGAAGTCGCTGCCTCCCGTGACGAGCATGCCCTCCGCGCGCGCCAGCCGCAGCAGGAACGCCGCGTGGTTGTTCTGTGCGCTGGGGTGATAGACCTCGATGCCCGCAAGGCCCTGCGCCTTCCACTCCTGCACGAGCGAAATGAGCGCCGTCTCGCCCATCTTCAGCTCCATCGGATGCGCGAGCACGGCGATGCCGCCCGCGTTTTTGAGCACGCGCACCGCCTCGGCGACCTTGACCTCCGGCCTTGCGACGTAGTAGGGCCTGCCGTTGCCGATCAGCCGCTCAAACGCATCCGCCACGGAATTGGCGTAGCCCGCCTCCACAAGCGCCCGCGCGACGTGCGGCCTCGCCACGACGCCCCGTGCCAGCTCGCGCACACGGTCATACGATATCCTCATGCCGCCCTCGCAAAGCCTCCTGACCATTTCGGCGGCGCGCGTCTCCCTCTGCGCATAGCGCTCATCGCAGAAATCGCGCAGGCCCGCGTCCTTCGGGTCAAAGCCGTAGCCCAGAATGTGAATCTCCTTCTCGGCGCCGCAGCTGAGCTCCACGCCGGGAATCACCGTCACGCCGAGCCGCCTGCCGGTTTCCTGCGCCGCGCGGATGCCGCCGACGCTGTCGTGGTCTGTGATCGCCAAAAGGGTAAAACCCTCCTGCGCGGCATGCTGCAGGAGGGCGTCCGGCGACCATTCGCCGTCAGATGCGGTGGTATGCAGATGCAGATCGACCTTCATGGCGTCTCCTCCGTGGTTTTCATGGCCTCCAGGGCCTCGCGTGCGGCCTCGTCGTGACCCCAGATGTCGTATGTCTCGTAGAACAGCGCGTCGTCCACGACGATATACGCCTCGGGAATCGCCCGATCAATCAGCCCGCATTTGAGCAGCGTGCGCGCTATGCCGTCCGCCATATAATACGGATACGGCCCATCCGGCACGAGCACGTGAACCTCGCTCGCCCCGGCCCTGTCCGCCTCGATGATCTGCCCGATCATGGCGTTGTTGATTTCGGCGCACTCGCGCGCAGGCAGGTTGCTGATGTTGGATTCCAGAAACGTCGTCCAGCGCGTGTCCGTCTCAAAAAACAGCAGACATAAAAGCAGCGGCAGCGCTGCACCTGCGCGCGGAAAGCGCCCTATGACATACGCGGCGGAGATCATCGCGATCATCAAACAGAAAAATGCAATACCGATGATCACATCCGTCCGCTTGCTGTATCCCGGCGCAGCCTTTGCGCAGACCAGCGCCACATACAGCGCGGAGATCAGCGCACATGCGCCGAACCGTATACACAGCCTGACATACGCCCTGTCGCGCTGCGTGCGCAGCCCCGAGCGGACAGCCAGCGCAACGCCTGCGAGCACGCACACGATGCATACGCCCAAAAACCATCCGTTGAGCAGCGTCAGCCTCTCCAGCATCAGCTGCACAGCCGTCTTAAACCGGTCAAAGAACGGCTCGCCCACGTCAAGCGCCTCGCTGCGTGCGCCGTTAAACTCAAACACAGCCATCGTCAGCCAAAGCGCAAGGATGGCGAGAATCCATAGATTTTCGCGCACAAACGCGCGCAGGGACTGCCTGCTTCTGATCATGGCGGCGAGCTTTTCCAGCAGCAGCATACCGCAATAGATCGCCAGCGTGTAGCTCGCCAGAAGGTTTGACATCACCGCAAAATAAACCAGCAAGACGACGGCGCCCAACCCGAGCGGGCCGCATTTGATCCCATCCTCGCGCGCAAACAGCAGCACAAGGCACGCATTGAGCAGCGCAGGAATCATGTAGAAAAAATACGTGTTGGCGCTCCAGCAGTAAAACAGATGATCGTTGTTCGTCCGCTGCGAGCGGAACGCCAGAAAATGGAGCATCACAAACAGCGCGCACATCAGCAGCTCCGCCCACTGCGGCAGGCCGAATTTCCGGCGCAGCAGCCGCCCCATCCCCAGTGCATAGGCCACGATGAACGCGCTGACAACCGCGCCGTACGCATACGCCGCCGACCAGCAGAAATCGCTCACAAACGGCATCACGGCATATCCCGCGATATACGTGATCAACGGCATGAACGTCTCCGGCAGGATCCTCGTCGGGTTCCAGTAACCCCAAATAGGCGTCGCCCAGCGCGTGTATGCCATGTACCCCCAGTCGTCGCCGTCGTGCATCATCAGCGGATGAATCTTTGCGAAAAAGAGCATCATGCACGCAAACAGCCCCACGGCAAACGCCCAGTACGCGGCCCGCGCCTTCCATGATCTCTTTTCCATCGTCCAAACTCCTTCCGGCAAGCCGCGCGGGGAATCAGGCCTGCTGCTCCCCGGCCTCCTGCGCCTCGCCCTGCGCCTCGGTCAGCGCGGGGGTTTCTTCCTTTTTCTCGTCAGACGTTCCGTGCTCCGGCAGCGCCTCGCCCTTCATGAACGCCTCGAACTCGCGCCTGTCGATCGTCTCGCGCTCCATGAGCAGCTCAGCGAGGCCGTCGAGCTTGTCGCGGTTGGCCGTCAGAATCTCACGCGCACGCAGCAGCGCGCCATTCATCTTCTGCTGCACCTCGGCGTCGATGCGCGCGGCCACCTGCTCGCTGTAATTGCGGCTCTGCTGGCCGTAATCGCGCGCGAGGAAGACCTCGTCGTGGTCGCCGCCCAGATAGATCGGCCCCATCTCGTCGCTCATGCCGTACTGCGTCACCATCCGGCGGCAGATGTCCGTGGCGCGCTGCAGGTCGCTGCCCGCGCCCGTGGAAACCTGGCCCATGACGATGCCCTCGGCGGCGTATCCGCCCAGCGCCATCGCCACAAAGTCCAGCAGCTGCGCGCGCGTGGTGAAGTCGCTCTCCTTGTCCGGCAAAAGCAGCGTGTGTCCGCCGCTGCCGCCGCGCGGCATGATCGTCACCAGGTGCACCTTGTCGCAGTTCTCCAGCAGCTCGCCGACAATCGCGTGGCCCGCCTCGTGGCATGCGACGAGCCTCTTGTCCTCCGGCGTGACGATGTGGCTCTTCTTCTCCGGGCCCATCTGCACGCGCTCGATGGCGTCGCTCAAATGGCGCGCGGTGATCTTGTCCTTGCCCTCGCGCGCGCAGAGGATCGCGGCCTCATTCATGATGTTCTCAAGGTCCGCGCCCGCGCAGTACGGGGTGCGCTTTGCGATGACGGAAAGGTCCACATCATCCGCGAGCGGCTTGTCCTTGGCATGCACCTTCAAAATCGCCTCGCGGCCGCGCACGTCGGGATAGCCCACCGTGATCTGGCGGTCAAAGCGGCCCGGGCGAAGCAGCGCCGGGTCGAGGATGTCCTTGCGGTTGGTCGCGGCCAGCACGATGACGCCCTCGTTCATCGTGAAGCCGTCCATCTCCACGAGCAGCTGGTTGAGCGTCTGCTCGCGCTCGTCGTGGCCGCCGCCCATGCCCGCGCCTCTGCGCCTGCCGACGGCGTCGATCTCGTCGATGAACACGATGCAGGGCGAGCGCTTCTTCGCCTGGTCAAACAGGTCGCGCACGCGGCTTGCGCCCACGCCGACGAACATCTCCACGAAGTCCGAACCGGAGATGGACATGAACGGCACACCCGCCTCGCCCGCGACGGCCTTGGCCAGCAGCGTCTTGCCCGTGCCGGGCGGGCCCACGAGCAGCACGCCCTTGGGGATGCGCGCGCCGACCGACGTGAAGCGCTTCGGGTTCTTGAGGAACTGCACCAGCTCCTGCATCTCTTCCTTTTCCTCGACGGCGCCCGCCACGTCCGCGAATGTCACGCGGTTGCCGTCCGGCTCGAAGACGCGCGCCGGGCTGTGGCCCACGTTCATCATCTTCCCGCCGCCGCCCGACTGGCTGCGCATGATGAACAGCCAGAAGGCCATCATCGCAACCATCATGATGATGTAGGGCAGGATCTGCACGAGCCACGGCGTCGTGGGCTGCGGCAGATAGATCAGCTCAAAGCCGAGGTCGAGCTCCGTCACGCTGTCCAGCAGCTTGCCCGTGCGCAGCGCCGCAATCTGGCGGCAGGTCGTCACGAACGTGTCCCGGTCGACCATCGTGCTGTACTCGTACGCGCTCGAGGAGAGCGCATTTGGCGGGATGGTGCTGGTCGGCGTGATGGCGTATGCCGTGCTGCCCTCCAGCGCGATGTGGCTGAACGCGCCCTTCTCCACAAATTCGAGGAAGCGGCTGTATTCGATCTCCGTGCCCTGCCTGCTGCTCATCGGCGGCGCGAAGAACTGCACCGCAATGAGAATCGCCAGCAGCACAACCAGATAGATCGGAAAGCCCTTATATGATTTCTTCAATGGAAAACCTCCGTCCGCGCGGCGAGCGCCGCGGCAAAATATGCTTTATTTCTCGTAGATCTCGGGCTTCAGCACGCCGATGTCCGGCAGATTGCGGTATTTCTCGGCGTAGTCAAGGCCATAGCCCACGACGAACTCGTCCGGAATGGTGAAGCCGAAGTAGTCCACATGCAGCGGCACGCGGCGGCGCTCCGGCTTGTCCAGCAGCGTGCAGATGTGCAGCGACGCGGCGCCGCGGCTGAGCAGGTTCTCGCGCAGGAAGGAGAGCGTCATGCCGCTGTCCACGATGTCCTCCACGATGAGCACATCCTTGCCGTTGACCGGCTTGTCAAGGTCCTTGAGGATGCGCACCACGCCCGAGGACTTGGTCGCCGAGCCGTAGCTGGAAATCGCCATGAAGTCCATCGTCATCGGCAGGTCGATCTCGCGCACCAGATCCACAAAGAACACCACAGCGCCCTTGAGGATGCAGATGACGGTCAGGTCCTTGTCCTTGAAATCCTCGGTGATCTGGCGTCCCATCTCCTTGACGCGCGCCGCAATCTGATCCTTGGTCAGAAGCAGATCATCCTTCAAATCCTCATATGTCGCTCTCTTGTTTTCCATGATTGTTTCCTCCAAATCGTTTTTCTTATGTCATATCGGGGTTTCTTCCCATGTATCGCAGATATTCGGGCCTTCCCATGTGACCAGAAGGCGCGGCTCGCCGTCCTCTGCGCGCACGCGTTCGCCGGGCCTGATGCCCACGGCCCATAGGATGCCGTCGCGGTTTCTGACGATGGGCACGCTGTCCTTCATCGCGCGCTCGACGCCCGCGTCCGTCAGGATGTCCTTGAGCTTCCTTTTTGTATGTCTGCCGAACGGCGTCATTGCATCGCCCTCGCGCCGCATCGTGACCATCGCGCCGTCCATCAACCGCAGCGGGATCGCCTGCGACATTCTGCCGTCGCCCGTCTCGCCCGGTTTCGCCTTGTGCACGGTGAATCTGCCAAACAGCGTGTCCGTCACGCCATCCGCGCCGAGCATCGTGTCCGGGCAAATCGCGCTCCTCGCCGTAATGCAAAGGAAGCGTTTCCCCATCCTCGCGCCGCCGCCGGTGAAGCTGACGGCCTGCTGTCCGCCGCGGATCATGTCCGTCACGCGCCCGACAGCCGCAAAATCAGCCGTGATATGCGCCAGCGCCATCATGCGGCCGATCACACGCGAGAGCAGCGCGCCGTCAAGGCTCTGCACGGTCTCCCTTTCGACAGCCGCGCCATCTGTGAGCATCGTCAGGCGCACGCCGCGCTTTTGCAGCTCGCGCATGAAGTGCCGCTCGTCGCGCTGCGCCGCCTGTGCCAGCCTCGTCAGTGCCTTCGCCCCGCCGGGGTAGGCCCGCTCGAGCTGCGGCATTGCCAGCAGCCTTACGATGTTGCGCGCGTTGTCGGGGATTTGGTTCGTCCCGTCCTCGCGCCACGCCTGTCCGATGGATGTCAGATACGCCTTCAGCTCGTCCGGCCATAAGTCAAGCAGCGGACGGATCAGCGCCCCGCTCCTTGGCCGCATGGCGCACAGGCCGCGCATGTCGCTGCCCCGCAGCGCGTGCATGAGCACGGTCTCCGCCTGATCCATCGCGTGGTGCGCCAGCGCGATGACGTCCGCGCCGGTCTTTCGCTGCGTGTCGTACAGAAACAGATAGCGCATCGCCCGCGCCGCTTCCTCAAGGCCGATGCCCCGCTCCCGCGCAACTTCGGGCACGTTCGTCTTTCCTTCGTAATACGCGATGTCAAGCCTTGCGCACAGCCCGCGCACGAACGCTGCGTCCTGCCGGGACGCCTCGCCGCGTATGCCGTGCTCCACATGCGCGCACGACAGTTTGAGCGGATAGCTTTCGCGCAGTTCGCTTAAAAAACAAAGCAGCGCCACAGAGTCCGCTCCGCCGCTGACCGCCGCGAGCACATGCGCCCCCGGGGCAACGCCGCATGCTTTAGCAAGGCGCAGGCCAAATTCATCGGGTGTCATATTTGTCTTCTCCTGTCTACACAGATTCTATTGTACCCTCTCGCGCCCAAAATGGCAAGAGCGAAGCGCAAAAAAAGCCTTGGAAGTTGCAGGCGGTCACGCTCCGCACACGATTCTCAGAAATTGACGTCCTTCCTGCACAAAGGGGCTTGACAAAATGCATTTTCGCCTGTATGATGTTCCATGTTGTTCACTTTTTGAACCATTCACTTTGTGAACCAATTTTGACGAAAGGGGATGCTTTCCTTTGGATGACGCCTATCTCGCGGGCGACGCGCTGCTGAGCGCATGGCTCGCGCTCAACTCCACGCTCTGGAACACGCGCATGGTCGTCGATCTGACCTACAACGAGGCGCACGTGCTCGGCATCCTCTACCGCCACCGCGAGCGCGGCGGCGCGCCCTACACCGCGACCGACCTCATCCGTCACACCCATCTGCTCAAGAGCCAAATGAACAAGGTCCTCACCAGCCTCGAGCAGGCGGGCCACATCGTGCGCGAGACGGCCCAGTCCGACAAGCGCATGCGCCATATCACGCTCACCCCCTCCGGCGAGGCCGCCTATCTGCGCGAGCGCGAGCGTGCCGACGACTTCATCGCCCCGCTCATCAGCCGCATCGGCATCGAGCAGGCCAACAGCGTCGCCGCGCAGATGAACGCCATCAGCGACGCCCTCGAGGACATTCTCAGCCAGCAAAACGTGAACGCCAAGACGCCGCGCGCGCCTCAAGAAAGGACGTAACCCATGAATATCCGCATCATGACCGATTCCGCCGCCGATTTCACCCAGCAGGAGCTCCGCGAGCGCGGCATCTGCTGCGTCCCCCTGCAGGTCACCTTCGGCACGGACACCTACACCGACGGCGTCGACCTGACGAGCGAAATCTTTTGGCAGCGCCTGACCTCCGGTGAGAATCCCAAGACGAGCCAGCCCTCGCCCGACGCCTTCCTCACCGAGTTCGAGGCCGCGAAGGCCGCAGGCGACGCCGTGGTCTATATCCCGATCTCCTCCGCCCTCTCCGGCACGATGCAAAGCGCCGTCATCGCGCGCGACATGGCCGATTATGAGCACATCTACATCGTCGATTCCCGCACGGCTGCCGTCTCCCAGAAGGTGATCGTGCTGGAAGCCTGCCGCCTGCGCGACGAGGGCAAGCTGGATGCCGCACAGCTCGCGGCGCATCTTGAAGCCTTCCGCGAGCGCGTCAAGCTCTACGCTTGCCTGGATACGCTCGAGTACCTCGCGCGCGGCGGACGCATCCCGCAGGCCGCGGCGAGCATCGGCTCGCTGGTGCAGCTCAAGCCGCTGATCACACTGTCCCCGGAGGGCAAGGTTGCGCTGGTCGGCAAGGGCATCGGCCGCCATCGCGCGTTCGACGGCATGCTCAAGTTCGCCAAGGCCGCCAAGTTCGACACGACGCACTTCCCCATCATCCCGATCTACGCCTGCACGCCCGACAACTGCAAGACGTTTGTCGATAAGATGACCGCCGCAGGCATCGACGTCGATCCCGCGAACATCACGGCCATCGGCGCGACCATCGCCACGCACATCGGCCCCGCCGCGTATGGCTTTGTCTACGTGGAGGCCGAGTGACGCGCCCGCGTACGGCCCGTCGCCGCTTCGATTTTCCGCCTCCGCACATCGCGGGGGCTTTTCTTTTTCTTCCTTATAATATATCGCTTGCCCGTGCGCGCGGTTTGTGCTATCATCGCCTTACACGGTGCGCCGCCGCATCCGGCCAATCTGCGCGCCGCCGAGGTCATCATGAAAAACATTCTCGTCATCGGCTCGACCTGCGTCGATGTCATCATCCGCGTCGGCCACCTGCCCCGCACGCAGGAGGACATCCATCCCGAGTCCCAGCGCTTCGCCGCCGGCGGCTGCGCCTACAACGCCGCCAACATCCTCATCCGATGCGGCGCGCCGGTCACCTTCGTCACGCCCGTGGGCAGGCGCGGCGTGTTCGGCGGTTTCGTCTGCGAAAAGCTCAAGCAGCTCGGCGTGACTACATTCGTCGATCTGCCGGACGCGGAAAATGGCTGCTGCTATTGCTTCGTCGAACGCAGCGGCGAGCGCACGTTCATGTCCGTCCATGGCGCGGAATACACATTTGATCCCGCATGGATGACGCCCTACGAAGGCCGCCATTTTGATTATGGCTACGTCTGCGGCCTTGAGGTCGAGGAGCCGACCGGCGAAGCGCTCGTGGGTTATCTCGAGCATGCGCCCATCGGCACGCTCGTCTACGCGCCCGGCCCGCGTGCCGCCATGATCCCCCGCGAGCGCACAGACCGCCTGCTCGCGTTGCACCCCATTCTTCATCTGAACGAGGATGAAGCCCGCGCCCTCACCGGCTGTACGGACACGGCTGACGCCGCCCAAGCCCTGCACGCGCGCACGCAAAGCGCCGTCGTCGTGACCCTCGGTGCGCGCGGCGTCCTCTTTGCCCAAAACGGCGAAACGCACACGATCCCCACCGAGCCCGCGGATTTCGTCGCGGACACCATCGGCGCGGGCGATGCGCATGCGGGCGCGATGCTGCTGGGCCTCTCGCGCGGAATGACGCTTGCCGATTCGCTTCGCATGGCCAACCGCGTGTCGCGTGCCGTCGTGATGACCAGCGGCGCGACGCTTGACGATGACGGCCTTTTCCGCGCTGTAAAAATTTGATTTTGCGAATCCGCGCATATCGCCCGCCGCTTTGGGCATCATGATGTTCGTGGAGCCGCGGCGACAGAGCTGCGGACCGATTTCTCCATCAAAACCGGACACGCCGCCGTCATGGCCGCGCATCACGCGTTTTGAAAGGGGGAAACCGGCGTGATGCGCGGGACGGCCAACGCCATTCCCGCTTGCCTGCATCGCCTCCGCATATAAGGGGACCGCAGCGCGAAACGCCTGCGGTTCCTGTCTTTTTGGCGCAGGCGCGCGGCATGATTCGCGCAGAGCTTGCCAAATTCTTCCGTATCCGATATAATGTTTACGGAAACACTGTTCATGCGGCGGCGATTATGCGCCCCGCTCTGCCAATGACGATGATGGGCCGCTCTGCCGGGCCGGGAATTTCGCAATGTCTCTCGCGAAAGGCGCGGCGGCAGCGGCCCGTTTTCATGCCGAATCAACCTTCTGTCAAAGGAGTTTCACATGCTCAATTCCAATCAGATCGTCAACGCGCTCAAAAAGAACATCGCGCAGGCCGTCGTCGGCAAGGACGACGTCGTCGAGCTGCTGCTCACGGCGCTGCTTTGCGAGGGCCACGTGCTCATCGAGGACGTCCCCGGCGTGGGCAAGACGACGCTGTGCTCGGCGCTCGCCCGCTCGCTGTCCTGCTCCTTTAAGCGCATCCAGTTCACGCCCGACATCACCCCGTCGGACATCACCGGCTACACCGCGCCCAACCTCTCCGGCGAGATGACCTACCGCCCCGGCGCGATCATGAGCCAGATCGTCCTCGCCGACGAGATCAACCGCACATCGCCCAAGACGCAGAGCGCGCTGCTGGAGGTCATGGAGGAGCGGCAGGTCACCGTCGACGGCACGACCTACGCCCTCTCGCGCCCGTTCATGGTGCTCGCCACGCAGAACCCGGTCGATTTCGTGGGCACCTATCCGCTGCCGGAGGCGCAGATGGACCGCTTCTTCATGCGCATTTCGCTCGGCTATCCCAGCGTGCAGGACGAGATGGAGATCCTTGGCCGCTACTGCGGCGAGGTCTCGCCCATGCAGAATCTGCACGCCGTGTGTACCGCCGAGGACGTGCTCGCCATGCAGCAGCAGGTCAAGACCATCTACGTCTCGCCCGAGGTGCGCGCCTATGTCGCCTACATCTGCGCCGCCACGCGCAATTCGCCGTATCTGACGCTGGGCGCCTCCACGCGCGCGGCCATCGCCCTCGTGCATGCCGCGCAGGGCAGCGCGCTTCTGTGCGGCCGCGATTACGTCATCCCCGAGGACGTGCAGCACGTCGCGCCGAGCGTCCTGTGCCATCGCTTCGTGCTCGCCGCCGACGCCCGCATGCGCGGCTACACGGCCGGTCAGGTGCTCACGGAGCTTCTGGCGGGCGTGCGCGTTCCGGTGAAGCTCAAATGACGGCGCGCGGGTTTTACACGCTGCTGCTGGGCCTGATGCTGATGGTCACGGCGCTGTCGGTGTCAAGCGAGGGCGCGTTCCTGCTCGGCGCGGCGGCGCTCATCGCGATCGCAGTGTCGCTTGTCTGCGTGCTGTGCGCGCTGCTCACATGCCGCATCACGCAGGACATCCCCGGCGGGCAGGCCGACCGCGGCAGCGCCTGCGTCTATGCGCTGCTCATCCGCATGTTCAGCCCCCTGCCCCTCGGCCCGCTGACGCTCACCGTCGCCCTGCCCAGCGGCAGACAGAGCGATTTCACGCTCGCGCCCGGCTATCTTTCCACGCGCAGCGAAAACACGTTCACCTGTCCGCACGTCGGCGTGTTCGGCGTGGGCCTGATCTCCATCGCGTTCACGGACTGCTTCGGCCTGTTTATCCTGCGCCATCGCGTGCGCCAGCCGCTCTCCAAGCTCACCGTTCTGCCCGTCCCCGCGAAGACCGCGCCGCTTCAGTACAGCCCCGGCGAGGGCGAATCGACCGTGACCCAGCGCGCCAACGCCGACCTGACCACGCCCGCCGACACGCGCGCCTGGCAGGAGGGCGACGAGCTCAAGCGCGTGCATTGGAAGCTCTCCATGCGCCGCCAGACGCTC
Organism: uncultured Clostridia bacterium; assembly: GCA_944362695.1. Lineage (GTDB taxonomy): Bacteria > Bacillota > Clostridia > Christensenellales > Aristaeellaceae > Ventricola. Next base: position 35,594 of record CALVTQ010000163.1, read on the forward strand.
ATGGTGCATACATACGAGACGCCGCAGCGCCCCGACGCGCTGGTCATTCTCGACTGCGGCGCGGTCAGCGCACCGGAAAACCGCCGCGCAGCCGTCGCCGACGCGATGCTCGAGACATGCGCGGGTGTGCTCAAGGGCCTGCTGGAAGCCAAGCGCCTCACGCGCCTGCCGCTCACCGGCGACGCCCCACGCGAGCTGAGCGGACAGGGGCCGGAGCACCTCCCCGCGATGCTCACCGCACTCGCGCAGGAGCCGCTCGGCGCCGCGTCCGATTTCTCGCGCGTTTTGCTGATGGCCTCCCGCCGCATGCAGCGCACCGGCTCCACCGCGATCATCACCAGCACGCTCACGCCCGCCGTCGCCGACGCCGCGATCATGCTCGGGCGCATGGGGCCGCATATCCGCTTCGTGCTGGTCTGCGCGGGCGAGCCGGATGCCACGCAGACGAAGCTGCTCGGCCTGCTCTGGGCCTCCGGCATCGAGGCCGCGCACGTCGCCTGCTGATTCACGAACATCAACGGAGGCTTTCCCTTGAAAAAACCGTTTTTTGCTTTGCCGCGCCATCTGCTCGTGCATACGATCATGACGGTGTGCATCGGCTTGGGCTGCGCTTTCCCGCTCGCGCAGGCGATGGGGCTGACGGTGTCCCTGCCGGTCATGGCGCTCTATGTGGGCGCCACGGCGCTCTTTTTCGCCGTTATGGACTGCCTGCCCCGCATCCGCGCGCTCGCGTGGCCGCTGCTGCTGGGGCTGCTTGCGCTGCTGTGCGTGCGCTGTGCCTCGCACGGGCCTGCGCTCGCGGCGGGCTTCACGCTCTTTGTGCACGGATACCCGCTGGCCCTCGCCGCGTACAGCCGCCTGATCTGCCTCGTCCTGGCCGTGCTGCTGACGGCTGCCGGCGCGTCGCTCGCCCGCAGTGAAGGCGCGTTCTTCCCGCTCGCGCTGCTGACGATGGCGATGCTCTTCGTCGTCTCGCCCGCCGGCACGAGCGATTCGCCCGCCGCGATGCTCTTGCTGATTCTCGCACTTCTGCTCGCCGCGCGCACACATGGCGTCGGTTCCGCGCGCATCATCCCCTGCGCCGCCGTCGTGCTCGCGCTGTGCGTGCTGCTCATGCCGCTGGCCTCGACGACGCTGCCCCGCCTTGAGCGCATCGCCGGCGAAGTGCGCCAGATGATCGACGATTATTTCTTCTTCACGGAGCCGCGCACGCCGTTTTCGCTCGCCTCCACGGGCTGGCAGCCGCTGGGCACGCAGCACCTCGGCGGCCCCGTCAATCCCGAGAATACGCCCGTTATGCAGGTTCGCGCAAGCGGCCCGGTGCTCCTTCGCGGCGTCATCAAAAACGATTACAACGGCCAGTGCTGGTCGGATGCGATCTCCGGCAGGCGTTATCTCTACGTCAGCCCGCGCTTCATCTTTCTGCGCCGCAATCTCTTTGACGCGAACAGGCCCTCGCGCACCATCGCCGCGACGCTCCCCCAGCCGCAGACGATCACCGTGCTCATGAACAGCGACGCAACGAGCACCATGTATCTTACGCAGCGCTTCTCCGCGCCCAAGGGCGAGGGCATCGTGCCGTATTTCTCGCCCTCCAGCGAGGTCTTCGCCACACACGATCTTTCCCTCGGCGAGGTCTATTCCTTCTCCGGCACGATCATGACCGGCGACACCCCCGGCGTGCGCGAGGCCGTGCTCGAGGCGGCCGATCCCGACGACGCGAATTACGAAACCGTCCGCGAGAATTACCTCGCCCTGCCCGACACCCTCGACCCCCAGGTCACCCAGCTCGCCCAGCAGCTCGCCGCGCAGGGCACGACCGCGTTTGACAGCGCATCGGCCATCTGCGAATATCTGCGCACGAGCTTCCCCTACACGCTCAACCAGAGCATCCCGCCCACGGACCGCGATTTCGTCTCGTGGTTCCTCTTTGAGGAGCAGCGGGGCTACTGCACGTCCTTCGCCAGCGCGATGGCCGTCATGGCGCGCGCCGTGGGCATCCCCTCGCGCTACATCGAAGGTTACAGCGCCGTGCCGGAGAGCAACGGCATCGCCCGCGTCACGCAGAAGAACGCGCACGCGTGGGTTGAGCTCTATTTCCCCGGCTTCGGCTGGCTGCCGTTTGATCCTACGCCGGGCGCTGCGGGCGCGCGCGACAGAGACGGCGGCGACGGCGACGATGACGATGACGAGAACACGCCCGACCCGAGCACGCCGCCGGACAGCTCGCCCTCGCCCGATCCCGACGAGCCGACGCCCAGCCCCACGCCGACCGCGACGCCCTCTCCGACGCCCTCGCCCACGCCTTCGCCGTCGCCCAGCCCCACGCCGGAGCACGACGATCCCGACGTGACGCCGACGCCGGAGATCACGCCGCAGCCGACGCCCACGCCCTCGCCCAGCCCCACGCCGACGCCCGATTCACCGGATGACGGAGACACGCCGCCCATTCTGCGCTGGCTGCTCCTGCTGCTGATCCTCGCGCTGATCGTCCTGCGCTATCTGCTGACGCGGCCCGAGCACATCGCCGCGAAGCAAAAGCGCACCGGCGACGCGCTGCTCGTGTGGTATCGCGCGATCGAAGCCGCGCTCGCGCTTCTGAGCATCGCGCCCCAGCCCGCCGAGCCGCCCGCATCGTTCCTTCTGCGCGCACAGGAGGCGTTAAGCGACCGCGTGAAGCTCGCCAAACTCGGCGCCGTGCTCTGCGAATCGCAGTATTCCGCGCGCAATGCAAAGGCATCGCACTGCACCGGCGCGCGCAAACAGTACGATGCCCTGCTCGCCATGATGAAGCCCGGCCAGCGCATCCGCCTCGCCGTGCGCTTCATGCTCCATCCCGTCAAGCCCGAATGACCCACGGGGCGAACCGATTTCCGGTTCGCTCTTTTTTTGCGCGCATTTATCCGCTTACCGATCTCGGTCTGTTCTCCGTTTTTTCTTTGTACAGCGCATTTTCACGCCCATCGCGCCGTTCATTTTCCGTATATGCAAAAGGACAGACCACGGTCGGTCTGCCCCATATCTTACTCGATCTCGCGCGCCGTCTCGTCCTTCACGGCTTTTGCCAGCGCATCGAACTCGAATTTCTCCAGCAGCATGCTCACCCGCGAGCCATCCATCCGCGCGCCCGCGACGGCCTTCTCGAGCACACGCAGCGCATCGCCTGTCAGGATCAGCCGCTCGGCCTGCGGCGGCTCCTCCTCGTCGCCCGGCTCCAGCTCGTCGAGCTTCGCCCACGTCGCGCGGCCCACGATGCCGTCCACGGCGAGACCGTTATCCCTCTGGAATTTGCGCACAGCCTCCTGTGTCTTCGCGCCGAATATGCCGTCCGCGCCGTAGCTGCCCACGTCATAGCCCAATGCGATGAGCTTGCGCTGCAAATCGGCGACGTCCTCGCCGCTCATGCCGCGCCGCAGCGTCCTGCGCGTGTCGGGCTTCGGCTCGGGGTTGGGTGCATCGGCGGGCGCGTTGTAGTCAATCGCCAGACGCGCCCAATGCGTGAACGTCGTCTTGTCGATGTCGCGCTCGACGACGCCGTATCGCGTGCCGCGCGCGTCAACCTCCTTCCTGCCGCCGACGCTCACGCCGGTGTGGACCATCCGCCCGTCGCGCATGGTGAACAGGAACAGCCCCGCCTCGTCGGGCAGCGTGTCGATCACGTCCTTTTCGCTCCAAAGCCGCTCGTCGCGCCATTGGCTGGTCGCGCCGCTGGGCATGCTCACGCCCACACGCCGCGCGACCGTGCGCGTCAGCTGCGCGCAGTCAAAGCATCGCTTGCCGAGCCACTTCGGGCCGTATTTCTCGATCGTCTCGGCGTATTGCGGGTATTGCTTGGCCTGCTGCTCGATGCGTTTGGGCGTGCAGACCCACCCCGTCGCGCCGTAAATATATCCACAGCCCACGAGTGCGAGGGCTTCCTCTTTCATCGCTTCGCGTTTTGAAGGCATGGAAAAGACCTCCCTTCGCTCCATCCTATGAAGCAAAGGGAGGCCGTGTTCGCGTTATTTAGCCAGGAATTGTTCGATTTCGCGCGTCGCCTGCGCGATCGGGTCGCCCGCCATATCGAGCCACACGATATCGGGATTCCGCCTGAACCACGTCATCTGCCGCTTGGCGAATTTGCGGATGGCCTGCGCCAGCTTGGCGAGCATCTCGTCCCTGTCCGGCAATTCACCCGTCAGGTACTGCGTGATGAACCTGTATTCAAGCCCCAGCCCGAGCAGAAACTCCGTGCTCACGCCGCTGTCAAGCAGCCCCTGCACCTCCTCGATCATGCCCTGCTCAAGGCGCATGGTGATGCGCTCGTCGATGCGCTTTGCCAGCACGTCGCGCGGCCAGCTCACGCCAAGGCGCAGGCTGTCATAGCGCGCCTGCTTGCCGGGCGTCGCGTCGTCGCCGTCGTGAATCCGCTCGAGCATGCGCATCACGCGGTTTCGGTTGTTTTTTTCGACCTGCACGTCCGGCACGAGCTTTACCAGCATCTCATACAGCTCAGGCGTCGTCAGCTTTTCCAGCTCCGCGCGGTACGCAAGGTCCGGCTCCGTATCCGAGAGCAGATACCCGTCGAGCACAGAGTCGACGTACAGCCCCGTGCCGCCAACGATCATCGGCAGATGCCCGCGCGCGATGATCTCACCGATCAGTTCGTAGCTCATCCGCTGAAAATCGGCCATCGAGAAGAACTCGCCCGGCTCGCGCACGTCGATCATGTGGTGCGGCACGCCCTGCATCTCCTCGCGCGTCACCTTGCCGCTGCCAAGATCCAGCCCGCGGAAGACCTGCCGCGAGTCCGCGGAGATGATCTCCCCGCCGAAGTGCTTGGCCAGCTCGATGCCCAGCGCGCTCTTGCCCGATGCGTTCGTGCCGACGACGGCCACAACCTTAGGTAAATTCTGCATACTGCTGTCTCCCCGCGCGCCGCCCGGCACGCCGTTTTTCTTTCGCATCATTATATCATAATCTGCGCCGATCATCAAGTTTTACCGCCGCCTGCCGCGCCCGGAACCGCCTCCGGCCCGCCCGTTCGAGGCGATTGAATCGAGCGTCACGCTCTGGCTCGCGCCGCCCGCCTCGACGGTCACCGTCTGCCCGACGGCCAGCGCGGGACAGCTGAACACCACGCTCTGCGCGTCCTTGACCGCCGTGTGCTCGATGAGCACATTCCCGCTTTCGTCAAGAATCCGCAGCACGCCGCCCGCGCGCAGCGTCTGTCCCAGCGTGAGCATGAAGCTCGCCTGCGCCGAACTTTGGTCGAACCCCTCGGCCATGCCCACCGCGCCGAGCGCGAGCACCGTCCCGCCCGACACGCTGCATGCCCCGCCGGATTCCGAGCCGGAGTCGATCGCGCCGTTGCCGCTATTCGTCGGACCGTTCACAATCACGACGCCGCCCTCGATATACAAATCGCCGTTGCTGTCGATGCCATCGCCCTGCGCATCGACCGTCAGCGTGCCGCCGGAAATCCACAGCTCGCACAGCTCCATATCGCTTTCTTCGCTCTGCATCCGCCAACGCCCAAAGCCCATATCGCCGCCGTCGCCGCTGGCGTTGAGGCCGTCGTCGTCCGCCGTGACGCGCACATCGCCGCCCGTTATCACGATTGACCAACCCTCCAGCCCCTCATAGCTCTCCGCGACCGTCACATCGCCGCCGCTGATGGTGAGCACCGCGTCGCTGTGCACGCCGTCGTCGCCACTTTTGAGCGTTAGCACGCCGCCGCCGATGATGATGTCGCCCGCTGCATGCAGCGCGTCGTCCTGCGCGTCGATGGTGATGCTGCCTCCGCTTATGGTCATTGCGCCGTTGCTCTTGAGGCCCTTCGCGCTCTGTTCGGTGCCGCCGATCTCCACCGCGTCGGGCATATCCGCAAACGCCGTCCCGTCTTCGCCATTCCCGGAAACATCATCCGGCGGTGTCATATCGCCGGGCATCTCTCCCGCTGTCGGGTTAAAACCGCCGTCGGGCGGTGTCATATCGTTCTGCGCATCGCCAGTCATCGGGTCAAAACCGCCTTCCGGCGGCGTCATATCGCCGGGCATCTCTCCCGCTGTCGGGTTAAAACCGCCGTCGGGCGGCGTCATATCGTCCGGCATCATATCCCCCGCCGGCGGGTCAAAATCGCCGTCGGGCGGCGTCACCTCCCCAGGCATCTCGCCCCCTGTCGCATCAAAAGCGCCCCACGGCGGCGTCGTGCCATGCGG
>CALVTQ010000164.1 GCA_944362695.1 uncultured Clostridia bacterium
AGATCGCGAAGAGCTGCGACGGCACGCTGCTGATCGTCAACTACAACAGCGTGCGCCGTCAGGAGCTCATCGACGTCTGTGATCAGATGCACCAGACGGGCTGCCCGATTCTGGGCGCGGTGCTCAATATGGTGGAATACGACAGCTACCTGAGCAAGAAGTACTACTACAAGTCTTACGGATACTACAACAAATACGGACAGAGGTATAGCCACGATTCGGAGCAGCCGAAGAATGGCGCGAAGAAGACGAAATGAGCGACTTTACGGACATACACAGCCACGTGATATACGGCGTGGACGATGGGCCCCGCACCGAGGAAGAGATGAGGCGGATGCTCGACGCGGCTGCCGCGGACGGCATCACGCAGCTGTATGCGACGTCCCACTTCACGCCCGGCATGCACGCGTTCCTGTGGGATGTGTATGAATCGCACCTGCAGAAGGCGAAGGCGTATTGTGCAGCGTGCGGATATGATCTGGCGATTCACAGGGGCGCGGAGCTGCTGTACACGCCGATGATGCATCAGTACATCACCGATCACGATTTGCCGGTGCTCGGAGACAGCCGCAAGGTTCTGATCGAGTTTGGAACCAGGCTTGAATACCGCGATATCGAGCGGGCGGTCGATCTGCTGAACGTGCACGGATATACCGCCGTGCTGGCGCATATCGAGCGCTATCCCTGCCTGTATATGCCCGGCAAAGTGGCGAGGCTGAAGGCGGATTACGATGTCCAATGCCAGGTGAATTCGGGGAGCATCACGCACCGATTGGGAATCAGGACGAAATTGGCGCTTCGCGATTGGCTCAAAAGGGAGCTGATCGACTATGTTGCCTGTGATGCGCATGACTGTGAACACAGGCGTTTTCGGATGAAGCAAGCATATGACACGCTCGCACAGCAGGTTGGCGAACCATACGCCGGGCGATTGACGGGGAATATCGTTTGATCGGGACTGCATCGCAGCGATAAATGGGGAGACCGGACTCAAGGGGAGAAAACTCATGCCAATGCAGAATACGGATAAGAAAGTCTTGGATACGGGATTGACGCATGAAAATGAAGAACGCCATGCGACGCTGAACCGCAAGGAGATCCTGAAAGATAAGCGGTGGTACTGGGTCGGCCGGCGTGCACAGGATATTTTCTTTTCGCTGCTCGCGCTTGTCGTGCTGTGGCCGTTCATGCTGATCGTGGCGCTGGTGATTTGGATTGACAGCCCGGGCGCGAGCCCGATTTTCTCCCAGGAGCGTGTCGGCAGAAACGGCAAGCCGTTCAAATTCCTCAAGTTCCGGTCGATGGTGCCCAACGCCGAGGCGAAGCTCGACGAGCTCATGGATCGCAACGAGATGGACGGCCCGGTGTTCAAGATCAAGGAAGATCCGCGGATCACCCGGGTTGGCAGATTCATCCGCAAGACGAGCATTGACGAGCTGCCGCAGCTGATCAACATCCTGCTGGGCGACATGAGCATCGTCGGCCCCCGCCCGGCGCTTCCGCGCGAGGTGGAGCAGTATGACGACTATGTGCGCCAGCGCCTCTACATGCAGCCCGGCCTGACGTGCTACTGGCAGATTCAACCGCATCGCAACAAGCTGAGCTTTGAAGAATGGGTTGAGCTGGATCTGAAGTACATCAGGGAACGTTCCTTCTGGACGGATTGGAAGATCATCTTCCTGACGGTGAGAGCGGTCTTCGGGTTCATGGGCGAGTAATAACGGCGGCTTTCGCAACAACATGATATGACACGGCCTTGCTCCGAATGGCAAACGGAGTGAGGCTGTTTTTTTATCAATGCGTATGCGGCGGCGTATGGGAGGCGTTCGCCGGTGGCGCCCAAAATGACGAGCAAAATCGCCCGGTATGATAGGCTGAAATAAAATGCGCAAAAATAAAAAGACATCGTTTTCGGCTTCCGGCAAAATCGAGCTGCGGCGCAGAATCCTGAAAGGAGAGCAAACTATATCTGAGAAGATTGTACAGCTGAACAGGGAGGCAATCAACGGGCGATGAAAAGAATTGGTTCGCGGAAGTGCAGAAGAAGCGCTGAACGGCCCGCTGGATGGCGAGGCTGAGACGCTCACGCAGGCCGCACGGTATGAGCGCAGCGAGAGCCGCAAGGAATATCGCCGCAGGGATAGCAGCGTCGAAGATGCGCTCATGGAAATGTACCTTACGGGCGTATCGGTTCGCCGCGCCCCAGACATTACGCAGGTGCTCCGGGGCTGCGAGGTTTCGCCGGCGACGATCAGCGAAGTGGACAAGAAGCTCTGCGCTCGTATCGAAGAATGGAGAAATCGTCCTGTGAACGAAGCGAAATATCCTTGCGTTTATGTAGACGTCATCTATCTCAAACGGAATTGGGCGGCGAAGACGGAAATGCTGCTGTGCGTGCAGCGCTTGCCGTCAGCGGCCGGGGACAACGCGAGGTTTTAGGCGCTGCCGAGGGGATGAAAGAGGACAGGCCCCGTCGGGTGGAATTCTTCAAGCGGCTGCGCGGTCTGGACGGCGTGAAGCTCGTTGCCGCCGACATCCCGGACGGTCATTCCGCGCTGATGCTCGTCTGTGCGAGATTGCCATGTTGCAGGAACGCAGTGGGAAGCCAAAACCCATATGTCCATGCAGCTCTTTTTCGAAATGCTGCGGGGGCTGCAAGCTGACAGCGGAATATGCGGCATGGTGGCGAGCGGGCGGAAATCCAACCGTCGGCATCGCTTTGTTCCAAACCGATCATTCTGGGCAGCACCTTTTTTGTAAACGCTTCTGTGTTCTCCGAATTGTCCTCTCCGATCATATCGCCCCGCCCGCCGCGCCGGAATTCTTCCTGTACTGTCCGGGCGAGACGGCGTAAAAGCGCTTGAACGTCTTGTTGAAATGGAAATAATCGGCATAGCCGCACTGCTCGGCGATCTCGGAGAGCGTGAGCCGCTTGTCGGCCATCAGCTGCGCGGCGTGCTCCATGCGCTTGCGCGTGAGATACTTGGTGAAGGTCGTGCCGACGTGCTTGTGAAAGAGCGTGCTGAAATAGCTGGGCGAGAAGTGGAATCTGTCGGCCAGCTCGGAGATGCGAAGCTCCTTGGCGAGGTTCGCGTCGATATAGCGCAGGACGGGGTCAAACTGCCCCTCATCGGCGGCGGCGCTGCACAGGCTGCTCTCAAAGAGCGCGAACATCTCCTGCGGCGAGGCGAACATCCGCACGAGCTGGCGGTAGTCGATATCCTCGCCGGAGAGCCTGACGGCGGGAATACGGCTGTCAAACAGGCGACACAGGCGGTTTATACAGCGCGGCGATCCGGTCGATGCCCATCTGCTGCGTGCGCTCGCACAGAGCCGCCAACAGCGCGCGGCACTTGCCGTAATGCCCCTCCAGCAGCGCGGCGTCGAGGTCTCGCATCAGGCCGGTGACATCCTGCGATGTGCCCGCGCGATAGAGCACGGGCTTGCTGCCGCCGTGGAAGATGGAGGTCAGATAGGCCATGCTGCTCTGGCGGAACAGCTCGGCGGCGGGGGCGTCCTGCGTGGCGGCGTCGCTGTAACCCGCAGGGGTGGTGTGCTCCGGCAGAGACCCGTCCGGCGCGCAGGGCAGAAGCGCGCAATACGTGCTGTGTCCGCAGGGAAGCGACAACAGCGCCCCCGGCGGCACGCGCGAAAAGCAGCCAAAACGCATGCGCCGCTCGGCAATCGGATGAAAATGGCGCTCGAGCCACTGGGCGAGGGTCATGCGCTCGTCGTTAAAGAGGCTGAAAAGCGCGTCGATGTTTTCAAGCGCCCTGTCCTGTGCGCGGCAGCCGTCCAGATGCGTCTTCAGGCGGCGGAGCACGTCCTCGAGCTGCTGCGGGGAGACCTGCTTGATGAGATAGTCGAACGCGCCCTCGCGCACGGCGGCCTGCGCATAGGAAAACTCCGCGTAGCCGCTGATGAGCACGACCTCGGTGCTCTGCCCGCTTTGGCGCAGGGCGGCAAGCAGCTCCAGACCGTCCATGCCGGGCATGCGGATGTCGGTGAGCAGCGCGTCGGCGCGGAGCTCCGTGCACAGCGTGAACGCCGCCTGTCCGTCGGCCGCCGTCTGAACGAGCTCAAAGCCCAGCGCGCCGTAATCGACCAGATGGCTCAGGCGATAGGCAATCCACGGTTCGTCGTCCGCCAGAATGAGCCGGTACATCGCGATCCTCCTTTACCTGATGGGCAGCCGAATTTCGACGTTCGTGCCCTGTCCGGGCGCGCTGAGCACGCGCAGCGTCCCCGCGTCCTGATAGAAAAGATAGAGCCTGCGCGCGATATTCCACAGGCCGATGCCGTGACGGTCGGGCTCGCTGTGCTCCGTGAGGCTGGCGGCCTCATTAAGCCGCATGCGCAGGGCAGCGAGCTGATCCTCGCCGATGCCGAGGCCGTCGTCGCTCACGCGCATGACGAGCATGCCGTCCTCGACGGTGACATTCACGGTGATGGCGCCCTGTCCGCTCTTGCGCTCCAGACCGTGGAAGACGGAGTTTTCCAGAATCGGCTGGAGCACGAGGCGGGGGATCATGATGCCCATCGCGTCGGGCGCGACATCAAAGCGGATGGAGATGCGCCCCATGAAGCGATAGCCGATGATGGCGGCGTACTCGCGCATGTGGGCGATTTCCTCTTCCACGGTCACGAAGTCGTCGCCCTTGACGGCGTAGCGGAACATGTTGGACAGCCGCTGGCTGATGTCGGCGATGTCGTCTGCGCGATACATCATCGCCATGCCGCTGATACATTCCAGCGTGTTATAGAGGAAATGCGGGTTGATCTGGCTGCGGTAGGCGAGGATTTCGAGCTGATCCTTGGCCAGCTCGGCCTCGTAGACGCGCTTTTCCTGGAGCAGCATCCCCTCCTTTTTCAGATCGAGCGCGGCGATCATGCCGTTCATCGCGCCGCTCATGGCGTGCAGCTCCTCGAACTGCTGGGGCGGGGAGGCGTATTGCTGCGCGCCGGGGTGGTGCGACACGCTGTGCATGAAGCGGCTCACATCGCGGATGGGCCGGATGAAGCGGCGCGAGAACATCCACAGGAAGAAAAGCAGCAGCGAGCCGATGAGCAGCGCCGTGAGCAGCGTGATGCGCCATATGGATTCCAGCTCGCCGGTGAGCGCGCCCCGGCGGCTGCTGGTGGTCAGCACCCAATTAACGGCGCTGAACGTGGAGGAGCAGACCTCCTCGAGCGCGGCAGAATCGGCATTTGGCCGGCTGGAGGCGAGCAGCTTGCCGCCGGCATCGCGCAGGAGGATCGCGCCGTTGCCCGAGAGCGAGAGCCCGGCGGCCTCGAGCTGGGCCTCGATGAATGTCGTCTCCACGGTCAAAACGATGGAGCCGATCTGCTGGGTGGTCTTCAGCGAGTTGAATTGCTCATAGACGGGCAGGGTCAGCGTGTAGGCGGCATATGCCTTACCGATATAGTTGTTGGCGGGGTATTCCGTGGCATAGCGCGCGCTCCCGGCGGCGCTCACGGAGTCGAGCATCGTGATGCCCGCATAGTTCATACCGTTGGCCGTCAGGAATTCTCCATTGCTGTCGTAGATGGAAAAGCAGGAGATGGCGTGATCCATGTAATACAGATTGGAAAACAGTGCTCTCACATCGCTGAACAGGTGCAGGCGCTCCACGGGGTCCTCACACAGCAGATAGCGCTGGATCGACGGCGAATAGCCCAGCGACAGGCCGATGCTCTCGATCTCTTGAAGGTGCGCGTCGATGTTGGCGGCCGTCTGCTGATGGGTGCTCAGCAGATAGGCGCGCATGTTGTTCTGCATGACGCGGTAGACCCCGGCGATGCCCAGGCCGAACGTGGCATAGACCAGCAGGATAATCAAAATGCTGAGGATCAGAAAGCTCTTCCACATGCTTCTGTGCAGCATACGATCTCCTCCGGCGTTTATTTCGACGATATTCTATCAAAAAAGGCACGGCAAACGCAAGGTTTAGGCAAAACTGTGAAGAAATTGACAACGAATCCAAATAAATCGCCATATGAATTCAAAACAGATCGAGTTAAACTGTCAAAAACGGCAGATCATCTGTCAAAAACAAACAAGGAGGCTGACCCTTATGAAGACCTGGACGCGCAAGCTGTTCGCCGTGCTGATGGCGGCGGTCATGCTGCTGGGCGCCGTGCCCGCCATGGCCGATGAGCCCGTGGACATCACCTGGTTCGTTAACACCGGCGTGGTGCCCTCCACATGGAACACGGACTACTACGTGATGCGCACCATCACCGAGAAGACCGGCGCCACCGTGACCGCGACGACCCCGGCCGACGACGCGGACACCAAGCTCAACCTGATGATCCTCAACGGCACGCTGCCGGACATCATCACCACGACCAACGGGACGCTGATGCGCGACATGATCGCGGCGGATCTCGTCTGGCCGATCGAGGAGTTCTTTGAGACCTACAAGCCGGACAGCCACCTGCTCAAGGCCTATCCCGAGGACATCAAGCAGGTGCTCGTCGAGCGCGACGGCGGCTGGTATGCCCTTCCGTCGCACATCATCTCCGCGGACAACCGCGAAATCTGGGGCCTGAACGAGAGCACGCGCGACCTCTGGATTGCCTCCGACTGGCGCGACAACCGCGGCGTGATCTTCAACCGCAGGATCATGGAGCAGCTTGGCATCACCGAGGAGGAGCTGCAGACCGAGTCCGGCGTGCTGGCCGCGTTTGAGAAGGTCAAGGCGGCGAACCTGACGGTGGACGGCGCGTCCGTGATCCCGCTGCTGGCCGACGGCGACAGCTTCAACGGCAAATCCTGGATGTGCAACTGGGGCGCGACCGGCTTCCTGACGATCACCTTCGGCGGCATGCCGGTGGACGAGGAGGGCAACTGGGTCTCCTATTATCGCGTGCCCGCCTTCCGCCACGCCATCAGGTTCCTGAACACCTGTGGTCAGCGCGGCTACATCGAGGCGAATCAGTTCACCTTCGACCGCGCCGCCCGCGAGGCCGCCTGCCGCGCCGGCCGCGTGTTCTGCTTCATGGGCAACACGGCCGACACCGGCTTCAACGACGTGGTCAACAACGGCTTCTTCTGGTATACCCCTGGCCCGATCCTCTCGGACGACGGCGCGACGCCCGTGCATGACAAGGCGTCCTCCGTGTACGGCGGCTGGCTGCAGACCTTCATCTCCAAGGACGCCAAGCATCCCGAGCAGGTCGCCAACTTCCTCGACTTCATGACCAGCGACGAGGGCCTGTCCTGCTGGAACTACGGCGAGCCGGGCGTGGACGTGGAGGTCACCGAGGCGGGCCTGTATAAGCGCACCGAGGAAGGCTTCAAGAAGGCGAACAACGCGGCGGTGACCGGCGTGGGCGCGTTCTGGGCGTTCTGCAACCAGAACTGGGACCAGAAATACATGGACCCGTCCACCGACGAGAGCATCGTGCCGCAGTGCGCCTACGGCAGCAACGAGCATGTTTACCGCTACAACTGCATTGCGCTTGAAAACCTGCCCTCCGGCTATATGGAGGCCGATCCCGAGATCTCCATCATCAGCAACGAGATGACCACCTATGTGCAGACCGAGCTGGCGAACATCATCCTCTCCGTGCCGCAGGAGGAATTCGATGCGAGGTTCGACGCGATGGTGGAGCAGCTTGACAAGCTGGGCCTGAAGAAGGTCGAGGAATACCGCAATGCGGCTGTTCAGGAAAACTACAAAACCATGAACATCAAGCCCGTCAACTGACATCCTGCGGGAGGAACGCATTGGGCGTTCCTCCCTCTTTTCTTTTTAAGGAGGGACATATATGACCACAACTCCGGCCCCTGCAAGGAAAAAGAAGCGCAGCGCTGCGCTGGGCAAGGACGCGCGCACGCAGGCCGAGCTGCACCTGATGCTCCTGCCCGGCACGGTCTCCATGCTCGTCTTCGGCATCGTGCCGCTCTTCGGCCTGCTCATCGCCTTCAAGGATTTCAGGCCGATCATGGGCTTTGACGGCATCTTCACCGCGCCGTGGAACAACCTCGCGCACTTCCGCGTGATCTTCAACAGCCCGCAGTTCTGGCCGATGATGCGCAACACGCTGGGCATCAATCTGCTCGGTCAGGCGGTCTCCATCACGGCCACGATCCTCTTTGCGCTCCTGCTCAATGGGCTGCGCAGCGCGCGCGTCAAGAGCTTCGTGCAGACCGTGGCGTATATGCCGCACTTTCTGTCCTGGGTCGTCTTCGGCGGCCTGTGCATCAACCTGCTCTCGCCGGACGGCAGTGTCATCAACAATGTGCTGGTGGCGCTGGGGTTGACGAAGGGGCCGATTCTCTTTCTGGCCGACCCGGATTACTTCTGGGGCGTGGCGATCTTCACGGGCCTGGCCAAGGACCTTGGCTGGGGCGCGATTCTGTATCTGGCCGCCATCGCCGGCATCGACCCGCTGCTCTACGAGGCGGCGACCATCGACGGCGCGAGCCGCTGGCAGAGGATGCGCCACATCACCATCCCCGGCATCATGCCCACGATCATGATCATGCTGATTTTCGCCATCGCCGGCATGCTCAACAACAACTTCACGCAGATCTACGTCCTGCAGAACGTGCTCAACAAGCCCGCCAGCCAGGTCATCGACACGTACGTCTACGAGGTCGGCCTCCAGCAATTCCAGTTCGGCGTCGGCTTGGCGATTTCGCTGATGAAGTCCGTGTTCGCCGTTCTGCTGCTGGTCATCGCCAACTACGGCTCCTCCAGGCTGACGGATTCCGGCCTGTTCTGAGAAAGGGGTGCACCATATGGTTCAAAGCAAAAGCCTCGGCGAGCGCGCCTTCCGCATCGCGAACATGCTGGTGATGCTGCTGGTGGTCGTCGTCTCGCTCTATCCGTTTTATTACGCCCTGATCAACTCGATGAACACGGGCGTGCAGGTCATGAAGGGATTTTCTGCGCTCTGGCCGGAGGATTTTTCGATGCAGGCGTGGAAAACAGTGTTGAGCGATCAGGCGGTGTCCAAGGCGTTCTTCATCACGCTCGCGCGCACGGTGATCGTGACCGTGGCCTCCACGCTGCTCACGTCGATGTTCGCCTATGCCTACTCGCGCACGTACCTGACGGGCAAGAGGTTTTACACCGTGCTCGGCTTCGTGTGCATGTATTTTTCCGGCGGCGTCATCCCGTATTTTCTGCTCATCAGCAAGCTCGGGCTGTATGACAAATTCATGGTCTATATCCTGCCCTCGCTCTTCGGCGGGTTCTACAACGTCATCATATTCAACACGAACTTCAAGGCGCTGCCCGATTCGCTGTTTGAGTCCGCGAAGCTCGACGGCGCGACGGAGTTTAACATGTATTGGAAGATCCTGATGCCGCTGTCCAAGCCCGTGCTCGCCGCGCTTTGCGTGTTCACCGCCGTGGGCATCTGGAACGACTACACGACCACGCTGTATTACACGCAGTCGCCCGATCTTCAGACACTGCAATACTTCATCCTCAAGCTCGTTCATTCCTACAACGCGACCGAGCAGCTCGCCAACAACGCCATGGCCAACAGCGCCGCCGTCGCCAGCACGCTCAACAACTCGCGCCTTGGCACGGGCGTGGTCAACTCCAAGACGATCGAGCTGGCCGCGATGGTGCTCGCCTCGCTGCCGATGATCGCCATCTATCCCTTCGCGCAGAAACATTTTGTGCAGGGCGTCCTGCTCGGCTCGGTCAAGGGCTGAGCGCGCTTTGCCAACCCAAAGGACGGAGGAATACCATGAACATCAAGCTGCATCCGCATCGCCGCTATAAGCCGCTGGGCGACCTGTTCGGCCTCTTTTTTGAGGACCTCAACCACGCCGCGGACGGCGGACTGTATGCCGAGCTGATCGAGAACCGCGACTTCGAGTTCGCGAGTGTCGATCGTCCCGAATATCATCCGCTGACCGGGTGGAGCGCGCTGGGCGGGGCCGATGTGTCCGTGCAGAGCGGCGAAGCGCCGTTTGAAAACAACCCGCATTACGCCGTGGTGCGCGCGGAACGCGGCGGCGGCATACGGGCGAGCGGCTTCGGCGAGGGCATCGCCG
>CALVTQ010000165.1 GCA_944362695.1 uncultured Clostridia bacterium
TACATCTCCAAGGTCACGGGCATCCCGATCGTCGAGCTGGGCGTGCGCGCGTCGCTGGGCGAGAAGGTGCCGGCGATGGGCTTTGGCACGGGCCTGTATCCGCCCGCGCCGACGGTCGCCGTCAAGATGCCGGTGTTCTCGTTTGAGAAGCTGCCGGAGGTCGAGGTCAGCCTCGGACCGGAGATGAAATCCACCGGCGAGGCGCTGGGCCTTGCGGAGACCGCCGAGGAGGCGTATCTCAAGGGCTTCGCGTCCACCAAGATGGCCATTCCGCATCCGGAGGAGGGCGGCGTGCTCTTCTCCATCGCCAACCACGACAAGCGCGAGGCCATGCAGCTCGCCGAGACGTTCGCCTCGCTGGGCTTTGAGATCTACGCCACGACCGGCACGGCGCACATGTTCAACCACAACTACGTCGGCGCGCAGCCCGTTCCGCGCCCCGGCGAGGACACCGACGCGCTGGCCAAGCTCTTTGACAGCGGCAAGATCCGCCTGATCATCACCACGCCGACGCACGGCCGCGACCCGCATCGCGCGGGCTTCCGTCTGCGCCGCATGGCGGTCGAGTACGGCATCGCCTGCGTGACGAGCATCGACACGGCCAAGCTGCTCATGAAGTGCGTCAAGCTCGGCAAGAAGGCCGAGGATGTGCCGCCGCTGGGTCTGCACGATTTGATTCTTTAAGATGCTCACCCTGTGGTCAAACGAACAGTCTGACGGGCGCTTTTCCGCCCCGGCGTTGTCTCACTTCGGTCAACGTAGCTCTGCTACGCCTCCCTCCGTTCGACTTAGCCGGAACGAAAAATCACCTCGCCAGCCTTGCCCGTTTGACCTTGGGTTCGCATCATCGGTTTCAAGGTGCTTTGTACGCACCGGGGTAACGATTTAGTTTGATAAACAAGCCCGCCTTGCCGCTTTGTTTGGTAAGGCGGGTCTTTCTGCATGTGTGACATAGAATGATAATTCGGTTCCGCGGTCAAAATAGTTGTGTTTGATTCGAGAAGTTGTCCGTGATATGATATAAAATGAAATCGTATTTACGAAGAATACCGCTTTAGAGTTTGGGCCCGAAGGTTTCCAAAGGGCGACCGGAAAGCCCTTTGGCAGGGTGTGGGACAGAGTCCCACATACGTAAACCAAGGAGGTTTGTTTTATGTGGTTTGTGTACGCCATCGGTTCAGCCCTGTTCGCCGGTCTGACCGCTATCCTCGCCAAAATCGGCATCAAAAACACCGACAGCAACCTCGCCACGGCCTTGCGCACCGTCGTCGTGCTCGCGTTCTCGTGGCTCATGGTGCTGCTGACCGGCGCGCAGACCGGCCTTGCCGCGCTCACGGGGACGACCGTCGCCTTCCTCGTGCTCTCGGGCCTCGCGACCGGCGCGTCGTGGCTGTGCTACTTCCGCGCGCTGCAGATCGGCGACGTGAACAAGGTCGTGCCGATTGACAAGTGCAGCGTGATCCTCACGGTCGTGCTCGCGTTCGTCTGCTTCGGCGAGAAGGTCAGCGCGGTCAAGTGCGCGGCGCTCGTGATGATCGGCGTGGGAACGATGATGATGATCGAAAAGAAAAAGGCCGCGCACAGCGCCACGGGCCGCGCGTGGCTCGTGTATGCGATTTTGTCAGCCGTGTTCGCGAGCCTGACGAGCATTCTGGGCAAGATCGGCATCACCGGCATCGACAGCAACCTTGGCACAGCGATCCGCACGGGCGTCGTGCTCGTGATGGCGTGGGTGATCGTGCTCATGCAGGGCAAGCAGGGCGACGTGAAGAACATCGACAAACGGAGCTGGCTGTTCATCGCGCTCTCGGGCGTGGCGACGGGGCTGTCGTGGCTGTGCTACTACCACGCATTGCAGGACGGCCCGGCGAGCGTCGTCGTGCCGGTCGATAAGCTGAGCATACTTGTGACGGTGCTGTTCGCGCGGATTTTCATGGGCGAACGGCTGAATACGCGCGCGCGCATCGGCCTCGCCGTGCTGACGGCGGGAACGCTGCTGATGGCGATTGGGTAAGTTCGTCAAGCATTTCACCAATCTGGCGGCTCGGCGTATAGGAAAGGCGCGGGATTCATTCAAAAAGCCGATTGACGCGCGGGGTGCGGCGGGCTATAATGAGATGTTGTGTGTATGAATTTGCGATGAGAGATGCGAAAGAGAGGGATTTGTTTGGAAAATCAGAACAAGACCGCGCCCGTGCAGGAGAACAAGATGGGCGTCATGCCGGTCGGCAAGCTGATCGTCAACATGAGCGTGCCGATGATGGCCTCGATGCTCGTGATGGCGCTGTATAACGTGGTCGACTCCATGTTCGTGGCGCGCATCAGCGAGAACGCGCTTACGGCGCTGTCGATGGCGTTCCCGGTGCAGAATTTGATGGTCGCCATGAGCGCGGGCCTCGGCGTGGGCCTCAATGCCGTGCTCTCGCGCGCGCTGGGCGCCAAGGACGAGCAGGGCGTGCGCCGCGCGGCGGGCAACGGCATCTTCATGCTGCTGGTGTGCGCGATTGTGTTCATGATCGGCGGCATCTTCCTCGTGAGGCCGTACTTTGAGATGCAGACGGCGGACCCGGAGATCGTGGAGAGCGGCATCCAGTACACGTCGATCGTCATGATCGGCTCGCTGGGCCTGTTCATGCAGATTCTCTTTGAGCGCCTTTTGCAGAGCACGGGCCGCACGGTGCTGACCATGTACAGCCAGGGCCTCGGCTCGATCATCAACATCGTGCTCGACCCGATCATGATCTTCGGCCTGTTCGGCATGCCCAAGATGGGCGTGGCGGGCGCGGCGCTGGCGACGGTCATCGGCCAGTGGATCGCGGCGGGCCTCGGCCTGTGGATGAACGTCAAGAAGAACCCGGAGATCCCCATGAGCATGAAGGGCTTCCGGCCGCACATGCCCACGGTCAAGCGGATTCTGGGCATCGGCGTGCCGTCGGTCATCATGCAGTCCATCGGCTCGGTGATGACGTTCGCGATGAACCAGATTTTGATCGCGTTCTCTTCCACGGCGGTCGCGGTCTTCGGCGTGTATTTCAAGCTCCAGAGCTTCATCTTCATGCCCATCTTCGGCATGAACAACGGCACCGTGCCGATCATCGCCTACAACTTCGGCGCGCGCAAGCCCGAGCGCATGCGCCGCACGATCAAGCTGTCGATCACCGCGGCGATGGTCATCATGGCCGCCGGCACGCTGATCTTCCAGGTGTTCCCGGACAAGCTGCTGATGATCTTCGATGCGTCCGACGAGATGCTGCGCATCGGCGTGCCTGCGCTGCGGATCATCTCGCTGAGCTTCCCGGTCGCGGGCTTCTGCATCGGCTGCGGCTCTGTGTTCCAGGCGCTGGGCTACAGCATCTACTCGATGATCACCTCGCTGGTGCGCCAGCTGTTCGTGCTCATCCCGTGCGCGTTCGTCATCGGCAAGGTGACGGGCAACGTCACGATGGTCTGGTGGGCGTTCATCATCGCGGAGGTCTTCTCGCTGTGCCTGACGGTGATGTTCTATCGCAGGGTCAACAAGAACGTGATTTCGACGCTGTGATGGTCTGAAATCAATTGAGCCGCGTGTTCGCTTTGGACGCGCGGCTTTTTGTTTTGGGGGACGGGTGCGGGTCGGGGTATGGGCGCTTTGGGCGGGAGTTGGGCGTGGAGCCCCCAAGGGGTCTCCATGTTTCTTTTTGTTTTAGCCCGGTCAGGCGTTTTCGTGCCGGCGCTGCGTTACCGCCGGGCACCCCTTTCGGCTTGGGTGGGCGCGGGGGCTGACGCGCGGCTTGGCGAGCTTGATGGGGCTTGGGCGGTGCGCGCGGCGGGGCATAAAAAGACGCCCGGCGAGCCTGTTGTGGCTTGGCCGGGCATCGGTGATTTTTGGGTTATTTGGGGGATGGGGCGTTTGTGCTTTGAACCCGTCAGGGGTCGCTGCGCTTCCTGACTGCGATTTTAGAAAGTTTGGGGTAACGCCGGGCTTTGCCCGGACCCACAAGGAGCGCTGCTCCTTGACCTCGCAAGGGACTTCGCCCCTACTATAATAAAGTTGCATCCATACTGCCTTTTCGGGAGTGACAAACCGATTTGGAAGGCGAAGGAGCGTAGCGACTGAACCTTCCAAATCCCGC
>CALVTQ010000166.1 GCA_944362695.1 uncultured Clostridia bacterium
GAACGGCGGACCGGCGGGCGACCTGTACATCACCTGCACGGTGAAGCCGCACAAGATCTTCAAGCGCGACCGCTACGACCTGTACTGCGATGTGCCGATCAGCTTCACGCAGGCGGCGCTGGGCGGCGACATCGACGTCCCGACGCTCGAGGGGACGACGCAGTACAACATCCCCGCGGGCACGCAGGAGGGCACGAGCTTCCGCATCCGCAATCAGGGCATCCAGCAGCTGCGCGGCACGGGCAAGGGCGATTTGTACTTCACGGTACACGTCGAGGTGCCCAAGCATCTGGGCGACAAGCAGAAGGATCTGCTGCGCCAGTTCGAGAACTCGCTCAATGGCCGCGAATACGAGCGCCGCAAGAGCTTCGGCGACCAGGTGCGCAGCTACATCAAGGAAAACGCGGAACGCTTCAAGGAAAAATTCGACAAGAAATAACGCAAAAGCATTGGCCTCACCCCGAAAAAAGGGATGAGGCCTTTCGCGGAAAGGGACAAGCATGGATTGGATGGAGGCCGTGGTGCATACCACGACGATGGGCGCGGACCTAGTCAGCGAGGTGCTGATGAACGCGGGCGCCGTCGGCACGTCGATCGAGGACCGCTACGACGTGACGTCGAGCAAGAAGTCCGACGGCATGTGGGACATGATCGACGAGGAAGTGCTCGCGCACATGAGCGAGGACGTGCTCGTCAAGGCGTACTTCAAGAACGACGCGAGCGCGCAGGAGACGCTGATGCTCGTCGGCGAAAAGCTACGCGAGATCGGCAAGATCGACCTCGGCTTTGACATCGGCAGCCTCGCGCTGGACACGCAGAACGTGCATGAGCAGGACTGGGCCGAGAACTGGAAGAAGTACTACAAGCCGTTCCGCGCGGGCGAGAGGCTCGTCATCAAGCCGAGCTGGGAGGCCTACGAGCAGCAGGAGGGCGACCTCGTGCTCGAGCTCGATCCGGGAATGGCGTTCGGCACGGGCACGCACGAGACGACCTTCATGTGCATGGAGCAGCTCGAAAAGTACGTCAAGCCCGGCTGCCGCGTGATCGATGTGGGCTGCGGCAGCGGCATTTTGGGCCTTGCGGCGGCGAAGCTGGGCGCCAGCGACGTGCTGGCCATCGACCTTGACGAGCTGGCCGTGAAGGTCGCCAGGGAGAATACGGAGAAGAACGGCCTGACGGACGTCGTCCGCGTGGCGCACGGCGATCTGCTCGAGCGGCGCGAGGAGCAGGCCGACGTGATCGTGGCGAACATCATCGCCGACGTGATCTGCTATCTCTGCGGCCCGGCGAGGAAGCACCTGCTGCCCGGCGGCATCTTCATCTGCTCCGGCATCATCCGCGAGCGCGAGGAGGACGTCCAAAACGCGCTGGCCGCGGCGGGCTACACGGTGTGCAGCCGGCTCGCCAAGGGTGAATGGGTGTGCCTCGCGGCGCATCAGTGAGGGCGTATGCACAGATTTTATGCAGAGGGCAGCGTCGTGGACGGCGTCGCGATGCTCAACGGCGAGGACAGCAGGCATGCCGTGCGCGTGCTGCGGATGAGCGAGGGCGAAGCGCTCGAGCTGATCGCCGACGGCAAGCGCTATCTGGCGGCGGTGGAATCCATCGGCGAGGACGGCGTGCGCGTGCGCGTGGATCACGAGCTGCGCAGCACCGAGGCGGCGACGCGGCTGACGGTCTATCAGGGTCTGCCCAAGGCGGACAAGATGGAGCTGATCGCGCAGAAGGCGACCGAGCTGGGCGTGCATGCGGTGCAGCCGGTCGCGATGGAGCGCAGCGTCGTGAGGCTCGACGGCAAGGACGCGCAAAAGAAGGCCGAGCGCTGGCAGAAGATCGCGCGCGAGGCGGTCAAGCAGTGCGCCCGCGTGTGCGCGCCGGAGATTCGCGTGCCGAAGAAGCTGAGCGAGCTGGAGGGCGAATTTGCGGAGCTGGATGTGCTGATCGTGCCATGGGAGGACGCGCGGGACGGCAGCGTGGCGGACTGCCTCGCGCCGCTTTCGGGCAAGCCGGACGCGAAGATCGGCATGCTGATCGGCCCGGAGGGCGGCATATCCCCCAAAGAGGCCGAATGGCTCGCGGCGCACGGGGCGAAGCTCGTGACGCTCGGGCCGCGCATCCTGCGCACGGAGACGGCGGCTGTCTGCACGGCGGCGGTCATCATGGCGCTGCGCGGGGAAATGCAGTGATATAAAGAGAAACGGGCGGGATGTTGTCAGAGGCGTCTCGCTCTTTTGGTGATATAGACAGAACAAGGCGGGCGGGGCGTGAGGCTCACATTTTTCATGCGCAAGGAACGGCGAAAACACATCTTTGCGCGAAGGGCTTGAAAGAATCGGCGGCGTATTCTATAATGGAAGAAAACGCAAAGGAAGGGCAACACCATGAGATTTCGCAAGAGCATCAGCATATGCAAGGGCGTCAAGCTCAACCTGTCCAAGTCCGGCCCGAGCCTGACGGTGGGCCGCAAGGGTATCTCGTTCAACGTCGGCGGGAAGGGCGCGTTCGT
This sequence comes from uncultured Clostridia bacterium, assembly GCA_944362695.1. Classification (GTDB taxonomy): domain Bacteria; phylum Bacillota; class Clostridia; order Christensenellales; family Aristaeellaceae; genus Ventricola. The sequence goes on from CALVTQ010000166.1 coordinate 2,507, forward strand.
CAACTGGAGCATCCCCGGCACGGGCGTGTATGACCGCGTGCGCATCGACACCAAGCTCAAGGGCCTGCTGGGTGGTCTGTTTGGCAAGAAGGATGAGGACGAAACCGCTGCGCAGGAGGCTGCCGCGCAGGAGGCGGCCGTGCAGACCGTTCAGGCTGACATCGTGGAGATCGGCGAAGAGGGCGCTGTGCAGATTCCGGGCCTTAGCCAGCAGGAGGCTGAGGAAATCACCGCGGAGATGGAGCTGTTCGCCATCGGGCAGCAGGCGGCGGACGTCGCGCGCCACGCCGACGGCGACATCGACCCGGCAAAGGCCGAGGCCGACATCGAGGAATGGCTCGCCGACGCGGAGGCCCCGATTGCCTTCACCGTGGAGACCGAGATCCTGCCGGAGAAGAAGACGGTCATGATCGACCTTGACCTGCCGGAAATCGAGGACATGCCCTCGCGCAAGGTCGTGCAGATGGCCAACGGCACGTACAAGATCAAGGAAAAGACCAAGAAGGAGCGGCGCGAGGATTACCGCACGTGCGTATTCGGCCTGGGCGAGTACGTGGCGAGCAACGTGCTGGGCCTCGTGCCGGGCGCGGAGCAGGTCGTCGTGTCGGCCTACACGCAGAGGCGCGACGAGAAGACGGGCGAAAACATGGACGTGTACATCTACTCCGTCGTGTTCGCGCGCGAGAAGTTCACCAAGGATTATCAGGAGCGCGACCCGTACGACTTCTGCGGCGATCTGCGCGGGCGCTTCTACGTGCTCTCCAGCGGCGTGATGAAGGAGATTGCGCCGTTTGAGGCCGAGGAAATCTGATAACACGCGGGCTGCGCGGGCGTTTTGAGCCGCCGTATCGCGATGAAAAGGCGCATGATGCGCAGCATATAAAAGGAGCATTACATCACGTTGAATAACGAAATGAGGACCGCGGCGTTCCACACGCTGGGCTGCAAGGTGAACCAGTACGACACGCAGGCCATGCGCGAGCGCTTCGAGCAGGCGGGCTATAAGACGGTCGATTTTGAGGACACGGCGGACGTGTACGTCATCAACACGTGTACCGTCACCGGCACGGGCGACAAGAAGAGCATGCAGATGATTCGCCGCTGCCACAGAAAGAACCCGGACGCCGCCATCGTCGTGACCGGATGCCTCGCCCAGCGCGCGGCGGACACGCTGACGCTGCCGGGCGTGAGGCTTGTGCTCGGCACGCAGAGGCGCGGCGAGGTCGTCGAGCTGCTTGCCAAAGCGATGGAGCAGGACAGCGCGCTCATCGCCGTGCAGACGCTGCGCCAAGCGCCGTTTGAGAAGCTGACCGTGCACGCGCACGACGGCCACACGCGCGCGACGATGAAGATTCAGGAGGGCTGCGACCGCTGGTGCACGTACTGCATCATCCCGTCGGTTCGCGGGCCGATCCGCTCGAGGCCGCTTGACGAGATCCGCGCGGAGGCCGAGAGCCTCGCCGCCGCGGGGTACAGGGAGGCCGTGCTCAACGGCATCCACCTGACGAGCTATGGCCGCGACACGAAGGACGGCACGACGCTGCTGGACGCGATTCGGGTCGTGCACGAGGTCGAGGGGATCGAGCGAATCCGGCTCGGTTCGCTGGAGCCGGTGATCGTGACGGAGGATTTCGTCGCGGGCATCGCGAAGATGCCGAAGGTCTGCCACCAATTCCACCTCGCTTTGCAGAGCGGCAGCGACAAGATCCTGGGCCTGATGCGCAGGCGATACACGAGCGGCGAGTTCCTGGCGGCGTGCAGGCTGCTGCGCGATGCGTTTGACGACTGCGCGCTGACGACCGACGTGATGACCGGCTTCCCCGGCGAGGGCGAGACAGAGTTCGCAGAGACGATTGCCACGTGCAGGGCGGCGGGCTTCGCGCGGATGCACGTGTTCCCGTACAGCGAGCGCGAGGGCACGAAGGCCGCCGTGATGCCGGAGGTCGTGCCGCGTCACATCCGCGAGGAGCGCGCGCGGACGCTCATCGCTGTGGGCAAGGAGCTCGAGAAGGCGGCGCTCGAGGGGCGCGTCGGGAAGATCGAAGACGTGCTCGTTGAGGAAACCGACGGACAGGGGCGCGGCATGGGCTATTCCGGCGGGTATATGCGCGTGCATGTGAGCGGCGCGCAGCCGGGCGAGATCGTGCGCGTGCGGGTGACCGGCGTCGAGGGCGACGGGCTGGTCGGCGAGATCGAGGCGTGAAAGAATAGCCGCATGAGGCGGCGCGAAGCGAACAGGCGTCCGGGGCGGCCCGGGCGTGACCATAAAAAGGAGTGTATGAACATGAACGATTGCCTTTTCTGCAAGATCGCTGCGGGTGAAATCCCGAGCACGAAGGTGTACGAGGACGAGACTGTGCTGGCGTTTCGCGACATCGCGCCGCAGGCCCCGACGCATGTGCTGGTGATCCCCAAGAAGCACGTGAGCGGCTGGGCAGACGCGGCGGGCGAGGACGATGCGACGCTGGCGCACATGTGGCGCGTGGCCGCGGCTGTCGCCAAGAGCGAGAACATCGTGGACAGCGGCTTCCGCATCGTGAGCAACTGCGGGACGGACGCGCAGCAGACCGTCAAGCATCTGCACCTGCACGTGCTGGGCGGCAAGGCGATGGCGGGCGAGATGGCGTAAACCCGCTAAGCTGCGGCAAAGAGCGCGAAGCGAAGAAGGGTCCGGGGACTGGTCCCTGGTGGGGTTTGGGGCAAAGCCCCAAGCAGGTTTTAGGGCGGCAGCCCTATCCTATAAAGAACGTAGTCTCGGAACAGGACGCCTTGGCGTCCTATGATCGAGACGGTGTTGATCCACTCAAGCCGCATGAACCGCATAACCTTAAAGCCGGGGCCGCGCGCTCCGGTTTCTTTTTGCGTCATATGTAGTGATATAAACCAGATAACATGTTGACTTAATACATGTAATGTGATAACATAAACGAAATATCGGCAAAATGAACTGCGGAGAGCATATGGTCATGAAGAAGAACGACTTGAGACGGCTGCGCACGGCGGTCTGTGCGACTTACAATGACTTCGCGACCGGCGAAAGGCCGGGCGAGATGGGGGAGTGGACAGAGCATGCGGATCGAGACGGAGCGGCTGATTCTGCGTCCGTGGAATGGGGGCGACGCGGCGAGCCTGTACAAACACGCGAGCGATCCGCGCGTCGGGCCTGCTGCGGGCTGGCCGCCGCACAAGAGCGTCGAGGACAGCAGGAACATCATCCGCAATGTCTTGAGCGCGCCGGGGACGTTCGCCGTGGTGGACAGAGAGACGGGCGAGGCCGCAGGCAGCGTCGGCATCATGGTTGGCGGCGCGAGCAATCTGAGCCTCAACGACGACGAGGCGGAGATCGGCTACTGGATCGGCGCGGCGTATTGGGGACGCGGGCTGATGACGGAGGCCGTGCGCGCGGTGATGGACTACGCGTTCACGACGCTCGGCATGGAAAAGCTCTGGTGCGGATACTTCGAAGGGAATGAAAAATCGAGGCGCGTGCAGGAAAAATGCGGGTTCACGTACCGGTACACAAGGGAAAACGTACCCTGCCCGATGGTGGACGAGGCGCGGACGGAGCATGTGACGTGCATCACAAAAACGGAATGGGAGAGAAAAAAGCAATGACGCGGATTTTTATACACGGCTCGGGCCACCGGGCGGACAGCTGGAGGGCAACGGTTGAGCACATGCGGGACGGCACGGACATTCTGTGTCCCGATTTGCGGGACATCCTCGGCGGAAAGGCGGCGACGCACGAGAACCTCTGCGCAGCGTTCGCGGATTACTGCGCTGGGGTCGACGGAAAGCTTCGCCTGTGCGGGCTGTCGCTGGGCGGCGTGTTCGCGCTGGAATACGCGCTTTGTCACCCGGAGAAGGTCGCGTCGCTCGTGCTGATCGGCGTGCCGTGCAAGGTGCCGAAGCTGGCGTTCGCGTTTCAGAGCGTGGTGTTCCGGTTCATGCCGGAGTGCGCGTTTGACGGCATGGCGTTTGACAAGGAGGACACGGCGGCGCTGAACAATACGCTTAAAAATCTCGATTTCACGGACAGGGTCGGGAAGCTCACCTGTCCGGCGCTGATCGTCTGCGGCGAGAAGGACGGCTCGAACATGAATTCGGCCAAGTACATGGCATCGCACATCCCCGGCGCGCGGCTGGAGGTCGTCAGCGGGAGCGGACATGTGGTCAGCGAGGACAATCCGGCGGCGCTGGCGCGGCTGCTCGATGCGTGGTATGCGGGGCTTGACAGGTGATTCGCAAAAGAAATATAATGGATACAGCAAAAGAAGATCATGGGTCAGCATGATGATGTGACCATCAGGAAACAGCGGAAGAAGCATATTCGCAGCCTGCGCCGGTGCGATATGGGAAAATGACGGACGCGGCGGTTTGCGGAAGGGGTGCGTGTACATGAAAAGGCTGCTTGCGATGGTTGTGATGTTCGGATGCCTGCTTGTTTTGGGCGGGTTCGGCAATCGGGCGGTGAAGGACGCGGCGATCGACTACGGTTCGTCCGACGTGTACACCAGAGAGGACATGGACGGCGCGGTCGCCGAAATCCTCAAAACCTTCAGGACGATGGAGGGCTGTGAGCTGCACAGCCTGGCGTATTCGTCCGACGCCATCTGCACGGACCCGGAGAACGTCGCGTGGATGAACGAGCTGGGCGATGGGGAGAATTTTACACAGTGCATCATGTTCGACAGCAGCTTCCGCTCGCCCAAGGACGGCGGCGGGTCGTGGGAGGCCGACGAAGAATACACGTGGTCATGGTGGCTGGCCCGCACGGAGGGCGGCAAGTGGTCGCTGATGACGTGGGGATACTGACGGAAAACAATTCGCAAAACATAAAGAAAACAGCCGGAGCAGGAGCGCTTCGGCTGTCTGTTTCTTCTATTATATATTGCGTCATTTGGCGGCCATCGCACGGAAGCGGCGCTTGAGATAGCCGTCCATGTTGCCGTGGGCGGACAGGCGCATTTCGCGCACGCCGAACGCGCGCATGGCGGCCTCGAGAATGGCGATGCCGCTGGGGATGATGTCGGCGCGGTGGGGCATGAGGCCGGTGATCGTGCGGCGCTCATCGAGGGTCATGCGGCTGACGCGGTCGCCCCAATCGGCGATTTCCTCGAGCGTCATGGTCATGCCCTCGCAGGTCTCCTCGGTGAACAGGGGAATGCTGCGCTGCATCGCGCCGATGGTGGTCATCGTGCCGCCGACGCCCGTCCAGCTGTCCATCGCGGGGAGGGCGAGCAGATCGGGCGCGCCGTCGCGGATGATTTGATCGCACACGGCGAGCGTGGCGTCGTAATCCTCGCGGGAGAGGATGGGGCGATTGCCGTTCATGCGGACGGCGCCCATCTGCAGCGAGACCGCGCCGAGCACGTTTTCGCCGTCGCCGAGGGTGAACTCGGTCGAGCCGCCGCCGATGTCGATGACGCCGTAGCGCCCGCCGGTGCTCGCGCCGATGTAGGAGAGCACGGCCTCCTCCTCGCCGGAGATGATCTCGATGTCGACGCCGGACGCGGCCTCGGCACGGGCGGTGAAGTCGCCGCCGTTTTTGGCGTCGCGCACGGCGCTTGTGGCAAAACAAAAGATCTCCTGTGCGCCGTCCTCACGCGCGATGTTGGCCAAATCGCGCACGGCTTCCACAGAAGATCTAATGCTGTTCTCGGTTAAAACGCCATTGACGAGCCCGGCGAACAGGCGCGTGCCCATGCGCTCGCGGCGCACATCGCAAAGGTCGCCCTGCGCCCAGCCCGCCGTCAAAAGGCGAATCGCATTGGAACCGATTCCGATACAGCCAAGGCGCATATTCATCCCTCCGCTCGTGTATGTCGTCACTGCTGCGCGTCGTTGGTCTCGCCGTCGTACACCTCAAAGGGCTGCTCGCTGAGCTCGTCGAGGTTGCCCACGCGGTAGATCGTCTCGCCGTACCAGCAGTAGCCGTACTCGCGGCGGGCGGTGCGTTCGATGAAATCCTCATCGTCGACCTCGGCCAGCTCCTGCGTGAGCTGAATCTGGCGGCTCTTGGCCTCGTCGCGGGCCGTCTTGGCGGCGTCGTATGCGTCGTACTCGTCCTCGAGCGCGAGCATCTGGCCGGGCAGCGCGATGAGCATCGCCAGCACCACCGCAAACAGCAGCACCGACGCGATGCGGAACGGATTGATGTGCATACCGGTCAAATTCATGGGACAAACCTCCCTTCCGCAAAGCGAATTGCGGATACAAAATTCATTTGTATGGCAAAGAATATTTCCTTGCTTTTGGGCCGCGTAACGAGTTTGTTGAATAGCGAAAAAAACAATATGCCAAAATTCGGCTCATTTTGGCGTTTTCCCTTCCCGAAAATTAAATCTGCCGACACGATTTTGTAAAAAACGCAGCACAATACGAACAAAAGTTCCTATTGTTGCGAAATAGATCGCAAGCCCCGCCGCCGCGCCCGCGAAGACATACCATCTGAATGGGTTGACGCGCAGGATCAGTGCGGTGAGCGTGATCCCGGCGGCGCAGAGCACGCCAAACAGCAGATCCAGCAGCGCCGTGCCGAAGCGGCGAAGGGCGAGCGCGCGGCGAAGCAGGGCCAGCGCGTCATAGCCGAGGCCCAGCGCCGCGCCCAAAAGCGCCATCGCCGCAAAGATGCGCGCCTGATCGCCGGGGCTCAACGCCTGCGCCGCATGAACAGGCCGCGGCGTTCCTTCTTGTCGGCATACTCGACGCCGGAGATCGTGCCGGTCACGTCGAGACGGCCGTCCTCCAGACTCAGCTCCTCGATGTGCAGATTCTCGCCGAGGATGGCCAGCTCGCCCTCGCTGGTCTCGAGCACGACCTCCTGATCGTGAAAGCAGGAGACCGCGACGACCCCGGCGAGCCGGGCGCGCTTCCTCTGGTCGAGCGTGAGCGTATGCGGCATGACCTTGGTGATTTCGCCCTCCATGTGCATCCCTCCCGCAAAAGCATATGTGCATGCGCGGCAGAGCATGACGGGGCGGGGGAGAGAATTTGCGCCGGAAAATGAAAGTTGCGAAAAAAAGGGGTTGACAAAAGCACCTATAAGTCATATAATAGGTTCGCTGGTTCTCATGGAGAGATGGCCGAGTGGTTTATGGCGCTGGTCTTGAAAACCAGTGATACCGAGAGGTACCGGGGGTTCGAATCCCTCTCTCTCCGCCACAATTCCATCTC
>CALVTQ010000167.1 GCA_944362695.1 uncultured Clostridia bacterium
AGGAAGCGGCTCATGGCGCTGCCGCCGAAGATGTCGCCCGCGCCGGTGGTGTCAACGACGCGGATGCCCTTGGGCGAGGCGATGGCCGCGCAGCCATTGCGGTTGGCGACGTGGCAGCCCTTGGGGCCGAGCGTGGCGTAGACGAGGGAGACGCCGTATTCGTGAAGGAGCTTCTGCGCGCCTTCCTCGGGGGAGATGCCCCACATGAAGTCGATCTCCTCGTCGCTGATCTTGACGATGTCGGCCTGACGCAGGCTCCAGTCGATCTGCGCGCGGGCTTCGTCCATCGTCGGCCAGAGCGGCTTGCGCAGGTTGGGGTCGAGGCTGATGAGCTTGCCCTGCGACTTGGCGCGGGCGATGGCGGCCTGCGTGGCGCTGCGCACGGGCTCGGCGGTCAGGCTGAGCGTGCCGAAATGGAAGACGCGGGCGTCGTCGATGAGCCGGGCGTCGACCTCGGCGGCGGAGAGCTGCGTGTCCGCGCCGGGCTTGCGGGCAAAGCTGAACTCGCGGTTGCCTGTGGCGTCGAGCGTGACGAAGGCGAGCGTCGTGAACACGGCGGGATCGACGATGATGCCGCGCGTGTCGATGCCGCTGCTCTCGAGCGTATGAAGGAGCAGATGGCCGAACTTGTCGTCGCCGACCTTGCCCAGCAGCGCGGTCTTGCATCCGTATTTGTTCAGCGCGGCGAGGAAGTTGCCGGGAGCGCCGCCGGGGTTGGCGGCCAGCGTGGGATAGCCCGCAGCGTTTGTCGATGTGCAGGCGAAGTCGATGAGCAGTTCGCCCAAAGCGGTGACGTCGATCATGAAACCGGTCTCCTTTCATGCGCCGCAGCTTGTGTGCATAGCACGCGCCGCGTGCATCGAGGCAATTATACCATATATTTGCAGAATTGGGAATCGTCTGCCTGACGAAATACAAAATGTAATATATCAAATTCATCTGATAAAACAGAAGAATGTGACGGCGAGGCGGGAGGCGGCGTGCGGAACGGAACGCGTATGCCGATGAAATATACGCATAATATGTATAAAATATGCAAGCGATGCATAGAATTGATGTGCGTACCGGTACAGAAGGTGTATGAAAATATTCGAAAAATGCAAAGAAGGCTTTGACCGAAATGCACGTCTGATGTATAATAGACACACTGCGCACCGGCGGGCGGATGCGGCCTGCCGCGCAAAACTTGAAGAGGTGAAGACGATGATTACCTGTTCTGACAGGCTGGAGCATGTACACTCCGATATCCGCGGCCCGCTGTATCAGGAGGCGCTGCGCATGGAATCCGAGGGCATCAACGTCCTCAAGCTGAACACGGGCAACCCGGGCCGCTTCGGCTTCAAGCTGCCCAACAGCGTGCGTCAGGCGCTCGCGCTGCACATCGACGAGGCCGTGCCGTACTGCGACGTGCGCGGCATGGGCGACGCGCGCAACGTGATCTGCACATACCACATCGGGCGCGGCCTGCGCGGCATCATGCCCAACGACGTGTTCATCTGCAACGGCGTCAGCGAGGCGGCGAGCATGCTGATGAACGTCATCATGGGCACGGGCGACGAGATCCTGCTGCCCAGCCCGTGCTATTCGCTCTGGAGCAACAACGCATATCTTTGCGGCGGCAGGCCGGTGTTCTACCGCTGTGACCCCAATAACAATTGGAACCCGGATGTGGACGACATCCGCGCGAAGGTGAGCGAGCGCACGAAGGCGATCCTCATCATCAACCCGAACAACCCGACAGGAGCGGTGTACAGCCACGACATCCTGCTGGAAATTGCGGACATCGCGCGCAAGAACAACCTGCTGCTGCTGGCGGACGAGATCTACGACAGGCTGGTCATGGATGGCCTGCGCCACGAGTCGATCGCCGCGCTCGCGCCGGACGTGCCGTGCGTGACGTTCAACGGCCTGTCAAAGAGCCACATCATCTGCGGCTTCCGATGCGGCTGGATGGTCTTCTCCGGCCCGAAGGGGTCGCTCGACGAGATCAAGAACGGCGTCATGAAGCTGGCGAGCATGCGCCTTTGCGGCAATGCGCTGACGCAGCTGGTCATCCCGGCGGCGCTCGTGGACAGCGAGAGCACGCACGAGATGGTCGTGCCGGGCGGACGCCTCTTCGAGCAGCGGCGCGCGACACTCGATGCGCTTGACAAGATCGACGGCGTGACATACGTGCCAAACCGCTCGGCGTTCTATCTGTTCCCGGGCCTTGAAGCGGAGAAATTCGACTTCACCGACGCGCACGATTTCGCGATGAAGTTCCTGCACGAGAAGCACGTGCTCGTCATTCCGGGCGGCGGCTTTGACTGGCACGAGGACCTGCGTTTCCGCATCGTGATGCTGCCTGACCCGGACACGCTGACCAAGGCGATGGGCGATCTGGCGCACTTCCTGAAGCTGCACAGAAAGTGACGTATAAATAGGTAGAAAAAGATGCAAGGCACAGCTGCGATGCCTTGCATTTTTGTGTGAATAGGGGGTCAGCAGCCGGGGCTGCACGGGTCGCTGATGCGGGTCATATCCAACCCGCCCGCGCGGTTGACGATGGCGACGGTCGACGCGCTGCCGCCGGAGAAGCTGAAGTCCTTTTGCAGATAGATGTACCCGTCCGGCCCGGCGGCTGTGATGACGTGCCTGCCGGACGTGACGCGCACGTAGCCCGACGCCGATGCGGAGGACAGCACGCTGACCACGCGCGTGCCGTCGATGTAGATGCGGAATGACGGATAGCCGTAGCTCGCGTTGAGGAAGCGCACCGACGCACAGCCCGTGACCGTCGGATACGTGGGCAGCCACTGGATGCCGCCGCCGGCCGTCGGGGGAACGACGGCGGATGGCGGAAGCTCGGCGACAGGCCCGCCCTCGCCGGGGTTGGGCAGGGGGATGACGGGCGTGCTCGCAGGGTCCTGCGCGGCGAAGGTCTCGGGGGTCTCGGCGATGGTCTCGTTTCTTTCTTCCATGATGCTCGACGGAGAGACGCGTCCCTCCGTCCCCTCCTTTCAGCCTGACTGCTTGCATGATATGCGCGCCGGGGTGCGCCTGTGCATGGCAATCGGGCATTTTGGAGGGCGTCAATCGCGGCGATTGGCGAGCGTGCGGTAGGCGTCGGCGACGATCTGCCCGGCAGCGGTGTCACGCAGGTTGTAGCCGGTATCGCGATTCCGTGCGGGGCCTGCGCCCCAATCCCAGAACGCGAAGCCCTGCACCCAATCGCGCTTTTCGCATGCGGCGAACATGTCTGCATACCACGCGGCCTGCTCGCCGGGGGTGTAATCGCCCTTGACCGACCAGTCGTTCGGGCGGGCGGAGGAACCGGCCGTCGCCATGCAGCCCAGCTCGGCGAAGAAGAACGGCTTGCCGAATTTGCGCACGACGCGCTCAATGCGCTCGAGCTGGTTCTCCCAATCGCCCATGGGGTAATAGCCGCTGGAGGCGATGACGTCCACGCAGTCCCACCAGCGCACCTGATCCTCCTGATACTTGTCGCAGTTATAGGCGATGGGGCCGGGATAGGCCGTGCGCAGGTTGGCGATGAGCGCGCGCCACTCGGCCTCGCGCCGCTCGGACATGACCATCTCGCAGCCGGGGATGAACATGGCGCAGCCCTCGCGCCGGGCGATTTCGGCGTAGTGCATCTGGAACGCGTTGTAGGCATCGAACCAGTTGCGCCACTTGGGCTCGCAGGGGACGTCGATGTCGAAGAAATTGATGTGCGCGCGCCACGTGCCGTTCAGGCAGTTGACGGTCGGCTTGAGGATGACGTCCACGCCGCGCGCTTGCAGGGCGTGAATGGCCGCTGTGAGCTCGCCGTCGCTCATGGTGTGCCTGCCGGTGAAGTCGATCTGCTCGCTCTGAGCGGTTTGCTGGACGCCTGCGGGCGCGAGGATGACGGCGTTGGGGCACAGGGCGCTCAGCATGGCGTCAAGGCTCTCCTGCGCCATCGGGGAAGAGAGCACGCCGCGCGGGGCAAACGGCGCGAAATTGATGCCTCGAATGAATTTCATACGGCCTCCGAATAAATTAATTTATAGAATAATGATGGATATGAGGTAAATTTACGCTTAATTAAGTTAAGTAAAACTAAACCGCAGAGAACGAAAAGAAAACGGTTACAGACCTTTACCGCCGCGAAATATTGTGATAAAATAATGTAAGATAAGGAGGAGCGGCATGAAGAAGAGCGTGACGATGCGCGACATCGGCGCAGCGCTGGGCGTCAGTGCGGTGACGATATCCAAGGCGCTGGCGGGCAAAGAAGGCGTGAGCGATGCCGTGCGCGAAAAGATCATCAAGACGGCGCAGGAGATGGGCTACCAATACCAGGCGCAGTCCGGCACAGCCGGGGACAGGGAACGGGAGCGGCCGCAGGAGATCGTGGGCATCCTGACACCGGATCGTTTTTTTGACGCGGGCTCTTTCTATGCCAGCCTGTACAAGGAAATCCTCAAGCACATGGTCGATGCGGGCATGCTGGGCGTGCTGGAAATCGTGACGGCGGACAGGGAGCATGCCTGCGAGCTGCCCATGATCGTCAGCAGCGGGCGCGTGTCCTCGATGATCGTGCTGGGCCAGTTTGACAACGCTTACGTCAAGACACTCGTGGCCAGCGGGCTGCCCGTCGTGCTGCTGGATTTCTACTGCGACGAGCCGGACACGGACGCGGTCGTCAGCGACGGCATGAACGGAGGCTACCTGCTCACGCGCCATCTCATCGAGAGCGGCCACAGGGATATCGGCTTCGTGGGCTCCGTGCTGGCGACGACGAGCGCGATGGACCGCTACTGCGGCTATATCCGCGCGCTGATGGAGGAGGGACTGACCGAGCAGCCGCAATGGCTGATCGGCGACCGGGGCGCCGACAGAAAATACAAGGCGCAGCTGATCCTCCCCGAGCGCCTGCCGACGGCGTTTGTCTGCGAAAACGACGTCATTGCCATGCGCCTGATCGCGCAGCTTGAGACGCGGGGCATCAGGGTGCCGGAGGACATCTCGGTGACGGGCTTTGACAATTTCAATTACGCGACGCTATGCTCGCCCGCGCTGACGACGTATTCGGTCAACCAGAGCCGCATGGCACAGGTGGCCGTGCGCCAGCTTCAGACGCGCATCGCAGAACCCGGTGAAGGGCCGCTGCGCCAGGTCGTGGGCGGCCGCGTGGTCAAGCGGGATTCCACGCGCGTGATCGAATAAAACGAAAAGAGATAAGGCGCTGTCCGGCGGAATGTCGGGCGGCGGTTTTTGCGCAGATATCAAATTCTATGCGGACGGAGGAAAGCCCTTTTTCAAAAGAAAAGAAATGGCGGCGAATTTTGCGGGCGGCGCGGCGCATGGCGTAGGATTTCGGGCGCTCATTTCTTGTGAAGTTTGCTCAATTACTATTGACAACGATAACTTAACATGTTATCATGAAATCAGCCTAATCCGCAGCCCTTAAAAAGATCATATGTACACAAAGAAGTGCGCTCGCGTCGGCACATCCCTCGCGGACGGAATGGTCGCAAGCAGGCAGCGTTGGGCCGTATGCCCGAATGCGCGGCAGACGGCAGAGAGCGGGACGGGCTGGCAGGAAAACCCCAATTCTTGTCGAAAATCAGATACAGAAAAATCATGCAGGAGGGAAAACTCATGAGCAAGGTCAAGATTCTGACGGGCGGCCCGCTGCCCAACATTCCCTGGCAGGACCGTCCGGCCAACGACGTCCACGACGCGCCTGTCTGGCGTTACAGCGGCAACCCCGTGATCGGCCGCAACCCGGTGAAGGGCGTGGCCCGCATCTTCAACAGCGCTGTCGTGCCGTGGGAGGACGGCTTCGCAGCTGTGCTGCGCGGCGAGCAGGTCAACGGCGTGCCCTACATCTATCTGGGCCACAGCAAGGACGGCATCCACTGGGACATCGAGCCGGAGAAGATCGCCTTCGTCGACGAGAACGGCGAGCCAGCGATGCCGCGCTATGCCTACGACCCGCGCTGCGTCAAGGTTGAGGACACGTACTACATCATGTGGTGCGGCGATTTCTACGGCGCGGCCATCGGCATGGCCTGCACGAAGGACTTCAAGACCTTCACGCGCATGGAGAATCCGTTCATCCCGTTCAACCGCAACGCAGTGCTCTTCCCGCGCAAGGTCAACGGCATGTTCCAGCTGCTCTCCCGTCCGTCGGACAGCGGCCACACGCCGTTCGGCGACATCTGGCTGAGCCAGAGCCCGGACATGACCTTCTGGGGCAAGCATCGCCACGTCATGCGCCCGAGCGGCAACTGGTGGGAGAGCGTGAAGATCGGCGGCGGCGCTGCCCCGATCGAGACCGGCGAGGGCTGGCTGCTGTTCTATCCCGGCGTGTCGAGCACCTGCTCCGGCCTGGTGTACTCCATCGGCGGCGCGATTCTGGACATCGACGAGCCGAGCCGCGTGAAGTATCGCTGCAAGAACTTCCTGCTCACGCCTGAGGAGGAATACGAGGAGCGCGGCTTCGTGGCCAACGTCTGCTTCCCGTGCGCCACGCTGCAGGACACCGACACCGGCCGCATCGCCATCTACTACGGCTCTGCGGACTCCGTGGTCGGTCTGGCGTTCACGCAGGTGGACGACGTGGTCGCCTACATCAAGGAGCACAGCGAGGTCAGCGCCAACGACGCCGAGCTGGGCAACAGGTAAACCGAGCATACGACGGGCTTTGCGGGAGCTTGACATCCTCAAAGCCCGTTTTGCGCGCAAACACGACGGCGGCGAGGGTGCCGCGAAAGAGAGGGGATTCGTATGCTGCGTTTAGCGAAGGTGTTCAGCGCTCATGTGGTGCTCCAGCGCGACAAGGAAATCGCCGTGTTCGGCGAGGCGGACGGAGAGGTGACGGTCGAGCTCGGGGAAAACAGCGCGGCGGCGCAGAGCGTAAACGGACGCTTCGTCGCGAAGCTGCCGCCGATGAAGGCCGGCGGGCCGTACACGCTGACGGCGCGCTGCGGCGGGGAGACGGTGACGGTCGAGGACGTGCTCATCGGCGAGGTCTGGCTGTGCGGCGGACAATCGAACATGGAATTCCGCCTGCGCGACGATCAGGATTACGGCATCGCCGACAGTTTCACCGACCCGCGTGTGCGCTTTTTCGAGCAGCCGCAGGCCGCCACGCCGGAACAAGCCGAGGAGATGGAACAAAACGCGGGCTGGGTCAAGCTGGAGGCCGGAAAGTGCGCCAGCGTCTCGGCGGTCGCGTTCTACGCGGGCATGGAGATGGCCGCCAAGCTCGACGTGCCGGTGGGCATGGTCATCTGCTGCATCGGCGGTTCGTCGGCGAGCGCATGGATCGGCTGGGACGAGCTTGAGACATTCCCGATCGGCCGGGCGTACATCGAGGAATTCGAGCGCAATGTCGGCGGCAAGACGGACGAGCAGTTTGACATCGAGAACGCGGCGTACATGCAGCGCGTGACGGATTACTGCACGGCGCAGGACGCGCTCAAGCGCGAGAATCCCTTGATCTCCGTGGCGGAGGTCACCGAAAAGCTCGGCGACTTCCCGTGGCCGCCGCCCTTTGGCCGCAAGATGCTGCGCCGTCCGGGCGGGCCGTACGTCTCGATGCTGCAGAGGCTCGCGCCGTACACGCTGCGCGGCTTCCTGTATTATCAGGGCGAGGAGGACGCACCCAAGCACCGCGCGGGCGGCTATCATGCGCTGTTCGGGCATCTGATTTCCGCGTGGCGCAGGCTGTTTGAGGACGAGACGCTGACGTTCATCGCGGCGCAGCTCCCGTCCTTCGGCGCGGACCCGGCGAACGACGACTGGGGCGAGATCCGTGCGGCGCAGCAGCGCGTGACCGACGAGGCGGGCAACGCCGCGCTGGCGTGCCTGATCGACTGCGGCGAGCGCGACAACATCCATCCCATCGACAAGCGCACGCCCGGCAGGCGCATTGCCGCGCTGGCGCTGCATCACGCATACGGGCTCGACGTGCGCGCCGAAGCGCCGCGTGTGACCGGCGCCGAGATCCGGAACATGAAGCTGTACATCACATGCACGCACACGGGCGGCGCGCTCGCGGCACGCGGCGATGTGTGGGACGCGATCCGCATCACCGGCGCGGGCCTGCGGGATATCTGGGTCAGCGGCGAGAATATCGTGCTGACGCTGGAAAATCTGAGCGAGGGCATGCCGGTCTGCGTGAGCTATGCGCAGGACAACTGGCCGCGCGTGGCGTTCTTCGGACAGAACAGTCTGCCGCTGTTCCCGTTCAAGCTGACGGTCGAGGCGTAATACAAAAAATAAAACGCGCTGCTTCCCGGCGATGGGAGGCGGCGCGTTTTTTGCATGTGCAGGTTATTTCCCGGCGACGTGGCGCATGAGGCGCGTGTAGAGGAAGACGGACAGCGCCGTGCCGATCGCCCAGCCGATGGGCCAGCTCAACCAGATGCCGGTCGAGTCGAAGATGCCGGACAGGATGATGGAGAGCACGACGCGCGCGATGAGGTCCGTAAACGTGGCGATCATGAAATAGCCCATCGCGCCGAGGCCGCGCAGCACGCCGTCGGCCACGAGCTTCGCGGAGATCACGAAATAGAACGGCGCGACGATGCGCAGGAACGTCATGCCGGTATCCATCGCCGGGCCGGTCGAGCTGTCCATGAAGATGAAGACGAGCGGGCGCGTGGCGACGAG
Organism: uncultured Clostridia bacterium; assembly: GCA_944362695.1. GTDB lineage: Bacteria > Bacillota > Clostridia > Christensenellales > Aristaeellaceae > Ventricola. The sequence goes on from CALVTQ010000167.1 coordinate 8,647, forward strand.
ATACAAAAGCGCAAGCGGAAGGCAGATCATCCACACGAGCCGCAGACCGGCCTTGAAGCCCTCGCGCACGCGGTCCGGCTTGCCCGCGCCGTAGTTCTGCGCGGAGAAGTTGGAGATGCCGTTGCCCAGCGTGGTGAGCGACGTGATGACGAGGTTGTTGAGCTTGATGGCGGCGGAATAACCGGCCATGACGCTCGCACCGAAGGAGTTGATGACGCCCTGAATGATGATATTGCCCACCGAAATGAAGCTCTGCTGGAGGATGCTCGGGATGGCGATGACGGCGATGCGGCGCAGCATGGAAAGCGAAAACAGCGGGTGCGGCTGATGCGTCTTGATGGCGCGCAGGCGGCGCATCACGAAGAAGAGCGCGAGCACGCAGGACACGCCCTGACAAAGGAACGTCGCCCACGCCACGCCCGCGACGCCCATATGAAACACCGTGACGAACAGGATATCCACGGCGATGTTGCTCAGCGACGAGGCGGCAAGGAAGTAAAACGGCGTCTTCGAGTCGCCCATCGCGGAGAAGATGCCGTTGGCGACGTTATAGAAGATCATGAACGGGATGCCGAGCATGTAGATGTCCAGATAGAGCGCGGAATCGGCCATCAGCTCGGCGGGCGTCTTGATGAGGGCGAGCAGGCCGTCGCAGAACGCAAAGCCCAGGCCCATCAGCGCGGCACAGAGCGCAGCACAGGCGATCATCGTGGTGGAGACGGCGGTCTTGAGCTCGCCCATGCGGTGCGCGCCGAAGAGCTGGGACACCACGACGGAGCAGCCGATGTTGCAGCCGAAGGAGAAGGCGATGAAGATCAGCGTGACCTCGTAGCTGTTGCCCACGGCGGCCAGCGCGTGCTCGCCGACGAACTTGCCGGCGACGAAGCTGTCCGCGATGTTGTAGAGCTGCTGGAAGATGACGCTGGCAAACAGCGGCAGGCAGAAGTGCCAGAGCACGCGCGAGGGCTTGCCGACGGTCAAATCGTTATTCATGGAAATGCCTCCGAATTGCGCAATGATGTTGAACCGGACGTATTATACGCCTGTTTCCGGGAAAATGAAAGGGGAAGCACGCCAAAAATTCGCGCTTCCCGGCTGAAAATGTGACAAAGTGGTGGACGGTGTGACGAATATGCGGCATAAATGGCATGAAGTGGTGTATAAACACGATAAACAGCGAAAATATGAATATATGTGGTGCTAGAGTGGTGCGAATATGCCGAATTCACGCCTATTTCTGCGTCTTGGTGGAGGGAAAGCGCATGTTCTGCACGAAGCCGATGATCTGGCCGGAGAGCACGACGGTGAGCAGCGAACAGAGCAGCGGCACGGGCGGGATATACGTCGCCGAGAGCGCGAGGACGATGAGGTCGCTGGCGAGATAGATGCGCTCAATGGGCTGATGCAGAAGGCTCGACAGGCTCATGGCCAGCGCGTCGTCCCCGCCCGGTGCACCGCCCGCGCGCACGCTGATGCCGATGCCGATGCCCACGAAGAGCGCGCCGACGAGCGCCGCCAGCAGCGGCTGGCCCGCGAGCATGGGGAAGACGGGCTCCATGCGCTCAAACACCGCATAGAACGCGGAGAAGCCGCCGCCCGCGATCAGCGAATAGACGACGAACGACGTGCCCAGCGTGCGCCAGCCGAGCAGATAGCACGCGGCGTTCATCACGAAACCGGAAACGGCGGGCGAGACATCAAACCAATGGCGCAAAAGCAGCGTGAGGCCGAGGATGCCGCCCTCTGTGACGCCGGAATAGGCATGTACATGGCACAGGCCGAAGGCGAGAATGGCGCTGCCCAGCAGGGCGAGAAAGCAGGAACGCGCGCGGATGGTCAAAATAACAAATCCTTTCCTAATTATAGTGTAAGCACATATAGGCTAACAGATCGGGGACGATGTGTCAAGCGGGATGTGCACATAAGCACGAAATGGCCTTTGCGACGGCGGAACGGGAGGGGGCGTATGCAGGCGGCAAATATGAAAGTGGAGGTGAAATGCGTTAAAAAGGCGAATTTATGGTTTTAAGTGGTGCGTATAATGAAAAGTATAACGGAATTATGGTGAATAGTGGTGCTTAATTGCGATATACGTGATAAAAAGCGGCGCGTTGTGGTGGGCGGAAGAACGCGGCGGGATATGTTGAGATTTGCGGCGGGGTATGGTAGAATAAAGAAAAAACGAAAGGGAGCTTGAGCTTTCATGAATCAATACGAAGCGCGCCGCAGGGCGCTTCTTGAGAAGATCGAGCCGGGCAGCATGGCGCTGATTTACAGCGGGGAGACCGAGCCGTGCAGCCTCGATGAGGGCTACCACTTCGAGGCGAACCGCCACTTCTTCTATCTGACCGGCATCCGCCGCGAGAACATGGCGCTTGTGCTGATGCGTCCGCTGGAGGAAGGGATGCCCGAGCACATCACGCTGTTCATCGAGGAGCCGCAGCCGCTCGCCGAGCGCTGGACGGGCAAGCGCATGACCATCGAGGAGGCAAAGGAGGTCTCCGGCATCAAGGACGTGCGTTACATCGACAACCTGAACGGCTTCATCGGCAGGCTCATGACGCGCGAGGGCCTCTGCGCGGCGTACTTTGACTGTTACAAGGACGCGGCGGGCAACCCCGACAGCTACAACATGCGCAAGGCGAAGGCGTTCGCCGGCGATTGGTTCGGCGTGCCGGTGAAGAATCTGCACCCGCTGGTCTCCGCCCTGCGCATGGTCAAGGACGAGACCGAGGTCGCGGCCATCCGCGAGGCCATCGCGATGACGGACAAGGGCCTGCGCCGCGTGCTCGCCACGCTCGAGCCGGGGAAGATGGAATACCAGATGCAGGCGGAGTTTGAATACGCCATCAAAATGGAGGGCGCGGACGGCCCGGCGTTTGCCACGATCGCGGGCAGCGGCATCAACGGCTGCATGATGCACTACGGCACGAACCACTGCCGCTGCGAGGACGGGACGCTGCTGCTGCTCGACCTGGGTGCGAAGGCGAACGGCTACTGCGCCGACATCACGCGCACGTATCCGGTCAGCGGCAAATTCACCGCACGCCAGCGCGAGATCTACGGGATCGTGCTCGCGGCGAACCGCGCCGTCGCGGCGGCGGCCAGGCCCGGCGTCACCACGCGCGACCTCAACGACGTATGCAAAAAGGTGCTCGCCGAAGGCCTGATGGCAATCGGCAAGATCGAGAAGCCGGAGCAGATCGATACCTATTATATGCACGGCGTGTCGCATCACCTGGGCATCGACGTGCACGACGCGACGAACCATGACCTCGCGCCGCTCAAGCCCGGCGCAGTCATCACCGACGAACCCGGCCTGTACATCGACGAGGAATGTATCGGCATCCGCATCGAGGACGACCTGCTCATCACCGAGGACGGATGTGTCGTGCTCTCCGAGGCGGTCGTGCGCGAGCCGGACGAGATCGAGGCCATCATGGCAGAAGGCAGGAAGAGTGAATGAAGCTGAACATTCAGGCCCGCGCGAAGATCAACTGGACGCTCGACGTGGTCGGCGTGCTGCCCAACGGGTATCACGACCTCGACATGCTGATGCAGAGCGTGACGCTGTGCGACCAGATGACCGTCGAGGACGCGGACGCGCTGACGCTCAGCGTGCGCGCGGCGGGCGGCACATTCGTCCCGGCGGACGACAAGAACCTCGTGCTGCGCGCGGCGAAGGCCTTGCAGGCGCATACGGGATGCACGAAGGGCGCGCGGATGACGCTGCGCAAATACATCCCCGTGGCGGCGGGCATGGGCGGCGGCAGCAGCGATGCGGCGGCGGCGCTCAAGGGCCTGAACGTGCTGTGGGAGCTGGGGCTTGCCGACGATGAGCTCGAGAAGATCGGCCTTGAGATCGGCGCGGACGTGCCGTTCTGCGTGCGCGGCGGCCTGCAGCGTGCGCAGGGCGTGGGCGAGAGGCTGACGCCGGTTAAAATGAAGCGGCCGCTGTATCTGGTGGCGTTCCAGCCTTGCCGCGGGCTGTCGACCAAGGAGGTCTTCACGGCGCTGCACGAGGACGGCATCCGCCAGGAGGACAGGCCCGACAACGAAGCGGCGCAGCGTGCGCTGGAGCGCGGCGACGTGCGTGCGCTGGGCGCGGCGATCGGCAATGTGCTCGAGCCGGTCTCGCGCAGGATGCGCCCGGAGATCGACAGGGCCATCCGCGACATCGAGGCGGCGGGGGCCGCCGGCGCGAGGATGACGGGCAGCGGCTCGGCGGTCTTCGGCGTGTTCCTGCACGCGGGGGCATGCAAGCGCGCGGCGAAGATCCTTCAGGAGACGTACCCGACCTGCCGGATGATGCGCACGGCGGATTGCGGCGTGGTCATCGAACGGGAGGACGCGCAGGGCGGCGGACTGTGAGCAAAAAAATGAGAAAAAGGCGGAAAATCTCGGGATTGACCCTTGATTTTTAACGTCATCCGTGATAGAATCTTACGGAAAACGCACCTGCGCTTGTTTTCGTGCGCCTGCCGGAGGTCCGGTCCGCGCGACAGGAGGGCGCAGGGAGGGTTTAATAAAAAGGAGGAATATCCCCATGGCAGTTATCTCTATGAAGCAGCTGCTCGAGGCCGGTGTGCACTTTGGCCACCAGACCCGCCGCTGGAACCCCAAAATGGCGCCGTACATCTTCACCGAGCGCAACGGCATCTACATCATCGACCTGCAGAAGACCGTCCGCAAGATTGATGAGGCGTATGCCTTCGTGCGTCAGGTTGCGATGGAGGGCAAGAGCGTCCTGTTCGTCGGCACCAAGAAGCAGGCTCAGGAGTCCATCGAGGCCGAGGCCAAGCGCTGCAACATGTTCTATGTCAACAACCGCTGGCTGGGCGGCATGATGACCAACTTCCGCACGATCAAGACCCGTATCGCGCGCCTGAACGCCATCGACGCGATGGAGCAGCGCGGCGACTTCGAGGTTCT
>CALVTQ010000168.1 GCA_944362695.1 uncultured Clostridia bacterium
CCAGGATCAAACTCTCGCGTTTAATTCCTGTATCGAATCTTGAAGTGTTACCTCCAAGTTCAAAACTCATTTCGAATTGACTGTCTTGTTTGCGTTCTTCTTGATTCTGTATCGTTTTCAAGGATCATGTCAGCCGCTCGGGCACCGCCCTCGCGCTGACAGCTCAATTAGTATACTGCGACATCTGACGTTTGTCAATACCCAATTTGAACTTTTTCTGCACTTTTTCGAAACTTTTTGATGCGCAGCCATACGAAACCGCGCGAACGCATACAATGCACCGGGGTGATGCCGTATGATGAGGCGTGTCTTCCGCCTGCTCTCGCTGCTCGCGCTGTGCGCCCTGCTGGCCTTCGCGCCGGAAATCCTTTCCTATATAAATGGCCCCTATGACGCCGCCGCCGGGCAGCGCGTCTTGCTGCGCGTCGTGCTCGCCACGGACGACGATGCCGCCGCCCGCGCGTTCTATGCCCGCCTGGACCTCGTCCGCAAACAGCGCCCCACGTGGCATTTCCGCGTCCAGCGCATCCCCGCGCAATCCCTCGCCTCCCTGCCCGATCCCCTGCCCGACGTCTACGTCTTCCCCGCCTCGCTGTCCTTTGCGGACATGGCCCTGTCGCCCGAGGGCCTGCTCATCCCGCAGCCGGACGCCCCCACCATGCCCAAAGCCGCCGTCCCCGCGTCCGCCCAAAGCGCCGAAGACGACAGCGGCAAAACGGGCACATATATAATAGAAGAAACACCCGACGAAACCGACCGAAACACGGCTCAAACCGACCCCGCCGGCATGCACAGCGGCGTGCGCTATGCCCTGCCCATCCCCGCCGAAAAGGGCGAAACGCTGCTCGCCGCGGCCTGCGCGAGGTCTCCCCGCGTGCGTGAAGCCGCCCTTCTTCTCGCCGCGCTGACCGCCGCCCCGTGACCCCGACCAAATTTTCCTTGTCTAATGCGCAAAATTGGGATACAATAGGAGCATCAACAACGGGAGGACACCATGAACGCCCTGATCACATCGCTCATCCGCGCCGGGTTCGATCCCGAGCGCATCATCCCCGGCGCGCCGATGGCCCAGTATACGACGTTCCGCGTCGGCGGCCCGGCGGACGTGCTGGTGCATATCGCCTCCGAGCAGGAGGTTTCCATCACGCTGCACGCGGCGCAGGAGGCCGGCGTCCCGGTGACGGTCATCGGCAACGGCTCCAACCTGCTCGTGCGCGACGGCGGCATCCGCGGCCTGGTCATGCACATGGGCCAGAGTTTTTCCGATATCGCGCGCGACGGAGACACGATCCGCGCGCAGGCCGGCGCGACGATGGCCGCTGTCGCCCACTTTGCCCAGCGCGAGGGGCTCGACGGCCTCGCCGAAATCGCCGGCATCCCCGGCACGATCGGCGGCGGCGCGATCATGAACGCAGGCGCGTACGGCGGCGAGCTCTCCCAGACCGTCGCCCGCGTGGACGCCATCGCCCAGCGCGACGGCAAGCCCCGCCATTACGAGGGCGCGGCCCTCGGCTTTGCCTACCGCCGCAGCGCCATGATGGACGCCGGCGTCATCATCACCGGCGTCACCTTCAAGCTCCGCCCCGGCGACCCGGACGCCATCGCCGCGCGCATCGACGAGCTCGCGCGCGCCCGCCGCGAAAAGCAGCCCCTCGAGTATCCCAGCGCCGGCAGCACGTTCAAGCGTCCGACCGGCCTGTTCGCCGCCAAGCTCATCGACGACTGCGGTCTGCGCGGCCTGCGCGTGGGCGATGCGCAGGTCAGCGAGAAGCACACCGGCTTCGTCGTCAACCTCGGCAGCGCCACGGCGAGCGATATCCTCGCGCTGATGGACGAGGTCAAGCGCCGCGTGCTCGATCAGACCGGCGTGGCCCTCGAGCCCGAGGTCCGCATCATCGGCGAGGACGCCCCGCTCAAGCGCCCGTCCGACATCTGAAACGCTTTCGATCCGCCCTCCCCCGGCGGCATCGGTTTCCATACGAAAGGCAGGTCAAACCACATGAAATTTTGGATCGTCACGGGCCTTTCCGGCGCAGGCAAGACGAGCGTCCTGCGCCATCTGGAGGACTCCGGTTTCCAGTGCATAGACAACCTCCCGCCCAAGCTGCTGAGCCAGGTGATCGGCCTGTGCGAAAACGTCCAGCTCTCCAAGCCCATCGCGCTGGGCGTCGACTCCCGCAGCGGCGCGCTCTTTGACGCCGACGCCATCATCGACGCGCTCGATGCGGGCGGCGATTCGCTGGACATCAGCGTGCTCTTCCTCGACTGCGACACGGAGACGCTGATCGACCGCTACAAGGAGACGCGCCGCGAGCACCCGCTCTCCGCCGAGGGCATCACGCTCGAGCAGGCCATCACCCGCGAGCGCGCCATGCTCCAGCCCCTGCGCGAGCGCGCCAACTTCGTGCTCAGCTCGACCGGCATGCGCGCCAGGGACCTCTTTGTCCGCGTGGACGAGCTCATCTCCGGCGACACGCAGACCCCGTCCCTGCGCACGGAGATCATGTCCTTCGGCTTCAAGCGCGGCATCCCGCGCGAGGCCGACCTGGTTTTCGACGTCCGCTTCCTGCCGAACCCCTTTTATATGAAGGAAATCCGCGCGTACACGGGCCTGGAAGCGCCGGTGCGCGACTACGTGCTCGGCCAGCCGGAGACGCAGGCGTTCCTTGCGCACCTCTTCGGCATGATCGACTACCTGATCCCGCTCTACCAGAAGGAGGGCAAGCGCCGTCTGATGATCGCCATCGGCTGCACGGGCGGCGCGCACCGCTCGGTCGCCATCAGCGAGGCCCTCTGCGCCCACCTGCGCGGCAAGGGCGATTCCGCCAACATCACCCATCGCGATATCGCGCTCGAGGAAGCCTCCTGGCCCTTCCGCCGCGCGCGCTGACACACACCCCGGACGCACGCCGTCCGCCTCGCCTAAAATTTCGTAATGTTTAATTTAATTTAGCCGCCCGCACACACCGCTTTGCCGCCGCGCAAAGCGTTTTTTGTTGCCCAGATTCCCCAATCCGCACGCGTGTTCCTCCCTCACGCCGCGCTTTTCAGGCTCACGCTTTCCTTCGCGAACCCCTCCCCCGCCGCTTCTTTTACCGCACTTTTTATCACACCCATGTTCCCGCTTTCTTTTTAATAACCCAACTCCTGTCATCCTTTTTCTCACACACTTTCCTTATCACCCCATATTTTTTACTTCATGTTCTCTTTTATAAACCCATCCCCGCCGCTTTTTTTGCCGCACTATTAATCACACCCATGTTCCCGTTTCCTTTTTAATAACCCAACGCCCGCCATCCTTTTTCTCACGCGCTTTCCTTATCACCCCATATTTTTACCTCACATTCCGTTTTTCCCTCCCTAAACGCCTCCGCAATTTCCCTTTTCTTACTTCATACATTCCGCACCGCGCTCAAAGCCCCGCGTCCCTTTTGCCTCATCCCGAAACTCCCCAAAACCCCTTTCATCCAAAAAGCAGATTTTGCATAGCCCCGCCCCGATCCGCGCAGACTATCCCCATCATGAAAAAAGGATGGGATACCATGCGCCTCGATCCGACCCCCGTCGCGCCCAACCCGGCCCCCTCGCCCGCCGGAAAGCCCGACGCCCCGCTCTATACGCCCCCGCCCGCGCCTGGCCGCGACAATCTCCCCGCGTTCCTGCCGTTCTCGCGCCACGCGTTCGACCTGGCGAAGGCCCGCCGCCTGCCCGTCTTCCTGCTCATCGGCGAGCTGACCGACGCCTTCTGCGACCCGTCGCTGGCCATGCAGCTGCGCGAGCGCACCGTCCCCGTGCTGCTGACGCCCGGCGCAAGGCCCGATGTCGAGCTGCTCTGCCAGCGTGCCGCCGCGCTCACGTCCGGCGAGGGCGCGCTCCCGCTCTGCGCGCTGCTGCTGTCCGACGGCCGCCCCTTCCTCGCCGCGCCGCTGCCCCCGCCCGGCTTTCCGATGGACCCCTCGCGCCTGTTCGTCTGGCTCGAGCACGCCGAGCGCCGCTATGTGCAGAATTTCGCCGCCCTCGGCGCGCAGGCCCAGCAGGCCATGAAGGCCCTCGTCCCGCCGCCCCTTTCGAAGCCCTATTCCCCCGCCGACGCCGCGCACGACCTCGCCCGCGCGCTCGCGTCCATCGAGGACAGGGTCTGCGGCGGGTTCGGCGGCGTCAAAGCCCCGCTCGTCTGCGCGCTGCGCTTTCTGCAAACCCGCGCCTGCGCAGGCGACACGCAGGCCCACGCCCAGCTCACCCGCGCGCTGGACGCCATGGTCGCCTCGTCCCTGTGCGACCCCATCGACGGTGCGTTCTTCCGCGCCACGCTGACCGATGACTGGCGCGTGTTCATCCCCGAGAAGCCGCTTGGCGTCAACGCCATGCTCGCGCTCATCCTGCTGACCGCGGGCCGCCGCACAGAGGCCGTGCGCACGCTCGATTTCATCACATCCCGCCTCGCCCGCGAGAACGGCAGCCTCCTCGCGCACACGTTCGCCCCGCGCGACGCCTACGCCCTCACGCCCCAGCAGGTCGCCGCCGCCGTCGGCAATGAGGACGGCCTTCGCGCCTGCAGGCTCCTGCGCCTTTTGCATCAGCACACGCCCGCCGAGCCGGAGGTCTCGCCCAGCCGCTTCTCGCCCGTCCCCCGCGAGCGCCGTGGCCGCCGCCTGTCGATGGATCTCCCGCCGCTCACGCCCCGCGCGCCCGTCTCGCTGACGCCCGAGGACGCCGCCTTCCTGCGCCGCGTCGTGCCCGCCCTCCAGCGCGAGCGCCCCGCCGCGACCCTCGAGCGCCCCGCCGCCCATGTGCTCACGCAGGACTGCGCCCTCGCCGCCGCCGTGCTCGCCCATTGCGGCGCGCGCCTCGGCGAGTCGAAGTACACACAGGCCGCCCAGCGCGCCGTCTCGTTTCTGACCGGCCTGCCCCCGGCCTATGGCGCGCACGTCGGCCTCCCCGCGTCCATCGCGCCCGTCTCCCCGCTGCATGCGCAGGCCACGTGCGGCGCATCGTCCGCGCTCGCCCTCGCGCTGCTTGTCATCGGCCAGGGCAAGGGCATGCAGGCCTACGCCGCCGCCGGGCTCGCCCAGCTCGACGCCGCCCTGCGCGCCTTCGTCCGCGACGACGGCATGGTCGTGCATACCCCGCCCGAGGACGGCGCGTTCTTCCCCCGCCTGCCCGCCGTCTATGACAGCGAGCTCCCCTCGCCCGCCGCCATGCTCGTGCATGCGCTGCGCCTGGCCGATCCGCTCGCCCCTCATGCGCAGTATGCCGCCATGATCCCCGCGATCTGGCATGCCGCCGCGCCCGCCGCCCGCGCCCAGCCCATCGCCCTCTGCTCGCTGATCACCGCCTGCCGCGCGTGAGCGAATTTTTCTGAAAATACATAAAAAAGGACACATAAAAAAGACGCCGAACCACTCCGGCGTCTCCGCTTTGTTTTTCGCTTATTCCTCCCGCGTCCCGTCCTCGTAAGGCTCGAGCGCGGCGTGCTCGATGGCCTTCTCGTAGCATGCCTCCACGCTCGCGGCGAAGTGCTCGATGGAGAACGGCTCGGCGTGCTGCGGCGCGCGGCGCGCAATGTCCGCGCCCTCCTGCGAGAACGCGCGCACCAGACCCTCCAGCAGCGCGTCGTCATCGCTGCCCGTCAGGATGCCCGACACGCCGTCCTCGATGACCCCGCGCAGGCACTCGTCGTTCACCGCGCATACGCACAGCCCCGACGCCATCGCCTCGACATAGGTCAGCCCCTGCGTCTCCGTCTGCGACGCGCTGACGAACACGTCGCCCATCGCGTAGTAGCGGTCAATCTGCTCCCAGGGCTTGGGTCCCGGCAGGCTGACGTGATCCTGCACGCCCATCTCCTGCGCCAGCTTGCCCAGCATCTCGCGCTGCGGCCCCTCGCCCACGATGACCAGCCGCACGTCCGGGCAGAGCGGATGCAGCCGCGCGAACACGCGGACGACCTGCTCGATGTTCTTCTCCTTGGCGATGCGCCCGATGTTGAGCAGCACGCGCTCCCCGGGCAGAACGCCGCACTCCGCGCGCACCCTGGCGATGTCCTCGTCCGTGTGCCGCGCCGGGGCGAATCGCCCGATGTCCATGCCGCTGGGGATCACGTCGATCGTCGTGTGCACGCCGTATCGCAAAAGCAGATCGCGCGTCTTGTCCGTCGGCGTGATGACCCGGTCAAACCGGTTGCACCACCATTGGCTGTATTTTCGCGTGATCCTGCGCGCCGCCTCGTCGGCCAGCCCGCGCGTAATATAATAGGTATAGTCCTCCCAGATCGTGTGGTACGTGTGCACGATCGGGCAATGGTTGCTCCTGGCGACGTTGCGCCCGAAGTGGCCCATGACAAATTCCGTGTTCGTGTGCACCACGTCAAAGTCAAGCTTCGTCGCCTCCCATGACGTGACCGGCGAGGGGAGGGCCATGTTCCTGTCGGTGAGCACGGGCAGCGGGGCCGACGCGATGAAGTGCACATTCTCCTGCTCCACGTCCTCCCATCCCTTGCATTTGGGCGCGAAGACGTGCACCTCGTGTCCCCTGCGCATCAGCTCGCGCGATAGATTCAGGCAGCTCGTCGCCACGCCGTTGACCTCGGGGTAGTACGTGTCCGTAAACAGCCCGATCTTCATCCATTCGCCTCCCTTGGCCGTTTGCTTCCCCTTTGACAATTGTATACAGTATATCACAATTTATGCCCCCGCGCAACAACGCTCCCCTTTCCCCGCGCGCGCCGCGCCGCTTTCCTTTCAAAAAATATGCGCCGAAAATGCCTTCAAAAATTCGTTTTTTCTTGCAAATCCCCTTGTTTTGTGATAGGATTTACACGGTGAATCAGGCGGGCCATGCATTTTCCGCGCAGCCTGCGCGCGGCTTGGCCCATCTTTTCTGTTCAAATCCGCACATCGCGCCCGCGTATCGCATGCTTCGTGCGCCGCGCCCGCGCAATTTTCGCAAACATCCTCGCAGCCTAAAGCGCCCGTGTGCAGACAGGCAAATCGCACCATGCTCGCCCTGTCCGCCCGCATCGTAACGAATCGTTCATCAGCACGCACAGCAAAAAAAGAAGGGGGTACTTCGGAGTTGGCAGTTATCAAGGAGATCACCAGCATCGGCAGCGTCGTCATGCCCATCGAGGAAAGATGGACGATCCGCCGCTGCCGCTATGCGCCGGAGGGCGGCGGCAAGGGCCGCCTGTGCATCGCCACGGGCATCCACGGCGACGAGATGATGGGCCAGCTGATCGTCTACGGCGTGGCCAAGCGCATCATGGCCCAGCCGCAGCATCTGCACGGCACGGTCGATATCTATCCCATGCTCAACGCGCTGGGTCTGGATATCGGCGAGCGCATGGAGCCCTCCAGCACGCTGCTGGACATGAACCGCTCCTTCCCCGGCACGCCAGACGGCACGGCCATGGAGGCCATGTGCTATCACATCGTGCAGGACATGCTCGGCGCGGACCTCGTTCTGGACATCCACGCCAGCACGAACAACAAGTCCGAGCTCTATGAAGTGCGCATGAACGCGAACGACGCCAAAACCATGCTCGAGCACGCGCGCTGCCTCTGCCCGGAGCTGATCTGGATCTACCCGGACAAGATCTCCTTCAGCGCCTCGCTCACCAGCACGCTGTGCGAGATGGGCACGCCCGCGCTGATTCTGGAGGCCGACGAGCGCCGCCGCCGTCCGCAGGACATCTCCGAGCACGTCGTCGAGGGCATCTTCTGCAAGATGCGCGATATGGGCATCTGGACGGGCGATACGGTCAACCCGCCCAAGTCGCTCTCCGAGATCCCGACCATCCATAACCCCGAGGACGTGCGCCGCGTCACCTGCGAGCACCCCGGCATCTATGTCCCGATGGACCGCATCGGCGGCATCGTGCGCGAGGGCGAGCTGCTGGGCGTGGTCATCGACGCGCTCGAGGGCGAGGCGCTCGAGGAGATCTCCGCCCCGTGCGACGGCCTGGTGTTCAGCCAGCGCAGCTATTCCGCCGTGTATCCGGGCACGCTCATCGCCCGCCTGTACAGAAAGGAGCGCACATGAAAAAGGACGTATTGTTTACCGTGCCCTCCTATTTCCGCGAGGACATGAAGATCATGGGCTTCCGCTTCGGCAAGGGCGAGAAGTCCTGCGTGGTGCTCGGCGCCCTGCGCGGCGACGAGGTGCAGCAGCTCTACGTCTGCGCGCGCCTGGTCTCCTTCCTGCGCGAGGTCGAGCGCGACGGCGGCATCCTGCCCGGCAAGTCCGTCATGGTCGTCCCCACGGCCATCGGCCATTCCATGAACGTCGGCACGCGCCTGTGGGCTCCCGAGAACATGGACATCAACCGCCGCTTCCCCGGCGACGAGGAGGGCTCCACCACCGCCCGCATCGCCGCCGCGCTCTTTGATAAGCTGCGCCTGTATCACTACGGCATCCAGCTCACCAGCTTCTATCAGCCCGGCTCCTTCATCCCGCACGTGCGCATGATGGATACCGGCAAGCAGAACCCCGACCTCGGCTGCGAGTTTGGCCTGCCCTATGTCTACGTGCGCACGCCGCGCTCCTATGACCAGACCACCCTCAACTATAACTGGCAGCTCGCCGGCATGCAGGCCTATTCCCTCTACGCCGGCAAGACCAGCGAGATCGACGAGAACGCCGCCGAGCGCACGCTGCGCGCCATCATCCGCTTCCTCAATGGCCGCGGCATCATCCGCTCCGAGTATTCCCCCGGCCATAACTCCACCGTCATCACCAACGACGACATCATCACCGTCTCCGCCGGCAGCGCGGGCCTCCTGCGCCGCGTCAAGCTCGCGGGCGCGCACGTGCGCCGCGGCGAGCAGCTCGCCTTCATCATCAACCCGCTCGACGGCTCCGTCCGCGAGGTGCTCAAGACCCCGTCCACCGGCATGCTCTTCTTCGTGCAGGACGGCCCGTTCATCTCCGAGCACTCCCCGGTCTTCCAGGTTTTGGCGGGGCATAGTTGACCGGCTTCGCACCACATACGCGGCTTCCCGCACACATAACCACGCGCATTTTGTGTATCACACTCAATGCGCATTTTCTCTGCCTGCGCAAGAATTTTCCCGCTGTGTACCGCGCTTTTCCCGGCGCTTTTCCGTGAACGCACTTTTGTTTTTTCTCTTTTGTGTATCGCACGCATACCCGCGCCTTTCCGCGAACACACATTTCCGTTTTTTCCTTTTGGGTACAGCACACTATCCGCCGCATTACCGCCCGCACGCCTCTGCAAACCGCCCGATTGCGGCGCGGACGATACCGCCGACCATTTTCGTGAGGTCACGAAAATGATCCTTCTGGGCAGCGGAGCGCAAAGACCGGTCAAGGATGATGCGCTTGCCCGCTCCCCCTCTGCCACCCCACCCAACCCATTTACAACGGAGTAAATTGACCTATGAAAACAACCTCTCGCAGCTTCACGCGCCGCATGCTCGCCATCGCCGTGCCGGTCGCGCTGCAAAATCTGCTCTTCTCCTCGTTCACGCTGATCGACACGGTTATGATCGGCGCGCTGGGCGACCTGCCGCTGGCGGCGGTCGGCATGGCGGGCAAGTGGACGTTCTTCTCGACCGTCGTGTTCTTCGGCCTGTCGTCGGGCGCGTCGGTGTTCATGTCGCAGTATTTCGGCGCGGGCGACACGCGCGGCATACACCGCACATACGGCGTGCTGTGCATCGGCGAAATGCTCGCGGCGCTCGTGTTCATGCTCGCGGGCCTGCTCGTCCCCGAGCGCATCATCGGCTTTTTCACAAAAGACCCCGCCGCCGTCGAGCTCGGCGCGAAGTATCTGCGCATCATCGCCATCTCCTACCCCTTCTCCGCGCTGTTTAAGTCCGGCTCGACGCTCCTGCAATCGACCCAGCGCGTCGTCATCCCGTTCATCGGCGCGGCCTGCTCCGTCGCGGTCAACGTCACGTTCAACGCGCTGCTCATCTTCGGCCTGCTCGGCTTCCCGGCGCTGGGCGTGCAGGGCGCGGCCATCGCCTCGCTCATGGCGGCTGTCGTCAATGCCGCCGTCGTCTATGGCCTCGGCCTTACGCGCGGCACGCTCCTTCGCGCCAAGCTGCGCGATATGCTCGACGTGACGCCCAAATTCGTCCTCGACTTTTTGCGCATCGGCGCGCCCGCCATGCTCAACGAGACGATCTGGGCCATGGGCAACCTCGCGTATTCCTCGATATTCGGCCATATGAGCACCGGCGCATACGCCGCGATCACCGTCGTCAAGTCCATCGAGGACCTCACCAGCGTCGCGTTCATGGGCATGTATTCCTCCTGCTCCGTCATGATCGGCAGCATGGTCGGCCGCGGCGATCTCGACGGCGCACGCGACTGCGCCCGCCGTCACCTGTATCTGATCGTCGGCTCGTCGCTGCTCGTGGGCGGCATCGTCATCGCCCTGCGCGGCCCGATCCTCTCGATCTTCGGCGTGTCGCCCGCCGTGCGCGCCGACGCCAAAGGCGTGCTGCTGATCTATGCGCTTGAAATGGCCCTGCGCAATATCCCGGCGATGATGGTCATGGGCATCTTCCGCGCCGGCGGCGATACGCGCTTCGGCCTCGTCATCGATAGCGTCTCCCTCGTCCTGCTCGGCATCCCCGCAACCGCCGTCGCCGGCCTCGTGCTCGGCCTCTCCGTCCCCGCGACGTACCTCGTCATGTACCTCTTCGAGGATATCTTCAAGGTCATCGTCTACGGCACGCACATGAAGCGCGATAAGTGGATCAAGCCGGTGACGGGCGCGATGAGGTGACTGCCCCCGTACGCCAAAAATAAATAACGCCCCTCAATCCCATGCACAAAAGGATTTCCCGCCCGCATCAAGAATTATATATAGAATCGCCCATTTCCAACCGCGACCAGAAACGGAGATACCATGGATACGAAACAGAAGACCTCCTACGAAGAGAAGTCCGCCCCCAAGGGCGGCGCACTGCTCGAGTTCGCCAAGTTCTATAAGCCGCATATGCGCCTGTTCCTGCTGGATATGGCGTGCGCGCTGCTCATCGCGCTCGTGGATATCATCTTCCCGGTCGTGACACGCCGCGTGCTCTATGACTATATCCCCAATCAGCTCATGCGCACGTTCGCGATCATGATGATCGTCATGCTCGCGCTGTTCCTGCTGCGCGGCGTCGCCCAGTGGATCGTCGCGTACCTCGGCCATACGATGGGCGTGCGCATCGAGGCAGATATGCGCTCGGCGATCTTCTCGCATATGCAGAAGCTCGGCTTCAAGTTCTATGATAAGAACCGCACCGGCCTGCTCATGGCCCGCGTGACGACCGACCTGTTCGATATCACAGAGCTCGCCCATCACGGCCCGGAGGACCTGTTCATATCGCTCGTCACCCTCGTGGGCGCGCTGGGCGTGCTGTTCACCATACAGCCCACGCTCGCGTTCGTGCTGCTGGTGTCCGTGCCGCTGATCGTCGTGTTCACCGTCAGCCGCCGCAGGAAGATGATGGCCACCTCCCGCGCCGTCAAGCAGCGCACAGCCGGCATCAACGCCGAGATCGAGAGCAGCATCTCCGGCATCCGCGTCGCCAAGGCGTTCGGCAATGAGGAAAAGGAGATCGAGAAGTTCTCCCGCTGCACCGGCGACTATGTCTCCGCCAAGCGCAGCTATTACCGCGTGATGGCCGATTTCCACGCCGGCACCGAGCTGCTCATGAACCTCATGAGCCTGTCGGTGATCTGCGTCGGCTCGTGGCTGATTATGAAAAATCAGATGGACGTCGCCACGCTCGTCACGTTCAATATGTACGTCGCCAGCGTCCAGAGCCCCATCCGCAAGCTCACCGCGTTCACCGAGCAGTTCACGCAGGGCATGGCGGGCTTCCAGC
>CALVTQ010000169.1 GCA_944362695.1 uncultured Clostridia bacterium
CGCCACGCGGCCTTGCCGATGGCGACGAGGGAGACGGGGCGGTCAAACACGCGGCCTGCGAGCGCGCGCTTGACGGCGGCGTCGGGCAGCACGGCGGCGATGGACTTTTCGATGATCGTTTGGGCGTAGCGGAGCATGGGATGGCCTCCTGTTTTTTGATGGGTCTATTATAGCATGGGCGGGGGATGTGAGCAAAAGGAAAATGGCGGCGGGCGGGGTGCGTGATGTGAGCAAAAGAAAAACGAGGGCGGGCGGGGTGCGCGATGTGAGCAAAAGGAAAACGAGGGCGGGCGGGGTGCGCGATGTGAGCAAAGGAAAATGGCGGCGGGCGGGATGCGATGTGTGAGCAAAAGGAAAACGCCCCGCGCCGGAAAACCGACGGGGGCGCGCGATGCGAACGAGAGCGGCGAATTACACGCCGAACAGCAGCCAGATGAGGATATAGGCCGGGATGACCGCCGCGAACGTGAACGGCACGCCGAGGCGCATGAAGTCGGCGTTGGTGACGGTGTAGCCGTTGCGGCGCAGGATGCCGATGCCGGTGATGTTCGCCGATGCGCCGATGGGCGTGCAGTTGCCGCCGAGCGTCGCGCCGGAGAGCAGGCCGAAATAGAACGGCGTGGGATCGACGCCCAGATTCGCCGCGAGGCCCGCGATGACCGGGATCATCGTGGCGACGTAGGGGATGTTATCCACGAACGCGGAGATGGCGACCGAGGCCCAGACGATGACCGTGTACAGCAGGAACAGGTTGCCGCCGCCGGCCTTGGCGAGCATGCCCGCCGCCGCGTCGATGACGCCCTGCGCGGAGATGCCGCCGATCATCAGGAACAGGCCGAGCAGCAGGCCGATGGTCTCAAAGTCGATGGCCTTGACGGGCAGCAGCGCCGCCTGCATGTCGCGCTTGGCCGCGCCGTGGTGGATCATGCCGATGAGCATCAGCACGCAGCAGATGACGCCGTTGGTGACGGCGGGCTTGCCGGGGATGAAGGACGCGCAGACGAGCAGCGCGATCATGCCCACGAGCAGGAAGGTCGGCACCATGTCGGTGACCTGCGTGCGCTGGCCGGTCTTCTCGATCTGGCCCTTCTCCTTGCGGAAGAGGACGGCGAGAATCGCGGCGGAGACGAGCGCGCCGAGCTCGACGATGAAGAACATGCCGGGCTTGCCCTGATAGGCGAAGAAGTCGAGGAAGCTCATATCCAGCGCAGAGCCGAGCATGATGGCCGTCGTGTCGCCCACGAGCGTGGCCGCGCCTTGCAGGTTGCTGGACACGGCGATGGCGATGATGAACGGCACGGGGTTCGTCTTGAGCTTTTTGCAGATTTCCAGCGCGACGGGCGCGACCATGAGCACCGTGGCGACGTTATCCACGAACGCGGAAATGATGCCGGCGAACAGCGACAGCGCGACCGCCGCGGCCTGCACGTTCGACACGCGCTCCATGACCAGATCGGCCAGCAGCGCGGGCATTTTGCTTTCGATGAACAGCGCGACGAGGCCCATCGTGCCGGCGATCATCAGCAGCACGTTCAGGTCAATCGCGCCGGGCACTTCGCCAAGCGGCAGCATGCCGGTGACGATGAAGAGCAGGCCGGACGCCAGCGCGATGTACGGGCGGTACTTGCCGAAGATCAGCAGCAGCACGTACGTGAGCGCAAAGAGGATCAAAGCGGGAATCATCATGTTCTCCGTCCCTTCATAAAGGATGCGGCGTGCGCCGCACAAAATTCCTTTCTATTATAAGGGATTGCCGTGCATTTTGCAAGGGCGTGGGGCGCGCGGTCAAACGCAAAAGAAAATCCCCCGCCGCGATGACGGGGGATGGAGTGCCTTTTGAGAACCTTCCTCAGGCGTGGAGGGGATTCCCTTTCATCAATACTCGGTCGTCGGTATGACGGCGGAACCGTAGGTCGTGGTGATGAAGTCGATGATGTCCTGGCTCTGGAGAACCTCGATGAGGGTGGTCAGATCCGGGTTGGTGTCGCCCTCGCGGATGGCCACGACGTTCGGGAACGCGATGTCGCTGCTCTCGGAGGCCACGGCGGTGCCGACCATCTCCGGGCCGGCCTGCAGGGCGTAGTTGGAGTTGATGACGGCGAAGTCGGTGTCGGCGAGGGTGCGCGGCACGGTGGCGGCCTCAACCTCGACGATCTCGACGTTCTTCGGGTTGTCGATGATGTCCAGCGCGGTCAGGTTCAGCTCGGAGCCGTCTTCCGGCGCGGCCGGCAGGGTGATCAGGCCCTGAGCCTCGAGCAGGCGCAGCGCGCGGGTCTCGTTGGTCGGGTCGTTCGGCACGGCGATGGTCGCGCCGTCGGCGATGGCCGCGAAGTCCGGCTTCTTCTCCTGGTTCACGTAGATGCCCATCGGCTCATAGTGGACAGCGCCCAGCACGGCGAGCTTGGTGCCGTACTCGGTGTTGAAGTTGTTCAGGTACGCGCTGTGCTGGAAGTAGTTGGCGTCGATGTCGCCGCCGTCGAGCTGCACGTTCGGCTGCACATAGTCGTCATAGATGACGATCTCCAGCTCCACGCCTTTCTCGGCGAGGATGGGCTTGGCGGCCTCGAGGATCTCACCGTGCGGGGTGGAGGAGGCGCCGACGACGAGCTTGTCCGCGCTGGCGACGGCGACGGCCGCGATCAGCACGAGAGCCAGAACGAGCGTAAGAATCTTTTTCATGGTTATTCTCTCCTTTGATTCGAGATTATAGATGAAGCCGAAGCTTGATCCCAATAGGATGGACGGTCACTCGCGCACGCGCTTGTCCGTCTTGCGCGAGATGAACATGCCGACGATCTGGATGATCTGCATGAGGATGACCAGCAGCACGACCGTGGCGACCAGCACGTCCGTCTGATAGCGGTTGTAGCCGTAGCTGATGGCGATCTGTCCAAGGCCGCCGCCGCCGATTGCGCCGGACATGGCGCTGTAACCGAGGATGGTGCCCGAGGAGATCGTCGCGCCGACGATCAGCGAGGTCTTGGCCTCGGGGATGAGGACCTTGAAGACGATCTGCGGGATGGACGCGCCCATCGACTGCGCCGCCTCGATGACGCCGGGATCGACCTCGAGCAGCGAGCTCTCGATCATGCGGGCGACATAGGGCGCGGCGGCGATGACCAGCGGCACGATGGTGGCCGTGGAGCCGTAGGACTTGCCGGCGATGAAGCGCGTGACCGGGATGACGAGGATCATCAGGATCAAAAACGGGATGGAGCGGAAGATGTTGACCACAAAGTCCATGACGCGATAGAGCAGCGGCATGGGTTTGAGGCCCTTGGGGCTGGTCAAAACCAGCGCGAGCGCCAGCGGCATGCCCAGCAGATACGCAAAGAGCGTGGAAATCGTCGTCATGTACAGCGTGTCCTTGATGCCATCCATGAGCAGCGGAATGAGCTTTTCAAGCGCCATGGGTTACACCTCCTCGACGTGGATGCTGCGGCTTTGCAGGTAGTAGATGACCTTCTCCTGCTGAACGCGCTCCTCCGGCAGCTGCAAAATCATGTGACCGAACGCCTTGCCGCCGACGTCGCGGGTCTCCGCATGCATGATGTTGACGGCGACGCGACATTCCATGACCAGGTCGGCGAGGATCGGCTCGCTGGATGCGTTGCCCTCGAAGACGATGCGGATCATGCGCTTGCCCAGCGGCGGGGCGTCCGCGCCGGTCTTGCGGAAGATCAGCTTGCGCGCGGCGGAGGACTTGGGATGCGAGAACACGTCCTCGACCCTGCCGGTCTCAACGAGCGTGCCGTTGTCGATGATGGCCACGTGCGAGCAGGTGCTCTCCACGACGCTCATCTCGTGCGTGATGATGACGATGGTGATGCCCATCTTCTTGTTGATCTCGCGCAGCAGGTTGAGGATGGAGGTGGTAGTCGTCGGGTCGAGCGCGGAGGTCGCCTCGTCGCACAGGATGATCTTGGGGTTGGTGGCCAAAGCCCTTGCGATGGCGACGCGCTGCTGCTGGCCGCCGGAGAGCTGGCTGGGGTAGTTGTGCTGCCTGTCGGTCAGGCCGACGATCTCAAGCAGCTCGTCGATGCGCTTGTTGATCGCATCGCGCTTCATGCCGGCGATCTCCATGGCAAAGGCGATGTTGCCGCGCACGTCGCGCTGCTGGAGCAGGTTGAAGTGCTGAAAGATCATGGAGACCTCCTGACGCAGCTTGCGAAGCTCGGCGGGGGTCAGGGTGGAGAGATCCTTGCCGTCGATGACGACGGAGCCGGAGGTCGGCTTCTCAAGGAAGTTGATGCAGCGCACGAGCGTGGATTTGCCCGCGCCGGACATGCCGATGATGCCGTAGATGTCGCCCTGATTGATGTCCAGGTTGATATCGCGCAGGGCGTCGACGGTCTGCGTCTTGCCCTTGAATGTTTTGGTGAGATGTTTGAGTTCGATGAGGGCCAAGCTGGCTTCTCCTTTCAGCGGTCGTTTGTGGGGCCGCGTTCTTCTGCGGCAAGACGTATTATACATCTTTTTGCGCATATAGGCAAACACGATTAAAATATGATCTGCAATAGCTTCAGGCTATGACAAGGGTTGAGCGCGCGCGTAAAATGTGCTATAATGGGGCAAAAATGAAGGGCATCCTTCAAAAAGCGAAGGGAAAGCGGCAGAACCGCCGCGGGGAGGACACATGACGCTTCAGCAGCTCAAATACGTCATCGCGGTGGCGGATAAGGGGTCGATCACGGAGGCGGCGAAGTCGCTGTTCATCGCGCAGCCGAGTTTGTCGGCAGCCGTGCGCGATTTGGAGGAGGAGATCGCCACGGAGATCTTCTCGCGCAATAGCCGGGGCATCCTGATCACGCCGGAGGGCGCGGAGTTTCTGGGGTACGCGCGCCAGGTCGTGCAGCAGGCGGCGCTCATCGAGGACAAGTATATCGCAAGGCAGGCGGTGAAGAAGCGCTTCGCCGTGAGCACGCAGCACTATTCGTTCACGTCCAGCGCGTTCGTGGAGCTCGTGAGGGCACAGACGAGCGACGCGTATGAGTTCATCCTGCGCGAGGGGAAGACGTATGACACGATTGCCGATGTGAAGAACCTGCGAAGCGAGCTGGGCGTGATCTACGTGTGCAATTTCAACGAGGTCGTCATCCGCAAGACGCTGCGGGAGGCGAATCTGACGTTTTCGGAGCTGTTCGCCGCGAAGCCGCATATCTTCATCGGGCGCGGGAATCCGCTGGCGGGGCGCAGCAGCGTGACGCTCGAGGATTTGAAGGGGCTGCCGTGCCTGACGTATGAGCAGGGCGAGCAGAACGCGTTTTACTTTTCGGAGGAAATTCTGTCCACGCTCAATCACGATAAGAGCATCAAGGTCACCGATAAGAGCAGCATCATCGATTTGATGTGCGGCACGGATGCGTATACGATCTCGTCGGGCATGTGCCCGGCGTATCTGCGCGGCGATGAGATCATCTCGATCCCGCTGGATGTCGATGAGGTGATCAGGATCGGCGTGATCGCGCATAAGGATTATAAGCTCACGCCGCTCGGGGAGCAGTATCTGGAGATCCTGCATCGGATCGTCGGCGGGATGACGGAAAACTAGGGAGTTAGGCGCGAAGCGAAGAAGGGTCAAGGGCAAAGCCCTTGCAGGGTCAAGGGACAGCGTCCCTTGCGGGTCTGGGCAGAGCCCAGCGTAACCCCTAATGGCGAAGCCCATAAAACCGTCAGGGAGCGAAGCGTTACCTGACGGGGGCAGAGCGCCAAAACCGATTATCATACCTACCCTATATAATAAGGAAATCTTTCGCTATAGGAAAAGCCGGGGCTTTCACACAAACCCCGGCTTTCGTCTTGCCGATTTACACCCTCACGATGTAATTTTCCTTCCTCGGCTTGGGCGCGGGCTGCTCGTCCGGGTAGCCCAGAATACAGTTGCCCACGCCGCGCAGCGTCTCGGGCAAGCCCCACTTGGCAAGCAGCGCCTTGCCCTGAGGCGCGTCGAAGACCTCCGTCGCGCGGTTGATCCAGCAGGAGCCCACGCCCACGGCCTCGGCGGCGTTCATCAGGTTGCCCATGACCAGCGAGCCGTCCTTCTCCCAGTTGGCGTTGTTGCCGTCGGCGAGGACGACCACGATGGTCGGCGCGCCGTAGAAGGGATCGGCATCCGGCCTGCCCATGACGGCGGCGTTGAGCTTGCGCATCTCCTCGATCGTCGCGGCGTCCTGCACGACGACCATCACCGGCGACTGCTGATTCTTCGCGGTCGCGGCCCACGTGCCGGCCTCGAGGATCGCACAGAGCGCTTCCTCGCTGACCTGTTCGGGCTTGTATTTGCGGATGGAGCGGCGGTTGCGCAGCGCCGCAAGAATGGCGTTGTCCATGGCGGTGTCCTCCTTTTTATGACTTGCGGAAAATCAGCGGCAGGTGGTCATCAGCAGCTCGACCATCTTGGTGCAGCGGTCCATGCTCTCGGCGGCGATGTGCTCAAAGCGGCCGTGGAAGGCGAAGCCGCCCGTGCACAGGTTCGGCGTCGGCAGGCCCATGAAGGACAGACGGCAGCCGTCCGTGCCGCCGCGCATCGGCTCGGTGAAGGGCTTCATGCCGGCCTGCTCGACGGCCTTATAAGCGTTCTCGACGAGGTGCATCTGCGTGCGGATGACCTCCTCCATGTTGTAATACTGGTCGCGCATGGCGAGGGTCACGACCTCGCGGCCGTAGCGCGCGTTGATGATCGCGGCGGCCTGCTCCATCATGTGCTTGCGCTTTTCAAAGATCTCGCGGCTGTGGTCGCGGATGATGTACTGCAGATCGGCCTCGTTGACGTCGCCGTGCATATCGGTGAGGTGGAAGAAGCCCTCGTACATCTCCGTATTGCGCGGGGTGTCGCAGGCGGGCAGGATGGCGTTGAACTCCATCGCCACGAGCGCGGCGTTGATCATCGTGTCCTTCGAGGAGCCGGGATGCACGCTCAGGCCGTGGATGTGCACCTTCGCCAGCGCCGCGTTGAACGTCTCGTAGGAGACCTCGCCCTCCATGCCGCCGTCGAGCGTGTAGGCATAGGCCGCGCCGAACTTTTCGACGTCGAAGTGATCGACGCCCGCGCCGACCTCCTCGTCCGGGGTGAAGGCCAGGCAGATCCTGCCGTGCGGCGTGCCGGAGGCGATGACATTCTCGATGGCGGTCATGATCTCGGCGATGCCGGCTTTGTCGTCCGCGCCGAGCAGGGACGTGCCGTCGGTGGTGATGAGCGTCATGCCCTTGAGGCCCGCGAGCGTCGGGAATTCCTCGACGGTCAGCTTGTCGCCGCTGCCCGCGAGCAGCACGTCGCCGCCGTCGTAGTTCTTGATGATCTGCGGCTTCACGTTCTCGCCGTTGAAGTCCGGCGCGGTGTCGACGTGGGCGATGAAGCCG
This sequence comes from uncultured Clostridia bacterium, assembly GCA_944362695.1. Taxonomy (GTDB): domain Bacteria; phylum Bacillota; class Clostridia; order Christensenellales; family Aristaeellaceae; genus Ventricola. Next base: position 7,360 of record CALVTQ010000169.1, read on the forward strand.
ACGGCGGGCTGATCCTCCATGCCGGGCGTGGCGGGGAGCCAGCCGTAGCACACGCCGAACTCGTCGACGTGCGTGTCAACCAGGCCGAGCTGCTTCATCTCGTCCGCGAGCATGTTCAGCAGGTCGAGCTGGCGGGCCGTGGTCGGCGCGGCTTTGGATTCGGGGTCGGACGTCGTATAGACGACGGCGTAGCGAAGAAGGCGTTCGTAAGCGCGCATGGGGAAATCTCTCCTTTATATATAGTGGATTTTTTTGACGGAAAATCACAGCGCGGCGAAGATCGCAAAGGCGACGAGCGGCAGCGAAACCGCGCTCATGAGCGTGGAGACGACGACGGCGTGCGAGGCGGTCATGTCGCCGGACAGATAGATGTCGCTGACCATCGCGCAGTTGCCCGCGACCGGCATGGCGGCCATGAGCACCGCGACGCCCTTGAGCATCGGGTCAAGCGGCACGGGGATCAGGCATGCGAGCACGCACAGCGGCATCGCGAACATGCTCAGCAGGCTGATGCGGTACAGGCGCGGATTCGTGAAGGCCGCGCGAAGGTCGCTGTGCGCCACGGACGCGCCGATCACCAGCATCGCAAGCGGCGTATTCATTGCGCCGACGGCGGACAGCGCATCCTCGATCGGGCCGGGCAGATGCCAGCCGGTCACGCTCAGCACGAGCGCCAGCAGCGCCGCGATGATGCAGGGGTTGACGAGGCGGCGCGGGGAAAAGCCGCGTCCGCCGGATATGCGCACGATGCCGTAGGAAAAGAATGTCAGGTTGAACATCAGCACGAAGACGGCGGTCATCGTCACGCCCGCGCTGCCGTAGACCGCGCCGGCGACCGGGATGCCCACAAAGCCGACGTTCGTGAAGATGAGCATCAGCTCGTCGAGCGCGCGCTGATCGCGTCTGCTGCGGGTGAGGATGACGAAGACGTTCGCAAGCGCGATGCACAGCGCGTAGAACGCGGCGGCGGTGATGACCACGGTGACCATGCTCACGGCGATGCCCTCGCTTTCAAGCACGGAGGACAGGATCACGGCGGGCGCGGCGGTGGAAAGCGTCAGCGTCGAGAGGCATTTGCGGAATTCCGGCGTCAGGATGCCGGCCTTGGCGCAGCAAAAGCCCACGAAGATCATCAGAAACAGCGAAACCAGCTGATCGGCGACGGCTAAAAGATTCATGGCATGCTCCGTTTGGCTTGTACGGATTACGGACAATCGCCCGCGCGTCTATTTTACACCAGGCGGCATGTGTTGTAAAGTTGCCAATTTTGTGCTATGCTAATCGGTAGAGAAAAGCACGGAGGCGGGCATATGGGATATCAGGCGCTCTACCGGAAATACAGACCGGCGCTGTTCGAGGATTTTGTCGGGCAGGAGGCTGTCATCAGGACGCTGCGCGCACAGGTGATGAGCGGGCGCATCGCGCATGCGTATCTGTTCTGCGGCACGCGCGGCACGGGCAAGACGTCCGCCGCGAAGGTCTTTGCGCGCGCGGTCAACTGCGAAAATCCGCAGGGCGGCGAGCCTTGCGGGCAGTGCGCGACATGCCGGGCGCTCGCCTCGGAGAGCTGCCTGGATATACTCGAGATCGACGCGGCGAGCAACAACGGCGTCGATGAGATCCGCGATCTGCGCGAGAAGGTCAAGTACCCGCCGCAGTCCGGGCGTTACCGCGTGTACATCATTGACGAGGTGCACATGCTCTCGCAGGGCGCGTTCAATGCGCTGCTCAAGACGCTCGAGGAGCCGCCGGCCTACGTGCTGTTCATCCTCGCGACGACCGAGCCGCAGAAGCTCCCGGCGACGATCCTCTCGCGCTGCCAGCGCTTTGATTTCAGGCGCATCCCCAGCGACGCGATTGTCGATCGGCTGCGCGTGGCGCTCGCGGACGGCGGCATGGCCTGCGAGGAGGCGGCGCTCACCCGCATCGCGCGCGCGGCGGAGGGCGGCATGCGCGACGCGTGGTCGATCATGGACATGTGCCTGGGTTACGCGCAGGAGGACGGCGAGGGCCTCACGGAGGCGCTGGTGCTTCGCGTGCTCGGCGCGGCGGACAAGGGCTTCCTGTTCAAATTCGCCGATGCGCTGATCGGCGCGGACGCACCGGGTGCGCTGGCGCTGGTCGACGAGATGATGCGCGCGGGCCGCGAGGTGCAGGTGTTCGTGCGGGATGTGAGCGCCCATCTGCGCGCGCTGATGCTGGCCGACGTGTGCGGCGAGGAACAGGCGGCGCAACTGCTGGACACCACGCGCGAGGACGCGGCGGCCTATGTCGCGCAGGCGAGGCGAACGAGCCACACGCGGCTGATGCGCATGCTCGACCTGTTTCTCGCGAGCGAAACGGACATGAAGTGGGCCGCGCAGCCGAGATTTGCGCTGGAGGCGGCGACGCTGCGGGCCTGTGCGCCTGAGGAGAGCGTACAGGTGGAGGCGCTGATTGCGCGCGTGGACGAGCTCGAGCGCAAGCTGGCCGAGGGCGTCGTCGTGCAGGGCGTGGCTTCGCAGGCGGCGCCGGTGAGCGTGGGCGAGGCGGCGAAGGCGGCGGTCACCTCCCCCGTCAAGGAGAAAAAGGAGGCGCCCAAGGGCGCTGACCCGCAGGCGGAGAAGATCTGGCAGGAGGCGCTGCGCGCGCTCAAGCAGAAGCCGCAGCTCTACGGCATGGCGCGCTTTGGCCGTGTGGCGAGCTGCGAAAATGGGCAGTTCACCGTGGTGTTTGACAGGGTGTCCGGCGGCGCGTACGTCAAAATGCTGAGCATGAAGGGCAAGAGCGAGGAGATTGCGGCGGCGCTGACGGCGGCGGCGGGCTATCCCTGTACGTTCCGCGCGGCCATCGAGGGCACGGTCGCCGAGAGCGACAAGGCCATCCTCAAGGCGCAGGAGGAGGCCAAAGCGCAGGCGCAGCAGAATCTTGACAAAGTGTTTGGCATGTTCGGGCGCGAGAACGTTCGCGTTGTGGACGAATAAACGCACTATCGTTTGTAAAAATTACAAAACGCATGTACGGATGTGCCTAAAATAGCGGGGGATTTCCTCAAAACAGGGCAAATGGCAGGCGCGGTTTGTTTGATGTACAAATCGCGTCTTTTTATGGCGCAATTTGATTGACTTTTGCAGGAAAAGGGAGTAACATATGCATATTCAATTTGTCAATCACCTGACATCGAAGGGGGATTTCACCATGAAGAAGATTGCTGTGCTGGCGCTGGCCCTTGTGTTGGTCTGCGTGAGCGCCCTGGCTATGGCCGACACGCTCAAGGTCGGCATGGAATGTAACTACGCGCCCTACAACTGGACGCAGGCCGAGGCGAGCGAGGACGCCATCGCGCTGGAGGGCGGCGGATACGCCGACGGCTATGACGTGCGCATCGCCAAGATCATCGCCGACAAGCTGGGCATGGACCTTGAGATCGTCAAGACCGAGTGGGACGGCCTGACCCCGGCGCTGCTCTCCGGCAAGATCGACCTGATCATCGCCGGCATGAGCCCGACCGAGGAGCGCAAGATGACCATCGACTTCACCGACGCCTACTACGTCACCGAGCTGTGCGTCGTCGTGCGCAAGGACAGCAAGTTCGCCGCCGCCACGTCGCTGGCCGACTTCGCGGGCGCGAAGATCACCGGCCAGATGAGCACCTTCCACTACGACGAGATCGACCAGATCGAGGGCGTTGTGAAGATGCCGGCCATGGACACCTTCCCGACGATGATCGTCGCGGTTGACTCCGGCGCGATCGACGGCTACGTGGCCGACCGTCCGGGCGCTGTGTCCGCCACCTCCGCCAACGCGAACCTGACCTTCGTCAGCTTCGAGGCGGGCAGCGGCTTCACCATCGCGCCGGAAGACGCCGAGATCGCCGTGGGCATCCGCTATGACGACGAGCGCAAGGCGCAGATCAACGAGATCCTCGCGGCCATCACCGCCGACGAGCGCAACGCCATCATGGACGCCGCCGTCGCCGCCCAGCCGCTGAGCGAGTAAACGACCGAACCCAACAGACTGCCGGGTAAAACCTGCCCGGCAGCCTTTTGCGTGTATTTTGGAAAAGGAGATTCACATGCCAAACGCACAAACGTCATTCTTCGGCTGGGTCGTGTTCCTGCTGGAGAAATACGGCACGCTGTTCCTGCGCGGCACGGGCATGACGCTGCTCGTCGCGCTGACGGGCACGATCATCGGCTTTGTGATCGGCCTGCTCGTGGCCATCGTGCGCACGACCGAGCCGCCGCGCAGCCGGGGCATCCGCTGCAAAAACGGGGCGGAAAAGGCCCTGCTCGCCGTGCAGAGGGCTTCCTCTGGGCGGTCAAGCTGCTGCTCAACGTCTACATCCAGGTCTTCCGCGGTACGCCGATGATCGTGCAGGCCGTCGTCATCTACTACGGCGCGCAGTACGCGGGCTTCTACATGGACACGACGTTCGCGGCGATTTTCATCATCAGCATCAACACCGGCGCATACATGGCCGAGATCGTGCGCGGCGGCATCGTCTCCGTGGACAAGGGCCAGTTTGAGGCGGCGCACGCCATCGGCATGACCCACTGGCAGACGATGGTCAACGTCGTGCTGCCGCAGGCCATCCGCAACATCCTGCCGAGCGTGGGCAACGAGTTCATCGTCAACATCAAGGACAGCTCCGTGCTCAACGTCATCTCCGTGACCGAGCTGTTCTTCCAGGCTAAGAGCGCGGCGGGCGCGTATTACCGCTACTTCGAGGTCTACTTCATCATCGCCGTGATCTACCTGATCCTCACGCTGTCGGTCAGCAAGATCCTCTCGATCATCGAGCGCAAGATGGACGGCCCGGAAAATTACGTGATCCACGGCAGCCAGAGCGACAGCCGCGCCGAGATCCACGTCAGCAAAGAGAACGAGGAGGCGAGCAAACCGTGGCAAGCGTGATCGAGGTCAAGGGCCTCAAAAAGAGCTTCGGCAGCCATGAGGTGCTGCGCTCCATCGACTTTGCGACCGGCAAGGGCGAGTGCACCTGCATCATCGGCAGCTCCGGCTCCGGCAAGTCGACGCTCCTTCGCTGCATCAACCTGCTGGAGACGCCCGACGGCGGCGAGATCCTCTATCACGGCGAGGACATCCTCTCGGGCAACGTCAACATGGCGCAGTACCACGCGCGCGTGGGCATGGTGTTTCAGCAGTTTAACCTGTTCAACAACATGAGCGTGCTGGAAAACTGCATGACCGGGCAGATGAAGGTTCTCAAGCGCGGCAAGGAGGAGGCCAGGGCCAACGCCGTCAAGTATCTGACGAAGGTCGGCATGGACGCCTACATCAACGCCAAGCCGCGCCAGCTCTCCGGCGGCCAGAAGCAGCGCGTGGCCATCGCCCGCGCCCTTGCGATGGACCCGGAGGTCATCCTCTTTGACGAGCCGACGAGCGCGCTGGACCCGGAGATGGTCGGCGAGGTGCTCAACGTCATGCAGACGCTCGCGCAGGAGGGCCTGACGATGCTGGTCGTCACGCACGAGATGGGCTTCGCGCGCGCCGTGGCCGACGAGGTCGTCTTCATGGATCAGGGCGTCATCTGCGAGCAGGGCACGCCCGCGGAAGTGCTCGGCAACCCCAAGAGCGAGCGCCTGAAGGCGTTCCTGGCGAGCATGCTCTGATCAAACCGCATATGCACCGCCGCACAGATTCGGGATTTCCCGCGTCTGCGCGGCGTTTTTGCGCATGGGCGGCGCGTCCTCCGTATATACATGGAAAAGGAACAAGGAGGGGACGCGATTGAGGAGGATCATACCGGCGCTGGCGGCTGTGCTGGCGCTGCTTTGCGGTACGGCGGCGGCGCAGGAGGCGGCTGTGCCGATGCGGGTGTATATCGAGGCGGGCGCGATGGACACGCAGACGGCGGAAAGAATCACGGCGCTGCTGGCGCGGGCCTTCCCGGCGGGGGCGTGGGCGGCGGAGCTCGGCGGGGCGAGCGGGCGGTCGCTGCGGGAGGCCGTGCTCGCGGACGACGCGCCGCAGCTGGCGATTTGTTCGCCCGCAAGCGCGATGCCGTGGGTGCGCGAGGGGCTGATCGTGCCGCCGGGGACGTTCCTGCCGGACGAGGGATTGATGGCCGGGCCGGTCGTCTATGCCTGCGAGTGGGACGGCGAGCTGTTCATGGTGCCGCTGGCGGCGAGGCACAGGCGCGTCGCGGTCAACGGCGGCGTCGTGCAGGCGCGCAAGCTGGGCTATCTGCTCGGGCAGACGGAGCATCCGGTGTGGTATCCGTCGGAGCTGTATCAGGTGCTCGAGGAGTGCGCGCTCGCGGGCGAGCCGGGCATGGAGATTTGGCCGGGCGACGGTGGGCCGGGCGACGGTGGGCCGGGCGATGATGACGGCGCGGGGCTGCTGGCGATGGTGCAGGCGCTCTACGGCGGGGCGATGCTCACAGACGGCGCGGAGGCGTATGTCCGCGACGACAGCGGCGCGACGGAGGCGATGGCGTGGCTCGACGCGATGGTGCACGGCGGGCTCATCGGCATCGCGCAGAGCCGGGAGCAGGCGCTCGAGCGCTTCATGGCGGGGGAAACGGCGCTGTTCATCGACTGGACGGACGCGGAGAGCGGGCGTTTCGCGGCGGAAATGGCGGCGGGGGACATATCGCTGATGCCGTATCCGACGGCGCTGGGCGTGCCGGTGCGCGCGTTCGAGCTGACGGGCGCGATCGTGTTCGCGCAGGGGGACGAGGCGCAGCGCACGCTCGCGATGAACGCGGCGCTCTTCCTGCACGAGGACATACAGGCGCAGCTCGCGCTCGGCGACAGAGCGATCTGGCGGGACGGGTGCGTGTGGCTGCCGTGCCTGCGGGCGGGGAAGGCGGATTCGCTGCTCGGCGGGCTGTTCGATGCGGCTGTGCGCGACATGGTGCGCGGCGAGATCACGGCCAAGGACGCGATGGAGCTGATCCGCGCGGGCATGAAATGAAGGGGGCCGCTTCGGGAAACCGGGGCGGCTTTTTTTGCATGCGCAAAGAAAAACGCGGATTCGGAAGCGGTATGCAGACAAAGCGCGCGCCATGCTGTATAATAAAGAAAAACGGGAAAGGCGGGGACGGCATGGCGGATGAAGAACGCATCGTCGTGATGGGCGGCTCATTCAACCCGCCGACGCTGGCGCACGCGCTGCTCATGGAGGAAGCGATGCACGCTGTCGGGGCGGCGCGGGGCATCTTCGTGCCGGTGAGCGACGCGTATATCGCCAAAAAGCTGCGCGGCGGCATGCGCATCGGCGCGCAAATGCGGCTGGCGATGCTGACCGCGATGTGCGCGGGCAGGCCGGAGCTCTGCGTGAGCGGTATCGAGACCGAAAGCCCCGGCATCCTCGACACGAACGAAACGATGCGCCTGATCCAGACGGAATACCCCGGCGCGGCGCTGTACTTCCTCGCGGGCGCGGACAAGCTGCCGATGCTGCGCGCGCTGGCGGACGAGACGAATTTCTTCGAGCGATTCGGCGTCGTGCTGTGCGGGCGCGAGGGCGTCGGCACGCGGCGGATGATCGAAAGCGACGCGGCCTGCGGGCGGTTCGCCGATGCATTTGTGCATGTGGAGCAGCCGGAGGGCGCGCGGGGCGTCAGCTCGTCGGCGGTGCGCGGCATGATCGCGCGGGGCGAATGGGACGGCGCGGCGCGCTGGCTTGACGGGCGTGTGCTGGACATGCTGCGCGGGATAACGGAAGGCGGAACGCGATGAAATACGACCGGGCGGAATTGATGAAAAGATGGAACGGCGGCGAGGCGCTGCGCTTCGTGCTGTTCTGGCTGGCGGACGAGGAGCCGGGGCGCGTGACGCAGGCGTGCCTGAGCCAGTGGTATTCGGCGCCGTTTGAGATCGAGGGCGCGCTGTACCTCTGCGCGGAGCAATACATGATGGCGCAGAAGGCCGCGCTGTTCGGCGATTGGGCGAGCTTTGAGCAGATCATGAACACGGGCGACCCGGCGCGCATCAAGAAGCTGGGGCGTGGCGTTCGCGGGTTTGATGCGAAGATTTGGGACGGGCAGAAGCGCCGCATCGTGCTTCAGGGAAACTTTGGGAAGTTCTCGCAGAACGGGCGGCTGCGCGATTTTTTGCTGAGCACGGGCGACGCGGTGCTGGCGGAGGCGAGCCCTTACGACAGAATCTGGGGCATCGGGCTGACGGCGGACGAACCGCGCGCACAGGACCCCGCACGATGGCGCGGGGAAAACCTGCTGGGCTTCGTGCTGATGCAGGTGCGCGACATGCTGCGCGGGCATGGATGGTAAGCGGCGCGGACGGCTGACAGAGCTGATATCGCACGTGTTATCATACGAAAACGGACGGAAATCGTACAAAATCGGGCAGAAAATCGCGCTTTGCGGGAAAATTTTGCTTGCAATCGGGCGCGGGTGATGGTATAATGGTTTCCGTATGAAACGGACGGTCCTCTGTTGGCGAAGTCGCGCCAGACATGAACGTCTATGAGGAAAGGAGAAATCGAACATGAGTGAGATCATCCGTGCGATCGAGAGCGAGCAGCTCAAGAAGGACCTGCCGAAGTTCAACGTGGGCGACACCCTGCGTGTGATGGTGAAGGTCGTCGAGGGCGAGCGCGAGCGTCTTCAGGC
>CALVTQ010000170.1 GCA_944362695.1 uncultured Clostridia bacterium
GATGACGCTGGGTGAGGCCGTCGTGCGGGGCATCCTGCCCGCGCCCAAATACGTGACGACCGTCTATCAAATACAAAAAGAGCTGGACGGACTGCAAGGGCGAATCGACGCGGTGAGCCCCGCAGCGCTTCGCAGGGAAAGCCAGCGGCGCATGGACGCGCTGCGAGAGGCTGTGGAGCGCGCGGAGGGGCTGCCCGCGGTTTTTGCGCGCCATATGACGCAGAAATAGGGGAAATACCTCGTCTTCTGCGCGAACCGGGCGCACATGAAGCGCATGCTCGGCCATGCGCAGGAATGGTTTGGGCAAATCGACCCGCAGATGCACGTCTACTCGGCCTACTCCGCCGACCCGCAGACGAGCCGGGCGTACAGGGCGTTCGTGCAGGACGACAGCGACCACCTCAAGCTGCTGTTCTCCATCAACATGCTCAACGAGGGCGTACACGTGCGGGGCGTGAGCGGCGTCATCCTGTTTCGGGAGACGGAGTCGCCCATCATCTACAAGCAGCAGGTCGGCCGCGCGCTGACGACGGGCACGCAGAGCACGCCGCTGATCCTCGATGTGGTCAACAACTTCGGCAGCCTGAGCAGCTACGGCACGATTCAATCCGAGATGGACGAAGCCGTGAGCCGTTTGCGCCGGGAAGTGCGAGGCGATGAGGTTGTGACGGAGAAGCTGGCGGTCGCCGAGCAGGTGCGCGACGCGGCGGCGCTGTTTGCGCGGCTTGAACGCAGCCTGAGCACGACGTGGGATTTCTACTATGAGGCGGCGTCTTCCTATTATAAGGAACACGGCAACCTGAAGGTGCAGCGCCGCTATGTGACGCCGGACGGCCTGCAGCTGGGCGTGTGGATACAGAATCAGCGCGGCCTCTACCAGAGCGGGAGCGACCGGCTCTCGCGCGGGCAGATCGAGCGGCTGAATCAAATCGGCATGGTTTGGGAGGATCAGGCGTCGCTGGCGTGGCGCGCAGGCTATGCGCACGCGAAGGCATACTACATGGAGTATGGCCATCTGCGCGCGTCGAAGGATTACGTCTGCGAGGATGGATACAATCTGGGCACATGGCTGCGCAGGATGCGCCAACAGAAGAACGGCAGCATCAAGAACACCATGCTCAGCGAGGCGCGCATCGCGCAGTTGGAGGCTATCGGCATGGTCTGGGATGTCCACAAAGGGCTTTGGGAGGAAGGATACAGGGCGGCGTGCCGATACCGTGAGGAGCACGGAAACCTTGATGTGCCCAGCACGTTTGTCGCGGACGATGGATTTCCGCTCGGTCAATGGATTCGCGCGCAGCGGGATGCCAAACGGGAGCAATACGGCAGAAAGTCATTGAACGAAGAGAGGATTTGCATGCTTGATGCGCTCGGCATGCGATGGGATACGCTCTACGAAGCGCGATGGCGGGAGGCCTATGAGGCGGCCAGGCGGTACTACGAGACGCACGGGAATTTGAGCATCTCCATGGGGTATGAGACGCCGGAGGGGATCCGGCTGGGCGCGTGGGTGCGCAAACAGCGGGACAAATGCGGCCGGCAGGGACGGATCGATGACGCGATGGCCAGACAGCTGAGCAGCATCGGCCTGATTGCCGGCAAGAGCACGACGGACTGAACCGGGGGAAGCATGACGAAAGGCAATCCAATCGAGATTCTCATGGCGACTTATGACGGCGCGCCCTACATACGCGAGCAGATCGATTCCATACTGGCGCAGACGGATGAAAACTGGCGCTTGACCCTGTCGGACGACGGCTCGACCGACGGCACGGACGCGATCATCGACGAATACGCGGCGCGATATCCCGACAGGGTGCGGCGCGTGCATTCGGGCCGCCGCTTTGGCGGGGCGATGCCGCATTTTATGTGGCTGACGGAGAACTGCGATGCGGCGTATATCGCCTACTGCGACGATGACGACACATGGAAGCCCGACAAGCTGGAAAAGCTGCGCGCGGCCATGCTCGGCGCGCAGGCGCGCCTTGGCGGTGAAACGCCCATCCTCGTCTTCGCTGACCAGATGGTGACGCGGGCGGACGGTGGCGTGATCGCGCCCTCGCTGATGCGGTATCAGAAGCAATACTTCGGCGAATTCGACTGGCGCAGCATCCTGATGCAGAACGTCGTGACCGGCGGGGCGATGATGGTCAACCGGTTGCTGGCGCAGATGGCGCTGCGCAGCACAGTGCGTTCGCAGATCATCATGCACGACTGGTGGATGGCGGCGGTCGCCGCGCGCTTTGGCGAGATCGTCTACATCGACGAGCCGCTGGGCACGTATCGCCAGTACGGCGCAAACAGCGTGGGCGCGAAGGATGTGGGCAGCGCTGCGCATATGCTGCACAAGCTGAGCCATATCGGCGAGATTCAAAGCACCATTCGGGCAAAGAAAGCGCAGGCATGCGTGTTTGAGCAGACGTACTCGTCAGGGCTGTCGCGGGAGGACTTGCGCTTCCTGCATGGATACACCAAGGAGCGCAGCGGCCCGGTGTTCTATTGGCGGCAGCGGGCGCAGATTCACGGGCTGCATCGCCTTGTGGGCATGATGCTTCTCGGATAGAGCAAAGAAAACGAGGTAAAAGACAGATGGACTTCAAGAAGTCGAAAAAAATGCTGGGCTTGCTGGCGGCGTGCTATTGGGCGCTGGCGCTGCTCGTGTATTTGGTGGCAGGCGTTCAGTTCCGCTACACCGCAGTGGAGAGCAATGCGCTGTCGGCGAGCGCGGTCATCGGTGAGATGGTGGATGGCATGACCGTCACACAGACGTTGACCGCGCCTGCGGAGCAGACGACAGGGCTTGAGCTGCTGGCGGGCACATTTGGGCGCGCAAACAGCGGTATGTTGCGCATCGCCCTGACAAATGAAGCGGGCAAAACCCTGCTGGCGCAGGATGTGGACGTGGCCGCGCTGGCGGATGGGAAGTACACCTCCATACCGTTTGCCGCCCCTCTGGGGACAAAACGCGGCGAGACGCTGACCTTGACGCTCACGACGACGGGCTGCGCGCCGGGCAACGCCGTGACGATCTATTGCGGCAACACGGTGACGGCGGGTCGCTTTGACATCGCGCAGACCATCACCGATGCGGACCGTTACACGGTCAACGGCGAGATGGGCATCGGCAAGCTCTGCGTGAAGGCAAGCGGCGTGCGCACGCTGACGTTTTATCGCGATTACTGGTTCATCATCGCGGGCGCGTTCGGCGTCGCCGCGATCTTTTGCGCGCGCTGGTGGAAGCAGGCGAAGCAGGGGAAGAACAACCTGCTCGTCGCTGTCTGCACATTGCAGACGCGCTATGCATTCCTCATTCGTCAGCTCGTCTCGCGCGATTTCAAGACCAAGTACAAGCGCTCCGTGCTGGGCATGGCGTGGAGTTTCCTCAATCCGCTGCTGACAATGAGCGTGCAGTACATCGTCTTCTCCACGCTCTTCAAGAGCGACATCGAGAATTACCCGGTGTACCTGCTGACGGGCATTGTGTTCTTCAACTTCTTCAGCGAAGCCGTCTCTATGGGCATGACGTCCATCACGGGCAACGCCTCGCTCATCAAGAAAGTCTACATGCCCAAGTACATCTATCCGGTGTCTAGGATTCTCTCCTCGCTGGTCAACTTCGCGCTGGCGATCATCCCGCTGTTTCTGGTGATGATCGTCACAGGCACGGCTTTCCGCCCGTCGCTCCTGCTGCTTGTCTTCGATATCCTCTGCCTGCTGGCTTTTGTGATGGGCATGGGGCTTTTGCTGACCACGGCGATGACGTTCTTTCAGGACACGCAGTTTCTATGGGGTGTGGTAAGCATGATTTGGATGTATCTGACGCCGATCTTCTACCCGGAGAGCATCATACCGGCACAGTTTCTGACGCTGTATCACATGAATCCCATGTATCAGTACATCACGTTCGCGCGCATCTGCATCATCGACGGCTTATCGCCTGAGCCCATGGCTTACCTGTGGTGCATCCTCTCCTCGCTGGCCGTGCTGACGCTGGGCGTCGTGGTCTTCAAGCGCAATCAGGACAAGTTCGTACTCCATCTGTGAGGTGAAACGCATGGAAAACATGATCGAGGTTCAAAACGTTACCATGCGCTTTCGCATGGCAAACGACCGCATCAGCAGCATCAAGGAATACGCCATTGCCAAGCTGCGAGGCAAGCTGCAATACAGCGAATTCGAGGCGTTGAAAAACGTGTCCTTCGACGTGAAGCGTGGGGAGGTCGTGGGCCTCATCGGGCACAACGGCGCGGGCAAAAGCACCATGTTAAAGGTAATATCTGGCATCCTGAAGCCCACGGAGGGCAGCGTGCGCGTGGCGGGCAACGTCGCGCCAATGCTCGAGCTTGGCAGCGGGTTTGATATGGATATGACCGGGCGGGAGAACATCTTCCTCAACGGCGCGATCCTCGGCTATTCCGAGGAGTTTCTGAAGCGCAAATACGACGAGATCGTCGCGTTTTCGGAGATCGAGCCCTTCATCGACATGCCGCTGCGCAATTACTCGAGCGGCATGGTCGCGCGGCTGGCGTTTTCCATCGCCACGGTGGTCGTGCCCGAGGTGCTGATCGTCGATGAGGTGCTCTCTGTGGGCGACGCGGCGTTTCAGGAAAAGAGCCTGATGCGGATGATGGAGCTGATGAGCGGCGGCACGACGGTGCTGTTCGTCAGCCACAGCCAGTCGCAGATTCGCAAGATGTGCAATCGCGTCGTATGGCTTGAGCACGGGCAGGTGCAGGCGTTTGGCGACGCGCGGGAGGTTTGCGCCCTGTATGAAAAGGGTTGAAGGGGGAGCGAATGTGGCGCAGGAAGGGCGGCGTCTCAAACGCGTGCTTTTGATCTATTCGAGAATGATTCCCTCGATACGGCTGTGTGGACACTGCCAGATGGAGTGGTTGGCCGGGGAGGGTAGGCTGGAATATCGTGCCGTTCAGGCGCAGAGGATCAGGAGTCGAGACCTGAATTGGGCGGACATTGTGCTGCTGGGCCGTCTTGACAGCTGGTATGAATATCAAATTGCGAAAAAGGCCCATGAGTCTGGTCGGTATCTGATGTACATCATCGACGACGATCTTCTCAATGTGCCGCCGGAGATCAGCAGCGCGCCGCATTACATGAGCAAAAGCACCCGGAAAAACATTCGCGGCATGATGGAATTCAGCGACGCGATTGTCTCGCCATCGCCTGTGTTGTTGGAGAAATACGCAGTGGGCGGAAAGCAAGCCGTTCAAATCGAGGAGCCCGCCATCGATCCGGCTCCGTACAGGCCGCATGACCCGAAAAGACCGGTGAAGATCGGCTTTGCAGGGTCGATTGATCGGACGGGCGATGTCGAGCAAATCCTCGCGGATGCGTTGCTTTCGATCAAGCGCGAATACGGCGATCGGGTCGAGTTCGAGTTCTTCGGCGCCATTCCTTCGTTTGCCGGTGAGCTGGATGCGCGCTGTATTCCGTATTGTGATTCCTATGACGAATACAAGAGGATGCTCAACCGTCTGGGGTGGGATATCGGCCTGGCGCCCATGCCGGATACGCCGTTTCATGCCTGCAAGCACTACAACAAGTTTGTGGAATACGCGGCGGCGGGGATTGTGGGGGTATATTCGGATGTTGCGCCGTATACGCGGCTTCGAAGCTTCGATCAGGCATGTGTATTCTGTTTAAATAACGCGAAGGCATGGCGCACGGCGATCAAGAGCCTGATGGATGACCCGCTTGGAAGGGAGGCGATGCGCAGAAATGCGCAAGTGCTTGTCAAAACGCAGTTTACGAAAGAATGTAGCGCCCAGAGCCTAGAAAAGCAGATGCCAAGCATGGCGTTCAGATCGGATCAATCTGCAAATGGCGTCTCTCGGGGATTTCTGATGCTTCTGTATGTACTGGACAAAGGAAAAAGGGCTGCGCATAAGGTTGGGATTGCAGTGCTTAAGAGGATGAAGGGAGAACGGTCAAATGGGAAGGGATAAGATGAAGCGAGCCGCTATATACGTTTTTCACGACCCGCAGAAGGTGGTGGATCGCTACGTTCCCGTGTTTCTCAGGGAGATGAAGCGATTTGTCGATCACCTGCTCGTCGTGGTCAACGGGGAGGCCGACGAGACGGGGATGCAAAGGCTCCGCGGCGAGGCCGATGAAATCATGGTTCGCCCCAACGAAGGCTATGACATCACCGGCTACAAGGAGGGCATCCGCCACATCGGCTGGGAGAAGCTGGCGGAATACGACGAATTGATCCTCGTCAATTCCACCAATTACGGCCCGCTGTATCCCTTTGATGAGATGTTTGAGACCATGAGCGCGCGCGACGTCGATTTCTGGGGGATCACCAAGCATCATCAGGTCGATTTCGACGTGTTCGGCACGTGCAAATACGGGTATGTGCCCGAGCATATCCAGTCCTCCTTCATGGTCATCCGCCAACCGATGCTCTCGGGCGCCTTTTTCAAAGCGCGCTGGGAGGAGCTTCCCGTCATCCATTCCTATGCGGAGGCGATCGGCTTTTTTGAGGTGATCTTCACCAAGGAGGCCGTCGAAGCCGGGTTCAAAGCGGATGTGTACGTCAACACGGACGATCTGGAGGGGTACACGCGCTATCCGCTGATGATGATGAGTGATGAGCTGATTATCCGCCGAAAGTGCCCGGTGATGAAGCAAAAATCGTTCTCGCAGAATTATTACGACATCATCACGGACACGATCGGCAATGCGACGGCCGACACATTCCGCTTCATTGACGAGCACACGGCCTACGATATCGATCTGATCTGGGAAAACATCCTGCGCATCGCCAACATGGACGATATCAAGAAGGAACTGCATTTGGATTATATCCTTCCGCGGGATCACCGCATGGAGAAGGCGAAGGCCTATCCCGCATCGCACAAGCCCTCAAAGGCCAAAAAGCGCGTGGCGCTGATGATGCACCTCTATTACCCGGATCTGGTGGATTCCATGCTGCGCTATGCGGCGAACATGCCGCAGGACGCCGACCTCATCATCAGCTCGCCCAACCCCAAGACGCGGGAGCTTGCGCAGCGCAAGGCGCAGGCGCTCTCCTTCGCAAACGTCATCGTGCTGCCGATGGGCAACCGGGGTCGGGATGTGTCCGCGCTTCTGGTCGCGCTCAAGCCCTATGTGAGCGACTACCGGTATGTCTGCTTTGTGCACGACAAAAAGACGGTGCAGACCAAGCCGTATGCCAACGGGTGGGGCTTTGCATACAAGTGCATGGAGTGCAACTTGGCGAGCGCGGACTATGTGGAGAACATCATCGAGACCTTTGAGAGGAATCCGCGCCTTGGCATGCTCATGCCGCCCAGCCCGAACCACGGCAACTTCTATCAGATCATCGGGCAGGAGTGGGCGAGCAATTTTGATAACACCTGCGCGCTGGGATACAAACTGAAGCTCAACGTCAACATCCGATGGGATCGGGAGCCGATTACGCCGCTGGGCACGATGTTCTGGTTCAGGCCGGAGGCGCTGAAAACGCTGCTCGATTACCCGTGGACATATGAAGATTTTCCGCCGGAGCCCAACGGCTTCGACGGCACGCTGCTGCATGCGATCGAGCGCATCTACGGCTTTGTGGTGCAGCATGAGGGCTTCTACCCCGCGTGGGTGATGGACGATCGGTTCGCCGCGCTGGAGATGACCAACCTCCACTTCGCCTTCCGCGAGATGAACATGATGCTGCTGCCCAAATACCCGACGGGCAATCTCTTTGATATGGTTTCGACCGGCAAGGCGCGCATCGTATTTGACTGGGGCGAGCGCAAGGGGCTGAAGGCGATGGTGAAGCGGGGGCTCAAGAGGGTTCTGCCCCCTAAGGCGCGCACGGTCGCAAAGGGCGTCTACGTGCGGCTCAAGGCGGGGATGCGGGGCGGCGAGCGGAAATGAGCGGGGCAACCATGAGCGATTGGAGCAAAATGAATGGAATGTATGGACAGACAAGAAAAAATCGGCGGCGTGGAGCTGGATTGGCGATTTTATGACGGACAGGATGTTTACAACGAGGGCGACGCGGTGGAGGAGCGGGTGCTATCCGTCTTGCAGGAGGGGCAGGACCCGTGGCAGGCGCTGCGCGAGGACGACCGCTGGCCCGTGCTCTATCAGCTCTCCGCCCGGCGCGGCCTCATTGTGGAGCCCATGAACATCGGGAAGGCGGATCGGGTTTTGGAGATCGGGGCGGGCATGGGGCCGGTCACGGCCGCCCTTGCGCGGCGATGCGCGCATGTGGACTGCGTCGAGCTCTCCGCCCGCAGGTCGCTGGCCAACGCGTGGCGCAATCGGGATTGCGGCAACATCCGCATCTACGTCGGGAATTTTGAGCGCGTTGAATTGGAAGGCCAGTACGACTGCGTGACGATGGTTGGCGTGCTGGAATATGCCGCCAGCTACATCCATGACGAGGCGGATCCCTTTGCGGCGATCGTGCAAAGGGCGGCCTCGCTGCTGCGCGATGGGGGACGGCTCTATGTGGCCATCGAGAACAAGCTGGGCATGAAATACTTCGCGGGCTGCCGGGAAGACCACTTGGGCGCGCTGTTTGCCGGCATATGCGGCTATGAGGCGGGCGGCGTGCGCACGTTTACCCATTCGCAGCTCGAGCGGCTGCTGCTGGAAAACGGATTTCGCAGCGCGTATTTCTACTATCCCTATCCCGATTACAAGCTGCCCCAGCAGATATTCAGCGATGACTATCCGCCCACGGCGCTGGATGTGCTCACGAGCGGCGCCAATTACGACCTGCCGCGGCAGCTGCTCTTTGACGAGGAAAAGGCGCTGCGCAGCTTGGCGGGCAGCGACGAGATGAAGGTGTTTTCCAATTCCTTTTTGGTGGAGGCGGTGAAGGCATGAGGACGTTGATGGTCAAGGTCAATGATCGCTACATTCCGCCATACAGAACCATCACCCAGATCCTCGAGGACGCAGAGGGCGGACGCGTTTCCGTCAAAAAGCCGTTGGGGGAACAGGCGCGTGCGCACGTGCGGCAGATGGGCGAGGCTTCCCAAGCGCTACAGGGCGCGTTTGACGGGCTGGATGTTTTGCCGTGCCGGATGCAGGGGGATCAGGCGGTCTTCCCCTTCCTGCCGGGGAGGACGATGCTGGCGCAGATGGCCGAGGGCGCGCGCGAGGGCAAGGCGGCGTTTCTTTCCCTGTGGGACGCATACGTGAAAGCCATCCGCCCGAGCGAGGCCAACGCATGCGCGTTCAGGACGACGCCGGAGTTTGAGCGCTTCTTTGGCGACGGGGCGCAATGGGAGGGGCTGGACGCTTACGGCGTCTGCTCGCTGGATATGCTGCCCAGCAACATCATGGTGGAGCCGGACGGGAAGCGCACGCTGTTTGACTATGAGTGGCTGATGCGCGTGCCCGTCCCGGTCTGCATCGCGCTGTATCACGCCGCCTACTTCTTCGTGAGAAGGCGCGGCGAATTTGCGCCCATCGTGACCATGCAGGAGCTGCTGGCTCGCGCGGGCGTCACGCAGGATGAGGGCGCGCTGGAGGAAGCGGTGGCCGGGCATTTTTACCGAATCATCAGCCGTGAAGGCCCGAACGAACCGGCCGTCGAGGAGGTCTACGATCGATACAGAAAGCCGGCGCACGATCCCGCCTTCTTTGAAAGCGAGTATTACCGCCTGCTCACGCAGCTTCACGAGGAGGAAAAGGAACGCCTGAGCATCACGGACGGCTGGAACGCCGAGCACGCCCACGCGCTGGAGATCGACGCGGAGCGCAAGCGTCTGATCGCGGAGCGGGAGAGGCTGCTTGCCCGAGAGGATCGGCTGCACATGATGCTTCACGAGGGGAACATGACCCGTTACGACCTGATTGGCCGCCTGTGCTTCGCGCAGCAACAGCACGCGCAGACCCTGCGCGAATTGGAGACGATGCGGGGTTCGACGTCGTGGAGGATGACGGCGTGTCTGCGCCGGGCGGGGGCGTTTGCGCGCAGGCTGCTGCGCCTCGGGTGACGCTGAATTCCCCGGGGAAAAACGCGGTTTACATTCGGACAGATAGGAGGACAAACGATGAACAAGGTGCTTGTGACGGGCGCGGGCGGCTACATTGGGCGTCACGTCGTGCAAAAGCTGCTGGATATGGGCGAGCATGTCATCGCCTGCGACATCAGGCGGGACAACATCCCCGCGGGGGCGGAGGTGGTGGAGGCATCCATCTTTGGCGGCGAACCCGATCTCTACGATCGCTTGGGACGGCCGGATCTGTGCATCCACATGGCGTGGCGCGACGGCTTCATTCACCAATCGCCCAAACACATGGGCGACCTCTCCGCGCACGTTCGGTTTTGCACGGACATGATGGCGGCGGGTCTTCCCGCGCTGTCCGTCATGGGCTCGATGCACGAGGTCGGCTATTGGGAGGGGGCGATCGATGCGGACACGCCCTGCAAACCGCTATCGCAATATGGCGTGGCCAAAAATGCCCTGCGGCAGAGCCTGATGCTCAGCGCGCCGCAGTACGGCTGCGCGCTTCATTGGCTGCGCGCGTTCTATATCACGGGCGACGACGCCAACAGCAGCAGCATCTTTGCCAAGATCGCAAAGGCTGCGCAGGAGGGAAAGCGGCGCTTCCCCTTCACCACGGGGAAGAACCTGTATGACTTCATCGACGTGGATGAGCTGGCCCGCATGATCGCGCTGGCCAGCATGCAGACGGAGCACACGGGCATCATGAACGTCTGCACGGGTAGGCCGATGTCGCTGGCCGAGCGCGTGGAGCAGTTCATCCGCGACAATGGGTGGGATATTCAGCTCGAGTACGGCGCATTTCCTGACCGCCCCTATGACAGCCCCGGCGTCTGGGGCGACGCCGCCGCCATTCAGGCCGTCATCGCGCGCGCCGAGGCGGGCGGCAAGGCCAAACCGTGCGCATAACGGATCACGCGCAACGACGCTTATCCGGCTTCTGGAGACGCGGCAGGCAGGAATCGGCATCATGGCCGCGCCAGACCGCCGGATGAACGCATAGATGGAATCGGGCAGAGGCATTGAGACGAACAGGAGGGAGGGGGGATTGCGCTTCTGCTGAGAAAAGCCGCAATGCACGAGCGGCTTTCAAGATGGTTTTGCAGAGAGGGCGGCTCGAGCCGTCCCCAAGGGACACAGCGAAAGAAGGGATAGAGATGAAAAGAGTGATGCGAAGGCTGCTGGCGCTCGCGCTGTTGGCCATGGCCATGCTGGCGCCATCCGCGGCGCAGGCCGGCAGCACCGCCGCGACGGCGACCTCGCTGGCGCTCAACAACAACTCGTTTGTGAGCGGCACCCTCACAAGCTCCTCGAGGGTGACGTGGTTCAAATTTGTGCTGACCAAGCCCGGTTATGTGCAGATCGATACGCGCAACTGCATAGATGAAAATCTCAGTATTGATGTCTACAACGCGAACAGGACGACGAAATACTGGGATACCTATGTCAATTCTGGTTCGACGGAGGAGCCTCTGGCAAGAACGCTGGGGGACTACCTCGAGGCGGGCACGTACTATATCAAGTATAGCTATTACTATAGCTCGGCTAGCAACAGTGGCAAGGTCGAGGTGAAGGTGAGCTTCAGAGCGACCAACAACGTGGAGAGCAGCGGGGACAACACGGCGAGCGGCGCCAACACGCTCGCGCTGAACGGCTCGTTCAAAAAGGGTCTGATCAGCACGCAGGACGGCGTGGACTATTGGAAGGTCGTGCTGACGCAGCCCGGCTATCTCACGATCAGCACGCGCGGATATTTATACCGTATGGGCGTGGAGCTGTACAACAACGACAGAACCACCGTGTATTTGGGCAACGATTATGTGTTTTATAATGGATCGTCGGAAGAACCGGTACCCAAGGAGTTTTCGGATTACTTTGACGCCGGGACGTACTATGTCAAGGTGTCGAAGTATAGTAGTTATACAGGGACGTATGATATCAAGGCGTCGTTCACGGCTTATCCCCATCAGGGCGGCGAGCCGAACAACTCCGATGTCAGCGCGACGAATCTGTATCTGACGCCGTCCTACACGCGCGGCTTGCTGACGCGGCAGGATTCCGTCGATTACTATAAGCTGGTCGTCCCCACGCGGAGAACCGTGTATTTCCAGCTCCGTCAGGGCATGAAGTACATCAGGTGCGAGCTGATGAACGAGGACTTGACCAGCCGCGTGGCGGGCGATAGTTATTACTACTCCAGCAGCGCCACGCCCAGCGTGATGGGCTCGCGCACATTTAATGCCACGCTAGATGCGGGCACGTACTATCTGAGGGTGCAGCGATACAACACCAGCAATTGCGGCATCTACGATATAATGGCGTATTCCGCCGGCGTCGTGACGCTGACGGCCTTGACGCCGTCGACCAACAGCGCGACCGTTGGCGACCGGGTCGTCTTTACGATGGCTTTCGATGGCCTCGCCAGCAATATCGCCGACACGGCCTACACGATTTACAACGCCGATACGCGTCAGGCTGTCGCGGGCTGGGGCGGTGCCGTTTCGGGCGTGTATTACTGGTATCCGACGCAGGCGGGGCGCTACTACTGCGAGGCGAAGCTGCGCTCCAACAACGATACGGCCTACCAGAGCGTGACCAGCAGCGTCGTGACCGTCGTAAACGGATCGCCGCTCAAGGCGACGGGTCTCATCCCGGCGAGCCGCTCCATGAACCTTGGCGGGCAGTTGACGTTCACCACGCAGATGAGCGGCAACGGCGCGATCCAGTGGATCGAATACTACGTCTATAACGCCGCCGATCAGCAGGTGGCTCATTACTTGGGCGAGGGCAGCGGCATCTCCGGCGTGTATTCGATCAACACGAGCGCGCTGGGCGCCGGCCGGTATTATGCCCGCGTCTTCCTGATGGCCACGG
>CALVTQ010000171.1 GCA_944362695.1 uncultured Clostridia bacterium
CTGATCGTTCGCTATCTGCGCTGGATGGGCCTATGGACAGACACGGACGGCAAGACGTTCAACGGTCTGCTTCAGGGCAACTTCGGCTATTCCAACTTCTACAAGACCAATGTTGTGGACGCCATCATGGCGCCGATGAGCAACACCATCTTCATCAACATCTTCGTGACCATCGCCGCACTTGCCATCACGATTCCGCTGGGCATATATTGTGCGGTACATAAAAACGGCAAATTCGATCAAGGCGTGCAGGTGTTTACGATGCTGGGCTACAGCATGCCGATTTACATCATCGCCCTGATCTTCATGTTCCTGTTCTGCGTGGTCTGGCGCATCTTCCCGATCATGGGTCTGAAGACCGCGGGCGCGACGTATGCGCCGGGCTCGTGGGAGGAGTTCTTGGACAAGCTGCATCACATCGCGCTGCCGGTCATCGTCATGACGTTCGGCTCTCTGGGCGGCATGACGCGCTACGTCCGCTCCTCGATGATCGAGGCGCTGTCCATGGATTACATCCGCACGGCGCGCGCCAAGGGCCTGCGCGAGAAGGTCGTCATCTACTCGCACGCCTGGCGCAACGCGCTGCTGCCGGTCATCACGTCCATCCTCGGCTGGTTCCTGAGCATCGTCTCCGGCTCGGTTATCATTGAGAACACGTTCTCGCTGTCGGGCATGGGCCAGCTCTACTGGATCGGCCTGAACAACAACGACTTTGAGCTCGTGCTCGCGATTCAGATGTTCTATTCCGTGGTGTCGCTGGTGGGCGCGCTGCTAATTGACATCAGCTACGGCATCGTCGATCCGCGCGTGCGCGTGGACAAGTAAGGAAGGGGGAGAAGGAATATGTCTAACAATAAGAAAGAATTCTTCCTCGTCCGCTGGTTCAAGCGCCTGTTCCTCGGCAAGAAAGAGGTCGTGGACATCATGCAGGAAGAGCAGCTGCAGACGCCCTTCAGGACGATGCTCAAGAAGTTCCTGCACAAGAAGACGGTCGTCTTTGCGCTGGTCGTCTTCCTGTCGATCTTCGCGCTGGTGCTCATCGGCCCGCGCTATTGGGTGCTCGACCTGAGCGAGCAGGACAGCACGCTGACCAACCTGCCGCCTGGATACAACATGATGAGCATCCCCAAGGAGATGCAGGGTAAGGTCGCCGACATCGCCGCGGGCAACACGTTTGGCCTGGGCATCGACACGGACGGCCACATTCACACGTGGGGCACGACCCGCATCACCGAGAAGATCGACCTCGCGGAGATCCCCGAGGAGGTGCGCAATGCCGATATCGTGATGCTGGCCGCCGGTTCTGACCACGCGGTTGCGGTCGACGCGAACGGCGAGATCCTGGTCTGGGGCAACACGCGCCTGCAGCAGGACAAGGTCACCAACGACATGAAGAAGGATCAGAAGGACGGCTGGAACATCATCCAGCTCGAGGCCTCGACCCAGTTCTCTGCGGTGGTCACCGACGAGGGCAACGCCTACCTCTGGGGCAACAAGAACCAGAACGACATCAGCGTGACCAAGAAGTATCAGGGCAAGATCGCCAAGGTCGCGCTGACCTCGAATAACTATGTTTCGCTTCTGACCGACGGCACGGTGGCCTACACCGGCGCTAAGGGCAAGGGCAATCCGCTTTCCACCCAGCCCAAGGAGATGAAGGGCAAGACGATCGTGGATATCGCCGCGACGTCCAGCGCCGTGGCTGCGCTCTCCGACGAGGGCGAGGTCTTCGTCTGGGGCAAC
This sequence comes from uncultured Clostridia bacterium, assembly GCA_944362695.1. GTDB lineage: Bacteria > Bacillota > Clostridia > Christensenellales > Aristaeellaceae > Ventricola. Next base: position 1,744 of record CALVTQ010000171.1, read on the forward strand.
ACGACCCGCGGCGAGAATATTCTGCCTGAGTTCTCCGCGCCGGTCAAGCGCATCTACGGCGGCCGCTATCACTTCGTCGCGGTCACCGAGGACAACAAGGTGTACAGCTGGGGCGACAACAAGTATCACCAGACCGACGTTCCCGCAGAGCTGGCGGACGGCAGCAAGGAGATCGCCGCGCTGTACGTGGGCAACCATCAGAACTACGCGCTGACGAGCGATGGCGAGCTGGTGACCTGGGGCCTGAAGGGCTTCCTGCTGGGCACCGATGATCTGGGCCGCGACATGCTGACCCGTATCATCAACGGCGGCGCTGTCACCATGACGGTCGGCGCGATCTCGGTTATCATCGCGACGATCATCGGCGTGCTGCTGGGCGGTCTGGCCGGTTACTTCGGCGGCAAGGTCGATATCCTCATCATGCGTATCGCGGAGATCGTCGGCGGCATGCCGTTCATCCCGTTCGCCATGATCCTCTCCGCCGTCATCGGCTCGCGCATGGACGCCAACCAGAGAATGTATCTGATCATGGTCGTTCTGGGCGTTCTGAGCTGGACGGGCACCTGCCGCCTCGTGCGCGCGCAGATTCTGGCGCAGCGCGAGATGGAGTACGTGACCGCTGCCAAGGCCATGGGCATCAAGGAGACGGCCATCGTGTTCCGTCACATCCTGCCCAACGTCTTCTCCCTGCTGCTGGTGGATATGACGCTGTCGTTTGCCACCTGCATGCTGACCGAGTCCACGCTTTCCTACCTCGGCTTCGGCATTCCGCTGCCGCAGCCCACTTGGGGCAACCTGCTCGACGGCGCGAACAACTCCGTCGTCATCCAGCAGTATTGGTGGCGCTGGGTGTTCCCGGCGGCGATCTTCGGCCTGTGCACCATCTGCATCAACATGATCGGCGATGGTCTGCGCGACGCTGTCGATCCCAAGAGCAATGAGCGTTAAGGAGGTGGACGACAGTGGCACTGCTTGAACTGAAAGACCTGCATACATTCTTCAAGACGAAGCGCGGCACGGTCAAGGCCGTGAACGGCGTTTCCTACAGCGTTGAGCCCGGTCGTACCCTCGGCGTCGTCGGCGAGTCCGGCTCCGGCAAGAGCGTCTCCGCGATGAGCATCCTCCAGCTTCTGGACGGCAACGGCTACATCGACTCCGGCGAGATCATCTTCGAGGGCCGCGACCTGACCAAGCTCACCCGCAACGACATGTACAAGATCCGCGGCAACGACATCTCCGTGATCTTCCAGGAGCCGATGACCTCCCTGAACCCGGTGTTCACCATCGAGCGCCAGGTCAGCGAGCCGTTCATGATCCACCAGGGCATGAGCAAGAAGGAGGCCCGCGAGAAGGTCGTCGAGATGCTCAAGGACGTCAAGATCCCGAACCCGGAGACCGTCGCCAAGCAGTATCCGCATCAGCTCTCCGGCGGCATGCGTCAGCGCGTCATGATCGCGATGGCGCTGGCGTGCCGGCCCAAGCTGCTGATCGCGGACGAGCCGACGACCGCTCTGGACGTGACGATTCAGGCGCAGATCCTCAAGCTGATGAACGAGCTCAAGAACGAGCACGGCACGTCCATCCTGTTCATCACGCACGACCTCGGCGTCATCTGCCAGATGGCCGACGACGTGGCGGTCATGTACTGCGGACAGGTGGTCGAGCTGGCCCCGGCGCGCACGATCTTCACCAACGCGGAGTTCTCCCATCCCTACACCGAGGGCCTGATGGTCTCCATCCCGAGGCTCGACACGCCCACGGACGAGAGGCTCGACGCCATCCCCGGCGCCGTGCCGCATCCGCTCGATCTGCCGAAGGGCTGCAAGTTCGCGCCCCGCTGCAAGTACTGCACGCAAGGGTGTCTGGAAGAGGAGCCCGAGCTCGTCGAGGTCGCCCCCGGCCAGCAGGTGCGCTGCTTCCACCCGAGAAAGGAGGAGCGTCATGCAAGCCTCAACAAGTAAAAAGCCGCTTCTTCGCATCAGCAATTTGAAGCAGTATTTCCCGATCAAGGGCAAGAACATGTTCGTCAAGGCGAACGACGGCATCACGCTTGATATCTACGAGGGCGAGACGCTGGGTCTGGTCGGCGAGTCCGGCTGCGGCAAGTCCACGCTGGGCCGCACGCTGCTGCAGCTCTACCGCCAGACCGACGGCCGCACGATGTACTATGGCCGTTCGCTCGACGAAATCGCGCCCAAGTACGTCGGCAAGACGTTTGAGAATCTCGGCAAGCACATCGCCCAGATGCACGAGCTCGAGAAGAAGCGCAACGCGCTGCAGGCTGAGGCGGACAAGCTCGCCGACGGCCCGGCGAAGTACGCCAAGATGGACGAGGCCGAGCACGCCCGCAAGGCGGCGAACGACGCGTTCCTGGACATTGCGAACCTGATCGGCGGCTTCATCACCGTCAAGGACATCGAGCCGGTCGCCAAGGCGTTCACCGAAGAATACAAGGCCTCCCAGGCGATGAGCAAGCTCATGAAGGAGCTTGACGGCAAGCAGCTTGACCTCGACGACGCGCTCTATGCCGTCGAGCAGGCCAAGAAGGAAGGCAAGGGCCAGGCCAAGGCGGAGAAGGAACTCGCCAAGGCGAAGAAGGCCAAGGACGATCTGGACGTCAAGATTGCGGCGGCGAAGAAGGAGCTCGCGGCCAAGCACGCGGTCATCGACGAGATGCGCAAGCCGTACGCCAACGACGCGAAGTTCCAGGAGTATGAGGCGTACCTCGACGACGGCGTGGACCTCGCGCGTCTGACCTACAACGAGATCCGCCATCTGCGCGCCGATCTTCAGATGATCTTCCAAGACCCGTATTCCTCGCTGAACCCGCGCATGACGGTCGGCCAGATCATCTCCGAGGGCATGAAGGCCCACAAGATGTTCAAGAAGAGCGACGACCGCCTGCAGCAGGCTGTCATCAACGTCATGGAGGCGGCGGGCCTTCAGGCGTACTTCATCCATCGCTATCCGCATCAGTTCTCCGGCGGTCAGCGCCAGCGCATCGGCATCGCCCGTTCGCTCGCGGTAAAGCCGAAGTTCGTGGTCTGCGACGAGGCGGTCTCCGCGCTGGACGTGTCGATCCAGAGCCAGATCATCAACCTGCTCAAGGACCTCAAGGACGAGCGCAACCTCACCTACATGTTCATCACGCATGACCTGTCGGTCGTCAAGTACATCTCCGACCGCATCGGCGTCATGTATCTGGGCAACATGGTCGAGCTGGCGACCTCCAAGGATCTGTTCAGCAAGCCGCTGCATCCGTATACGGAGGCGCTGATGAACGCCATCCCGACGACGGACGTCGACCGCGGGCGCGAGATTCAGGTGCTCGAGGGCGACATTCCCAGCCCCGTCAATCCGCCCAAGGGCTGCAAATTCCACACGCGCTGCAAATACGCGACGGAAATCTGCAAGCACATGGTTCCCGCGTGGGAGGAGGCCGAGCCGAATCATTTCGTCGCCTGCCACCACTATCTGGGCAAGCCGGAAGACGAGGAGAAGTAATCCATGCTGTTTCGTGGCCGCTTTGACAAGCAGATTGAGCACATCAAGGAGCAGCGCGGCGACAGCAAGCGCGTCTTTGACGAGGACGACCTGAGCAGCGTTCTGGAGAAGAACGACGTTCTGGCGATGATTATCTCGGCGATGATCACGATCCTGCCCGTCGCGCTGGTGTTCCTCGTCGCGCTGAGCGCCCTCGGATTCTTCTTTGTCGTCAGATAAAATTGCTGTGGTAAACTGACTGTGAAATCGCCCCGGATCGGCAATGTGCCGGTCCGGGGTTTTTGCGCAAAAAAAGATGCGGGTTTGACGGCCCGCATTTTGGTTTTTGGGAATATGCGTGAATCAGCCGAGCATGGCGAGCGCCCGGTCGGGATAATTGGTGATGATCCTGTCGCAGCCCGCGTCGATCATGGCGCGCAGATGCTCCGGGGCGTTGACCGTCCACGGGTTGATCTCGATGCCGAGGGCATGAGCGCGCTGAACCTCGTCTGCGACCTGCAAGACCTCGGTGAACTCGGGATGCAGGGCGTCTGCGCCGGCGGACTTGGCGTAGTCCCACGGGCGCACGAGCGTCGCACCGTAGAGCAGGCCGGTCTTCGCGGTCGGGTCGAGCTGTTTGATGCGGGCCATGCTGTAATGGTTGAACGAGGAATAGAGCATGGCGCCGGTCATGCCCGTCTTCGCGGCGAGGTCGAGCGTCTGTTCCTCCATGCCGGGATAGGGGAGGACGCTGTTCTTGAGCTCGGCATTGCACTTGAGGCCGCGAGCCTTGAGCAGGGAGAAGACCTCCTCGAGCGTGGGAATCTCGTCGGGCTGATCGGGGAAGGGCTTGCAGACGCGCAGGCGCTTGACCTCGGCGAGGGTCATGTCGGCGATAAAGCCGTGGCCGCCGGTGACGCGATCGACGGTCTCGTCATGGAAGACGACGAGCACGTTGTCGCGCGTGCGCTGAACGTCGAGCTCGACGCCGTCGGCGTGCATGTCCGCGGCGAGGGCGAATGCGCGCAGCGTGTTCTCCGGGGCATAGCCGGACGCGCCGCGATGGGCGTATATCATGGGCATGGCAATCTTCCTTTCCGTATGGAGAATGTGCGCGATTGAGCCGAAGTGCTTGCAATTGGGCGCGCACGGTGATACACTTGTCATGTGTATTGTAAACGCCCGCGCGGACAAATGCAAGCGGGCAGGGAGGTTTGTCATGAAGATTTTCGAAATCGTATTCAGCCCGACGGGCGGCACGAAGCGCGCGGCGGACATGCTCGCAAACGGCATGGGCGGCGGCGCAGACGTGATCGACCTGTCGGATGTGAATTTTGCGGGCGCGGAGCTGAACGCAGAGGACGCGGCTGTCATCGCCGTGCCGTCGTTCGGCGGGCGCGTGCCGGGCATCGCGATTGAGCGGCTTAGCAATGTGAAGGGAAACGGCGCGAAGGCTGTGCTGCTGTGTGTATACGGCAACCGCGCATACGAAGACACGCTCGTCGAACTCGCCGATGCGGCGAAGGCGGCGGGGTTCGTCGTGGTCGCGGCTGTCGCGGCGATTGCGGAGCACAGCATCGCACGGCAGTTCGCCAGCGGCAGGCCGGATGCGGACGACGCCAAGACGCTCGCGGGTTACAGTAAGCAGATTCGCCAAAAGATCGACGCGGGCGATATGCATGAGCCGGAGATTCCGGGCAACCGTCCGTATAAAAAGGGCGGCGGCGCGCCGATGACGCCCAAGGCGGACGGGAACTGCGTGGGCTGCGGCGTGTGCGCGAGGAAATGCCCCGTGGGCGCGATCGACAGGGCCGATCCGAGGAAGGTGGACGGCAAGGCGTGCATCGCGTGCATGCGCTGCGTGAGCGTTTGCCCGCATGGCGCGCGGAAGGTAAATGGCGTGATGCTGGCGGCGGTCGGCGCGATGCTGAGCAAGGCCTGCGCGGGGCGAAAGGACTGCGAGCTGCACATCTGATCGGAGAGGTTTGACGTGAACAAGAGAAATGCGGCGCGCATGCCGATGAACTGGCACAATTTTGTGACGTATATCGCGCTGTGGCTGACTGTGCCGGTCAGCCTGTACGCGGCGGCGGAATTCGTGACCGCGTATGCCCAGCTGATGGGCGTCGGCGGCGGTCTGCGGGCGACGGCGATCCTCATGGCTGTGCTACACGGGCTGATGGCCGTGCTCGCGGCGAAGGCGAGCATTGCGTTGGCGAAACGCGAGAGCGGCGGGCCTGCGCTGCTGAACATATTCATGGTGATGGGCATGGTGCTCTGCGTGCTGCACTGCTTCGCCGGGCCGGATCAGCTTCGGACGATGGGCGGGCTGAACATGCCGCTGGAAATGCGGCTGAGCATGCTGCTGGATGGCGTCGAGCCGGGCGGCGCGGCGATGTACAGGGCGGAGCCGAACGCCGGGGCGGTCGTGTGCGCGGTCGGGATGCTCGTGCTGTTTCTGGCGAATCGCGCGTATTACGAGAAGCGGGAGGATATGTTCATCAAGTGAACATAAGCGGAAGCATCAAAAAAGCGGGAGCAATCGTTCCCGCTTTTCTCTATTTTGGAAAAATTACGGATGCTGTTCCGGGTGGGCGATGTAATGGCCGGTGAGCCGATATGCCGGGCCGCCGGGATGCATGCATGCGAGCGCGTCCTCGGCGGTCATCCATTCGGCACTGTCCAGCTCGCAGGAGGGGACGAGTTCGCCGCCGTTTACGTGGACGATCATGCCGATCATGAGCTGGTCGCCGCGTGCGAACCAATACGTGCGCACGGGGATGACGCGAAGGGCTGTCTGGCCCAGCTCCTCGGCGATCTCGCGGACGGCGGTCTCCTCAGCGGATTCGCCCGGCTTGATGTAGCCCGCGACGAGGCCGCGAAAATCGCTTTTGCTGCCTGCGTTTTTGAGCACGGCGATGCGTCCGTTGGGCGCGGCGGCCGCGCAGATCACGCAGGAGGAAAAGCTGTCAAAAAACGGGCGGGCGCAATGCTCGCAATAGGGGACGTCACCCTCGTCGCCGAGCGTGCGGGCGGTCAGGCGAGCGCCGCAGAGGGGGCAGAAAATGCTGTGCATGTGCATCACCTACATGTGAAATCAGGGAGGGGAGAGGCGCACGGCCTGCATGCCGGAGCTATCGCGCTCGTCGTGCGTGACCAGAAGGAGCAGGCGGCCCTGCGCACAGGCGCGCACGAGGCGCAGCATATCGGCGTGGGCCTGCTCGTCGAGGGCGCGGAACGGCTCATCCATCATGAGAATGGGCGCGTCGTAGGCCAACGCGCGGGCGAGCGAGGCGCGGCGCTTCATGCCGCCGGAAAGCTCCGACGGGTACATGTGCGCGACATCGGGCAGGCCGACGCGCTCCAGCCACGTCTCGGCGAGGCGGGCGGCGCGTTCCCTGTCGCGCTGCACATCGCGGGGCAGGGCGAGGGCGACGTTCTGGCCGACGGTATACCACGGGAGCAGCCTGTCCTCCTGAAAGCAGAAGGCGACGGGGCCGGGGCTGCGCTCGATCTGGCCGGACGTGGGCGCGATCAGCCCAGCGCACAGGCGAAGCAGCGTCTTCTTGCCGCAGCCCGACGGGCCGAGCAGCGCGTCCTCGCCGGGGCCGTCGAAGACCAGCGACACGCGCGAGAGCACCGGCTTGGCCGGGTCATAGGCGAAGGAGACGTCATGCACGCGGACAAACGGTTTATTCATGGCGCACCTCCAAAACGCGGCGGGCGAGGCGGCGAAGCAGGGCCTCGAGCGCGACGCTCAGCAGCACGATCGTCAGCGTCCACGCGAGCAGGCTGTCCGTCTCGAGGTAGATCTTCGACTCGTAGAGGCGGCTGCCGACGGCCATCTTGGGCACGCCGATGACCTCCGCCGCGACGACCGCCTTCCAGCAAAGGCCGATGGACGCGAGGCAGCTCTGCACAAACGCGGGCAGAACGGCGGGGACGATCACATGGCGCAGCGTGCCGAGGGCGCCGAAGCCGTAGAGCTTCGCCATCTCATGAAGCTTCGGGTCGATCCCTCGAACAGCGCCCGTCAGCGCGGAATAGACGACCGGCAGCGTCATGAGGAAGCCCGTGAGCACGGGCACGCGCGCGCTGGAGAGCCAGACGAGGGCGAGCACGATGAACGAGGTCACCGGCGTGGCGCGCACGGCGGAGAGCAGCGGGGAGATCAGCGCATCCGCCAAAGAAAACCGGCACGACGCCGCGCAGAGCAGGATGGCCGCCCCGATGCCCAGCAGATAGGCCCACAGCGTGCGGCCCAATGTATATAGAAGGGACAGCGCAGACTGCGGGGTGGGGAGGAGCGAAACGAGGCGCGTGAGCACAGCGGTTGGCGAGGGCAGCAGCAGGGGCTGGTCAACCGCGCGCGCGAGCACGGCCCACAGAGCCAGATAAAAGAACAAAACGCCCGCGCGTTTTAGCCAGAGGCGAGCGCGCGGGCTGAGGGTCTTAGCGAGCATAGTAGAAGGCGTCATCCGGCATCTGGCCGCCGATGCTGGCGGGATTCGCAGCAAAGAGCAGCGCATACAGCGGCTCGATCTGCGCGCGCATCTCTTCGCCCTCGACGAAGACGATGTGGCAATTCGGGATGGCGCGCTTGGCGACGGCGGCCTTGGGCATCACGCCGTTGTCCTGCACGAGCTGGCTGGCGGTGTCCACGTCGCTGTTGACCAGCTCGACGGAGGCCTTGTAGGCGTCAAGGAACGCGGCGACCTTCTCCGGGTTCTGCTCGGCGAAGTCCTTGCGGACGATCACGCAGCCCATGGAGAGGACCATGTCCTCATTGCCGGCCTTGGCGGCGGCCTCGTCAAACAGGGCGGTCACATCGAGCACGGCGGAGAGCTTGTCGTTCTGCATGAGCGCGCTGGTGACGTGCGGCTCGGGCAGGATGCCGGGCTCAACCTGGCCGGCGGCCCTCATGGGGGCCAGCTCGCTATGCTCGGCGACCCACTCGATCTCGACCTTGCCGGTCAGGCCGTTCTGCTCGAGGATGTAGTTGATGACGTACTCCGGCACGCTCGCCTGGCCGGTGGCATAGACCTTGCGGCCCGCGAGATCGTCGATGGAGTCGATGGACGCGTCGCTGGAGACGACGTGCAGCACGCCGAGCGTGTTGAGCGCGAGCAGCTGGACGTTGCCGCTCGTCTTCTTATAGAGCGTGGCGGCGAGGTTGGTCGGCGCGGCGGCGATATCCGCAGAGCCGCTGGCGATGGCCGCGACGATCTCGTCCGGGCCGCCGCAGAGCGTGAAGCTGTACTCGTCCGCGTGGTCGCGCATCACGCCGACCATGCCGATGCCGGTCGGGCCCTTGAGCGCGTAGACATTGACGGGCTCGGCGACGGCGCAGGCGACAAGCACGCACAGCAGCACCGCGAGAACCGCAGCAAGAATCTTCTTCATGAGTATACCCTCCTTGCATGATGCCGGGGACGGCGTCCCCGATTTGAGCGGGCATCCGCTTTCCTGTTAGTATACCATAAAGCGGGCGCGTTTACAATCCGTGCGCACAAAACGGGAGAAAATCGGCGGCGGGAACAAAAAGGCGCGCGGCGCGGGACGATTTTCACCCAAAATCGGGAAGAAAACGGGCGCGTGATTCGTCAATATAGATGGGAAATGGGGCCGCAATGGGTCAGGTTCATGACAATTGTGTAAAAAGTGTCAGGGAAAGCTTGAACGGCGGCGGCGAATCCTGTATAATATTCTCGAACAGATTTCATTGCTGTGGAGGAGGATATTTATGGGCGCTACGTTACTGATTATGGCTGCGGGCATGGGTTCCCGCTACGGCGGCAACAAGCAGGTCGACGGCATCGGCCCCAACGGCGAGATCCTGATGGAGTACTCCATCTATGACGCCATCCGCGCGGGCTTTGACCACGTCGTGTTCGTCATCAAGCCGGGCATGAAGGATCTGCTTGCGGGCATCTGCGGCGACCGCATCGCCAAGCAGGTGAAGGTCGACTACGTGTATCAGGATTTTTCCAGCGTTCCTTCCTTTTATAAGATCCCCGAAGAGCGCACCAAGCCGTTCGGCACGGTGCATGCCGTGCTCGTCGCGCGCGATGTGATTTCTCAGCCGTTTGCGGTCATCAATGCCGACGACTACTACGGCGTGTCCGCGTTCAAGACGGCGTATGATAAGCTGCAGGAGCTCGCCGCCGAGGGCGAGGCGACGATGGTCAGCTATCAGCTCAAGAACACGGTCTCCAAGAACGGCACGGTCTCCCGCGGCGTCTGCGCGGCGGAGAACGGCAACCTCTCCAAGGTTGTGGAGACGCTCAAGATCAAGCTGTGCGAGAACGGCGAGATCCGCGATGTGGCCGACGGCGAGCCGGGCAAGCTGCTCGATCCGCTGGCGCCGGTTTCCATGAACTTCTGGGGCTTCACCCCGTGGGTGTTCGGCAAGCTGGAGGAGTACTTCGTGAACTTCCTCAAGGGCCTTGCGCCGGACGCGATCAAGGCCGAGTGCCTGCTGCCGGTTTTCGTGGACGATCTGATGCACGCGGGCCAGCTCACTGTCCCGATGCTGACGACGGACGCGGTGTGGTTCGGCGTGACCTACAAGGAGGACAAGCCGAACGTGCAGGCCGAGCTGCGTGCGCTGCACGACAGCGGCGTGTATCCGGCTTCGCTCCACGTGTAATGCGCGAACGGACCCCGTGCGGTGACCAAGCGGCCTCGCATGGGGTCTTTCTGTATTCCTTCGCCGCGTAAAGACGGCATGAAGGCGATTCACAAAAGGGCGAACAGCCCGGAGGATGAGATGAAACTGAACCTGATGAAAGAGGACATGTGCGACCGCGTGAAGGTTCGCAAGGCTGTCGCGCTGTCCATCGTGGTCAACGTGCTGGAGATTCTGGCCGGCGTGGCGATGGTGATCCTGGTGCACAGGATGCTCAGCCGGGGCGTGGAGGAGTCGCTGGCGCGCATGACGTCGATCTTCTGCCTGACGGTCATGGGCTGGGGCGCGCTGACGGACATCAACGCGGCGCTCACGAGCCTGCGCGTGATGGAGAAGACGAACGAGCTTGAGAAGGCCTACGGCGAGCTCGAGGACTTAAACCGCGAGATGCGCGCCCAGCGGCACGACTTCATGAACCACATTCAGGTCGTTTACAGCCTCATCGAGATGGACGAGCCGCGCGAGGCCATGGCCTACATGGACAAAATCTACGGCGACATGCAGCGCGTGAGCCGGATGCTGCGCACGGCGTGCCCGGCGGTCAACGCGCTGATCCAGGCCAAGACGGTCGAGGCGCAGCAGCGCGGGGCCGAACTCAAGCTCTCCATCGCCGCCAAATGGGACGACAAGCTGATGCCCGCGTGGGAGATCTGCCGCGTGCTGGCCAACCTGATTGACAACGCACTGGACGCCGCGTGCTCGGCCGAGCTGCCCGAGGGTGTGCGGCCCACGGTCGAGCTCGTGCTCGGCGAGGATCTTCGAAGCTGGTTTTTCTCCGTGCGCAACAACGGCCCCAAGATCGACGACAATGTCATCGCCAGAATCTTCGAGCCGGGCTTCACCACAAAGGCCACGGGGCAGGGCATGGGCCTTTTCATCGTGAGCCAGACCGTCGCCGAGCTCGGCGGCAAGATCACCCTCGAATCGCGCGAGGGCGACACCGTCTTTTCCGGCTTCGTGCCCAGAAAGAGGCTTCAGCTCGAGGAAAAGAACGGAAACTATGAAGAAAAAGACGAAAAAGATTGACAAAACGAAAAAGTTGTTGCGTATATGGCATTGACAAATTAACAGAACTGTAATAAAATTGTGCCAAGGTGAGATGGAAAGGGCGGATTACGCCCATCAGCACCCGTTGAAGGGCGAACTCCGTTCCGCCGATCAGCTTGCCGCGTGCAGCGGCGGGCGCGAAAGAGGGGATTTAGAATCATGAAAAACAGGGCCAACAAGTTTGCTGTATGGCTGGCGCTCGTGTGCCTGCTGGTGTCGGCGTTTGCCGTGCCGGCGTTCGCGGCGTCTTACAGCAAGGTCTATGGCCAGACGCAGGACAGGCTTCGCGTCCGCGACACCGCGTCCATGAATGCGACTGTGCTTGACAACATCGTCAAGGATGCATGCGTGTATGTCACCAGCTCCAAGGAGAATGAGGGCAACACGTTTGTGAAGGTGAACTACATCGGCAGCGACGGCGAAAAGCTCTCGGGCTGGGTCATCCAGCAGGAGGGCAATGAGACCTACGTCAAGATTCTCAGCAAGAGCCAGGCGAAGGATAAATTCGGCGTCAGCGGCGGCGATCTGCCCAGCAAGAAGGTGGGCACCTTCTCCGCCGAGCGGCGCGAGAGCGCGAAGGCCAGCGCGAGCAGCTCCAGCAGCTCGAGCAGCAAGGGCTACATCCAGCTTGGCTCCAAGGGCGACGCCGTCAAGACCATGCAGACCAAGCTCAAGGAGATGGGCTTTTACAGCGGCGAACTGACCGGCAATGTCGGCGAGAAGACGGAAGCCGCCATCAAGGCGTTCCAGAGCAAGCACGGCCTGACCGCCGACGGCGTGGCGGGTCCGCAGACGTTGGCCAAGATCGACGCGGAATACGCCTCGCGCGGCAACGGCGACGACAGCTCGTCCTCCGGTTCGGGCAGCAGCCTGAGCGAGGGCAGCAAGGGCACCGCCGTCAGCGAGCTGCAGCGCAACCTGACGACGCTGGGCTATTACTGGGCGGACATCACCGGCAATTTCGGCACGAAGACCGAGACCGCCGTCAAGCGCTTCCAGGAGGAGAACGGCCTGACCGCGGACGGCAAGGCGGGCAAGAAGACGCTCGCCGCAATCGCCGGCGCGCTTGAAAAGAAGGGCGGCAGCAGCAGCTCCTCGAGCTCGACGAGCACCTCTTCCAGCAGCAGCTCCGGCACGACGCTCACGCTCAACAGCCAGGGCACGCTGGTCACGCAGGTGCAGACCGACCTCAAGAAGCTGGGCTACTATTTTGCGGAAATCACCGGCCACTACGGCGAGAAGACCGAGGCGGCCGTCAAGAAATTCCAGAGCGAGAACAACCTGACGGCTGACGGCAAGGCCGGCGTCAAGACGCGCAAGGCGATCGAGGATGCGGTCAAGGCGGCGGGCGGCAGCTCGAGCCTCGGCTCCGACAGCTCCACCAGCTCGAGCAGCAGCTCCAGCTCCCTGAAGCTGGAGAGCACGGGCGATAAGGTTCGCCAGCTGCAGAACGACCTGACGACGCTCGGCTTCTACTGGGCGGACATCACCGGCCACTTCGGCGCCAAGACCGAGACGGCCGTCAAGAAATTCCAGAAGTCCCGCGGCCTGACCCAGGACGGTATCGTCGGCAAGAAGACGCAGGACGCCATCAACAGCGCGCTCAAGGGCACCAGCTCCTCCGGCAGCAGCAGCGCCGCGACCGTGTCCGGCACGCTGCGCGAGGGCGACAGCGGCGAGGAAGTCCGCGAGCTGCAGGAGCGCCTCGAGGAGCTGGGCTACTATTACGGCGACATCACCGGCAGCTTCGGCACGCTCACGCGCAAGGCTGTCCGCAAGTTCCAGGACGACAACGACCTGACCGTGGACGGCATCGCGGGCCCGGCGACGCTCAAGAAGCTGGCCGAAAAGACCGGCGGCGGCAGCATCGTCAGCGACACCAGCACCGGCGGCACGACGGTCTCCGAGTCGAACTCCTATGCGGAGATCGCCAAGAAGAGCGTCTACCTGCGCAAGTCCTACTCCACCAGCTCTGCGGCGGTCACGAGCCTTGCACAGGGCACGAGGCTGCGCATCACGCGCAAGTATAACGTCAGCGGCGAGACGTGGTATTACGTCTCCGTCAACAGCGGCAACACGACCCTCAAGGGCTACGTGCGCGGCGATATGGTCAACATGATCGAGGCGCCGGATGAGGATTGGGGCATCGACGTGGGCGAGGCCGAGATTCTGGGCATCCTGCGCATCACGGCCAACAAGGTCAGAAGGCGCACCCAGCCGAGCACCGACGCCGATGTGGTCGACGTCGTCAACACGGGCGACATCTTCTACTACGTCAACTCCATCGAGGACTGGTATCAGTGCAAGGGCGGCTCTTGGGTCATGAGCAAGTATGCCTCGCCGCTCACGCCCGAGGAAGCCAATGACTACGAGCAGAACGACTCGGGCGACACGTATCGCGAGGGCGACACCGGCTCGATGGTCAAGTGGCTCCAGGAGTCTCTGGCGAAGCTGGGCTACTACAAGGGCACGGTCTCCGGCGAATTCGGCAGCCTGACGAAGGAAGCTGTCCGCCTGTTCCAGCGTGACCGCGGCCTGTCCTCCGACGGCGTGGCCGGCCCGAAGACGATCGCGCAGCTCAACTACGTGCTCTCCAGCGGCGTCGTGGGCTCCGTCGATCAGAACATCGAGAACGTCATCTACAACATCGACTGGTTCAAGTACCTCTACGTGTTCCGCACGAGCATGCCCAAAGGCACGGAGATGACGCTGACCGACTTCACGACGAACAAGTCCTTCAGGATCAGGGTGCAGTCCGTGGGCAACCATCTGGACGTGGAGCCCTTGACCAGCGCGGACACGAAGGTGCTCTGCTCGCTGTACAACGTGTCCTCCGCGCAGATTCTCGTCGAGAAGGATCTGTACCAGAGGCGCGCGATGATCGCCACGGTCAAGACCAAGAACGGCCTGACGCTGCAGTTCGTCTGCTCGATCTACGCGATCCCGCACGGCACGGACACGATCTCCGGCAACGACTTCGACGGCCAGTTCTGCGTGCACTTCCTCAACTCGAGGACGCACGGCTCCGATTCGGTGGACACCAGAGCGGACGGCCATCAGGACCTCATCAAAAGAGCGGTCACATCGTTGAAGAAACAGAACAAGACCGTTCTGGAGACGCCCCCGTACGAGGAATCGAAGTAAACTCACATACGCACCTCTTTCGCAGCAAGGGCGGCGCGAGCAATCGCGTCGCCTTTTCTATGCGCAAAAGGCAATGCGCGTATGCTTTTTGCGAAAGGGCACGCGCGGGAATTGTCAACCGGTTGTCATGTGTGGTACAATACAAATGATACTGCAAGCGAGGGGGAGAGCGCGATGCTGGCGAGTGTGAACAGCCTGGGCCTGACGGGCATCGACGGCTATGTGGTGACGGTCGAGGCCTTCAGCACGGACGGCATGCCGATGTTCGAGATCGTGGGCCTGCCGGATGCGTCGGTCAAGGAGAGCCGCGAGCGCGTGCGGGCGGCGATGGCGAGCTGTCAGCTGAGCTTCCCCGTGGCGCGGCTGACGGTCAATCTCGCGCCGGCCGATGTGCGCAAGGAAGGCCCGGCCTATGACCTGCCGATTGCGCTGGCGATATTGGCGAGCAGCGGCGTGCTCGACGCGGAGGCCATCGAGGGCATGGCGGCCGTGGGCGAGCTGTCGCTGTCGGGCGGGGTGGTCGGCGTGCGCGGCGCGCTGTCGATGGCGATTGCCGCGAGGCAGCAGGGCATGCGCGCGCTGATGCTCCCGGAGGAGAACGCGCGCGAGGCGGCCTGTGTCGAGGGCATCGACATCCTGCCGGTCAAGCATTTGAGCGAGGCGCTCGACCACATCCGCGGCAAGCGGACGATCACACCGGCGACGACCACGCCGTATGCGCAGATGCTGCGCGAGCGGACGCGGGTCAGCGATTTTGCGGACGTGCGCGGGCAGAAGAGCGCCAAGCGCGCGCTGGAAATCGCGGCGGCGGGCGGGCATAACGTGCTGATGATCGGCGCGCCGGGCAGCGGCAAGACGATGATGGCGCGATGCCTGCCGGGGATTCTGCCGGATATGACGCTCGAGGAGGCGCTCGAGGCGACGCGCATCCACAGCGCGGCGGGACAGCTCAGCCCCAACAGCGGTCTGCTGCTGGAAAGGCCGTTCCGCTCGCCGCATCATACGGTGTCGGCGGTGGCGCTCGTCGGCGGCGGCAGCAAGGCAAAGCCGGGCGAGATCAGCCTCGCGCACCACGGCGTGCTGTTCCTCGATGAACTGCCGGAATACGACCGCGCGGCGCTCGAGGCCATGCGCCAGCCGCTCGAGGACGGATTCGTCAGCGTCGTCCGTGTGAGCGCGCAGGCGAAATATCCGGCGCGGGCGATGCTTATCGCGGCGATGAACCCGTGTCCCTGCGGCAATTACGGCAGCAAGACGCAGAAATGCCGCTGCTCCCCGCGCGAGATCAAGCGCTATCTGGGGCGCATCTCCGGCCCGCTGCTCGACCGCATCGACATACAGCTGGAGATCAACCCCGTGCCGGTCAAGGAGATCACGGCGGGCGAGGCGGAGGAGCCGTCGAGCGTCATCCGTGAGCGCGTGCAGGCGGCGAGAGCGCGGCAGCAGGCGCGATATAAAGAGGAAGGCATCACGTGCAACGCGGAGCTGACGGCGCGTCAGGTGACGCAGATCTGCAAGCTCGACAGCGGCACGCAGACGATCGTCGAGAAGGCGTGCGAGCGATACAATATGTCGATGCGCGCGCTGTCCCGCGTGCTCAAGGTGGCGCGGACGATCGCCGACCTCGAGGGCGCGCAGGACATCAGCCGGGCGCACGTGCTCGAGGCGCTGGCGTATCGCAACCTCGACGGGCAATACTGGCAGTGATTGCGCGCATGCGCGGGATGTGCTATAATCGGCATACTGCGCATGGGGCGCGGGCGAATACGGACGAAGGATTTTGCGGATAGATGGACGATTTTCACGGCGAGCGGGCCTTTTTGGCGCGGCAGATTGCGCAGTGGCCGCTGCTTGAGACGGACGACCTGATCAAGGCGTCGTATCAGGCGGCGCACGGCTGCGGGCATTTCGTGCGCGACGAGGCCTCGGCACGCGACTATATCATCAAAGAAATGGCCGATGCGCAGGGCGATGCGCCGCTGGCCGAGCGGCTGGCGGGCGGGTTTTCGCGTGTGCATCTGGCGGCATACAGGCAAAGCGGGGCGAGTGCGGACACGCTGGCACGGCTGTTTGTTCTGACGGCGCAGCGGGGCGGCCACCCGGACGGCGATGTGAGGCTCAGCCGGGGGCTTGACGCGATCTGCGCGATGGCGGACGCGGGCGAGCTGCCGCAGACGTGCCGCGATGTGCATGCGCGCGTGGCGGCATACCGCGCGGCGGGCTGTCCCGCGACGCACCACAGCGAGGGCTTCCGGCGGGCATATCACCCGGCGTATCGCGTGATCCGCTCGGATTGGGCGGCTGTTCTGCCGATGCTCTCGCGGATTGACGGGCTGATGCGCGAAAAGGAGCGCGTGCTCGTGGCCATCGACGGAGGCAGCGCGAGCGGAAAGACGACGCTCGCGGGCGTGCTCGCCGATGTCTACGGCGCGACGGTCGTGCATATGGACGACTTCTTTTTGCAGCCGCACCAGCGCACGGCGGAGCGATTCGCTGAGCCGGGCGGCAATGTGGACAGAGAGCGGTTCGCCAAAGAGGTGCTCGGGCCGATGCGCCGGGGCGAAAGTTTTGCGTACAGGCCGTATGATTGCCATGCGCAGACGATCACGCCGGGCAGGACGATTGCACCGGGGAAGCTCTGCGTCGTCGAGGGCGCGTACAGCCTGCATCCCGAGATGGCGGACGCATATGATCTCAAGGTGTTCATGCGCATCGACGAGGCGGGCCAGCGCGCGCGCATCCTCAAGCGGAACGGCGAGGCCATGCTCGCGCGGTTTGTGCGGGAGTGGATTCCGCTGGAAAACGCGTATTTTGATAAAACGGACATCCTGCACCGCTGCGATATGCGCCTGCATGTCGATCCCGAGGGCGGGCATTGCACATGGGAGGCGTAAGATGAAGATTGTGGTGATCGACGGGCAGGGCGGCCGGATGGGCAGCCTGCTGATCGAGGGCATGCGCGAGGCGAAGATCGACGCGGATATCACGGCCATCGGCACGAACGTGTTGGCGACGAGCGCGATGCTCAAGGCGGGCGCGGATCGCGGCGCGACGGGCGAGAACCCGGTGATCGTGGCCTGCCGCAGCGCGCAGGTGATCGTCGGGCCGATCGGCATCCTGTCGGCGGATTCGCTGCTGGGCGAGGTGACGCCGAACATGGCTGTCGCCGTGGGAAGAAGCGACGCGGTGAAGCTGCTCCTGCCGGTCAACCAATGCAAAAACATCATCGTGGGCACGCAGCAGCTGACGCTGACGCAGCTCATCACGCAGGCTGTCGCGCAGATTCGCGCGCTGTGCGAGGGCGGGCTGACTGACTAATTCGCCATAACCGCCCGGCCAAGCCGGGGATTATGATAGATTCCATTTCCACAATCGCGCCAGGAAGGCGCTTCTCCCGTTCAAGACGTGGCAAATATGAAAGGGAGAATGTAACCATGAACAATCGTAAACCCAATGTCCTCAAGCTCTGCCTGGGCGCGCTGTGCCTGGCACTGTGCCTGGTGCTGCCGTTTCTGACCGGCCAGATCCCGCAGATCGGAAGCGCGCTGAGCCCGATGCACATCCCGGTGCTGCTGTGCGGCTTCATCTGCGGCCCGGTGTACGCGGGCGCGGTGGGCGCGGTGGCGCCGCTGCTGCGCAACGTGCTGTTCGGCATGCCGCCGCTGTTCCCGACGTGCGTTGCGATGTGCTTTGAGCTCGCGGCCTACGGCATCATCAGCGGCCTCGTGTACGCGAAGATGAAGGGCAGCAAGCCGGGCATCTATGTCGCGCTGATCGTGGCGATGCTCGGCGGGCGCGTCGTGTGGGGCATCGTGCAGATGCTGCTGCTGATGGGCAGCGATTCGCCGTTCACGTGGGCGGCGTTCATGTCCGGCGCGTTCATCAACGCCGTGCCGGGCATCATCGTGCATATCGTGCTGATCCCGCTGCTGGTCATGGCGCTGGAAAAGGCGATGCCGCAGCTGCGGGCGAAGGACAAAAGCGCTGGCAAGCGGCGCGAAGCAAAACCTGACGCCGCCGGCGCGCTGAACACCGACAAATAAAACCTAACCCACAATAATGCAAACAAAAAGAACGCCTTCCTCCCAAGGGGGAGGGCGCTCATGTCAAAAGGGGAGAAAAAGCGATGGTCATCAAGCGGGACGTGCTGTTTGACCCGGCGGGCAAAATGCGCACGCTGCATATCTGGCTGCCGGACAATTATTACGAGAGCGACGAGCGCTATCCGGTGATGTATTTCTTCGACGGGCACAACCTGTTTTCCGACGCGGACGCCACATACGGCAAGAGCTGGGGCCTGGCGGATTTCCTCGCGGGATGGGAAAAGCCGATGATCGTCGTGGGCATCGAATGCAGCCACGAGGGCAACATGCGGCTGGTCGAGTACTGCCCGTATCACGTGAAAAGCGGGTTTTTGGGCGAGATCGACGGCACGGGCGCGGCGACGCTTAACTGGATGGCGCACACGCTCAAGCCGATGATCGACAGAGAATACCGCACGTACAGCTTCCGCGAGGCGACGGGCATCGCCGGATCGAGCATGGGCGGGCTGATGAGCGTATACGGCGTGATCCGCCACAACGACGTGTTCTCCAAGGCGGGCTGTCTGTCGAGTTCGATCTCGATCTGCATGCGCGAGCTGCACGCCGGGCTCGGGCGCGCGGACATCAGCCCCGACACGCGCGTGTACCTGTCCTGGGGCACGCAGGAGGGCGGGCGCAGCAAGACCGGCGAGAGCTACATGCTGCGCACGAACCGGGCGATGGCCGGGTATTTCGGCGAGCGCGGCGCGATGACGGCGCTGTATGAGCAGAAGGACGGACGGCACTGCGAGGCCGATTGGGAGAAGCAGGTGCCCGCGTTCATGGATTTCCTCTGGCGCGACAGGCCCGTGCCGGATGCGCTGTAAACAAAACGAAAGCGGATGCTGCATGGCGTCCGCTTTTTGTATGCCGCGAAGGACGCGGTTTTGTGCAATGTACAAAAAAGGGGCGGACGCCGGGGAAAGCGTCCGCCTTGATATGGGGAAATAGGGATGATATGGACGAAAAATCAGATGCTGCGCAGCTGGCTCATCGGCGTATGGGCCGTGGAATCCATCTGATACTCGTAGCGCAGATAGGAATTGATGTCCGAAGCGGCGTCGCGCTGGGCGTCAAACATGGAAATGACCTTGATAGCAAGGATCAGGGCGACAAGAACAAAAAGAACAGTAATCATGATTGCTGCCTCTCTTTCACAAAAATGAAGGAATTTGATTGAACCGGCAGGCTTGCCGATCGCTTTCGTGTGAGCATTATAGCACGAAAAAATCCAAAAGTACACTGTATTTTCCTAAAATATAAAGAAAAATTCGGAGAAGACCAAAAATGCAGCGCGGGGGAGCGCATGGCCGCGATGTGCAAAAATTCTGCATGATGTGCGAAAAATTCCTGCAAATCGACGCGCGATGGCGATGAGAGAATAATGATCGGTCAAGTGGCGCGGCACAAAAATTGTAAAATATACAAAACGAAAGGCATATAAAGCGGTGAAACGCGCGCAAATTGATGCACAATGCGGGTTTTCCGTTTACGCATGGCGCAAAATGTGTTATGATGCAAGAAGAAGGGAGCGAAAGACGAATGGGCAAGGCTGGAAAAAAGCTCAAGGATAAGGTTCCTTATTATACGAACCACGCGACGCTGACGGTGTATCTGGTGCTGCGCGCGCTGGTGATTCTGGTGCTGGTGCGCTCGGCGCTGCGCCGTGACTTTGAGAGCGTATTCATCTGCGTGCTGACGTTGGTGCTGATGATCGTGCCGAGCGTGTTCGCGCGCAAGCTCAAGATCGAGCTGCCCGGCACGCTGGAGATCATCGTGCTGTTGTTCATCTTCGCGGCGGAGATCCTCGGCGAGATCAACAGCTTCTACATCCGCGTGCCGAATTGGGACACGGTGCTCCATACGCTCAACGGCTTTCTATGCGCGGCCATCGGCTTTGCGCTGGTCGATATGCTCAACCGGAGCGACCGGTTCTCCTTCAAGCTCTCGCCGATCTATCTGGCAATCGTGGCGTTCTGTTTCTCGATGACGGTCGGCGTGCTCTGGGAGTTCTTTGAATACATCGGCGACATGCTCGTGGGCACGGACATGCAGAAGGACACGATCATCAATGCGATCTGCACCGTGGAGCTCGACCCGACGAGATCGAATAAGGTGGACAGGCTTGCGAACATCACGGATGTCATTCTCGTGCACGGCGACGGCACGCAGACCGCGCTCGGACTGGGCGGGTATCTGGATATCGGCCTGCATGACACGATGAAGGACCTGATGGTCAATTTCGTCGGCGCGGTCGTGTTCTCGATCATCGGCTTCTTCTACGTCAAGCAGAAGGGCAAGGGCAGCTTCGCGGCGCGGTTCATCCCGCGGGTGCGGCGGTTTTTGGACGAGCGCGACGAGCAGAGCGGCGGGGAGGCGTGACAGTTGGCGCAGCTTACAACGAACGCGATCGTGCTGCGGCGCGCCGATTACCGCGAGAACGACAGGATGCTGACGCTGTTTTCGCCGACGCTCGGGCGGCTGGACGTCATCAGCCGGGGATGCAGGCGGCAGAAGAGCCCGCTGATGGCGGCGAGCGAGGTCTTCTGCGCGGGCGAGTACGTGCTCTATCAGGCGGGAGAGCGGATGACGCTGGTGTCCTGCCAGGTGACGGACTCGTATTACGGGCTGCGCGCGGACTATGAGCGGCTGGCGCATGGTATGTACTGCCTGGAGCTGTGCGGCGCGTCGATCCAGCCGATGCAGGAAAACGAGCGGCTGTTCCTGCTGCTGCTGCGCACGCTGGCGCACCTTTGCTATGGCAAGGAGCCGCCGCGGCGCGTGTCGGCGGTGTTCGTGATGGGGTTGGTGTCGCTGCTGGGCTTCCGGCCGCAGGTGGGGCGATGCGCCAAGTGCAGAAAGCCCATCGACCCGGCGGCGGGCGGCGAATACGCCGCGTTTTTCAGCCCGGAGCAGGGCGGCGTGCTGTGCAATGAATGTGGCGAGGGCGAGAAATGCCGCCTGACGCCGCAGGACATATGGTATCTGCAAGGCATCATGCGAAAGGGGCTTGACTCGCTGGAGGACGACGGCGAATGTCCGGACGCGCTGTTTGACGCGCTGCGCCAAATGGCCGAGGACAGGCTCGAGACGACGATCCGCTCCGGGCGGATGCTGCCGTAAAAAGGAGGATGCACATGGACGAGACGAAGCTTGCGACGCTGCAAAGCTGGGTGCGCGAGGCGAAGCGGATCGTGTTTTTCGGCGGGGCGGGCGTCTCCACCGAGAGCGGGATACCGGACTTCCGCGGCGTGGATGGGCTGTACAATCAGCAGTTTGACTACCCGCCGGAGACGATCATCTCCCATTCGTTTTGCACGCGCCATCACGACGTGTTCTACAGATTCTACACCACGCGCATGCTGTTCCCCGATGCCAAGCCCAACATCGCGCACGAGAAGCTGGCTGCTTGGGAGCGCGAGGGGAAGCTGCTGGCCGTTGTGACGCAGAATATCGACGGGCTGCACCAGATGGCGGGGAGCAAAAACGTATTCGAGCTGCACGGCAGCGTGCACAGGAGCTACTGCCAGAAATGCCGCGCGGGATACGACCTTGCGCAGTTCCTCGCGCTGGGCGAGCCGTGCAAATGCCCGGTCTGCGGCGGGCGCGTGAAGCCGGACGTCGTGCTCTACGAGGAGGGGCTCGACCCGGATACGATCAGCGGCGCGGTCGATGCCATCCGGCGCGCGGATCTGCTGATCGTGGCAGGCACGTCGCTGACGGTTTACCCGGCGGCGGCGTTCCTCGACGAATACCGGGGCCACAGGCTCGTGCTCATCAACAAGACGCCAACGCCGCGCGACAACATCGCTGATCTCGTGCTGCACGAGGGGCTCGGCGACGTGTTTGCCCGCCTGCCGTGACGCCTTCAATTGCATACAATGAAGTCTGACTTTCTTTGACTAATTTTCACAAAAATCAGAGAAGGTCAGACTTATTTTATATATTTCAATATCGAATAACACAGCAATATCAAGACTTTGTGTTCTAAAATAGATCAATAATGGTCAAATATCAAATTAGCACTCTATGCTTGACAGTGCTAAAAGGCTATGCTATAATGCAGATGTCAACGGAAGGAAGCCCCCGATGAATAGGAGGCGGCGGTTCCGCTCAACATATACAGCAAGAACGAAAACGGAGGGATTGATATGCTGTTTAACCACATGTTTGACGATATGTTCAACGACTTCTTCGATGCGCCGGCGATGAGGCCGGTCGTCCGCACGGCAGCGCCGAGGGTCATGAGCTGCGACGTGCGCGAGTTTGATGACCACTACGAGCTGGACGTCGAGCTGGCGGGCTACCGCAAGGAGGACATCAAGGCCGAGATGAAGGACGGCTACCTGACCATCCGCGCGGAGAAGAACAACAACAACGAGCAGAAGGACGATGCGGGCCGCGTGATCCGCAGCGAGCGCTTCGTGGGCACCTGCCAGCGCACGTTCTACGTGGGCGATCAGGTCAAGCGCGAGGACGTGAGCGCCGCGTTTGAGGACGGCGTGCTCAAGCTCGCCATCCCCAAGAAGGTCGAGCAGCCCAAACTCGAGGAGAACAACACCATCCTCATTAACTGATACCGGCAAAAGCGCACGGGCCGCAGGACAAAACCTGCGGTCCTTTTTTGCGCGGCGAGAATTAACACAATTTATACGCAAAGGCGCTTGTTCTTTCCCGATAAATGCTGTATAATAGATCGGATTTGGTTTTTGAGAAACGAAAACGCGAACGATAACGGAGGGACGACGATGGAGCGGCTTCACGTGCTGGGGACGGGCTACGCGTTTGCGACCCGGTGCTATAATACGTGCTTCGCGATCGAGAACGACGGCGGGCTTCTGCTGGTGGACGCGGGCGGCGGCAACGGCATCCTGCGCCAGATGGAGGACGCCGGGCTGGACTTTGGCCGCGTACACGACTTTTTCATCACGCATGCGCATCCCGACCATCTCAACGGCGCGGTCTGGGTGCTGCGCAAGATCATGACGATGATGAAGCAGGGCAAGTTTGACGGCGAGCTGCACATCTACTGCCACAGGACGATCCGCGAGGGCCTGACGGTGATTGCGAATCTGATGCTGCAGAAGAAATTCCTCGTGTTCCTCGGCGAGCGCGTGCTCTTCCACGACATCGAGGACGGCATGGCCGCGAAGCTCAACGGATACGACGTGACGTTCTTTGACATCCGCTCGACCAAGCTGCTGCAGTTCGGCTTCACGACGACGCTGCACAGCGGCAGGAAGCTCACGTGCCTGGGCGACGAGCCGTACAACCCGGCGTGCGAGGGGTATGTCGCGGGGAGCGATTGGCTGCTGTGCGAGGCGTTCTGTCTGCTTGCGCACGCGGACGTCTTCAAGCCCTACGAGAAGAACCACAGCACCGTCGCCGATGCCGCCAAGCTCGCCGCGCAGATGAACAACCCGCATCTCGTGCTCTGGCATACCGAGGACAGGCACTACGCGCAGCGCAAGGCGCTCTACACCGCGGAGGCGCGCGAGCATTACGACGGCGACCTGTACGTGCCGGATGACCTCGACGTGATCGAACTTGCATAATATATAAGGAAGGAAACCACGAGCATGAACATCACCGCCGTGCTGGCGAAGGAATTTGAGACGACCGAGGCGATTGTCGCGAACATCACCGCGATGATCGACGAGGGCAACACCATTCCGTTTATCGCGCGATACCGCAAGGAGCGCACGAATGCCATGGACGACCAGAAGCTGCGCGACCTCAGCGAGCGGCTTGAATACCTGCGCGGGCTTGACAAACGGCGCGAGCAGATCGCTGCCGCCATCGCCGGGCAGGGCAAGCTGGACGAGGAGCTGGAAGCAAAGCTGAACAGCGCGCAGACGCTCTCCGAGTTGGAGGACATCTACCGCCCGTACAAGCCCAAGCGCCGCACGCGGGCCATGATCGCGCGCGAGAAGGGCGTCGAGCCGCTGGCAAACGCCATTTTCGAGCAGAAGCGCGGCGTCGAACCGATGACCCTCGCGGCAAACTATATCGACGAAGAAAAGGGCGTGCCGGACGCGGAGACGGCCTTGCAGCTGGCCCGCGACATCATCGCCGAGCAGATCAGCGACGACGCGGCCATCCGCGCATCGCTTCGTGCGCTGATTCGCAGGAGCGGCATGCTGCGCAGCGTCGCGGCCAGGGAGGGCGACAGCGTCTACGCGCAGTACGCCGACTACCGCGAGCCGGTCATGCGCGCGGCGGATCACCGGATTCTCGCCGTCAACCGGGGCGAGCGCGAGGAGTGGCTCAAGGTCACCATCGAGATCGACGAGGCGCTGGCGAACCAGACGATCTGCCGCGCGGTCATCAGGCCGGGCAGTCCATGCTGCGACGAGGTGCGCGAGGCGGTCAAGGACTCGTGGAGCAGGCTCATCGGGCCGAGCCTCGAGCGCGAGATCCGCAACGAGCTGACCGACCGCGCCAACGAGGGCGCCATCCGCGTGTTTGGCCAAAACCTGCACCAGCTTCTCATGCAGCCGCCTGTGCGCGGCAAGGTGACGCTGGGAGTCGATCCGGGCTTCCGCACGGGCTGCAAGCTCGCGGTTGTGGACGAAAGCGGCAAGGTGCTGGAGACCGGCGTGGGCCATTTCACGCTGCCGGGTCAGGAGCAGGCCAAGGCCGCGGCGAAGCGGCTGATTCTGGGCATGGTGAAGCGGCACGGCGTGACGGCCATCGCCATCGGCAACGGCACGGCCTCGCGCGAGAGTGAGCAGTTCATCGCCGGGCTTCTGCCGGAGCTGCCGGGCGTGGCGTACATGATCGTCAGCGAGGCGGGCGCGAGCGTGTACTCGGCCAGCAAGCTGGCGGCGAAGGAATTCCCGGAATTCGACGTGTCGCTGCGCAGCGCGGTGTCCATCGCCCGGCGCATGCAGGACCCGCTTGCGGAGCTGGTGAAGATCGACCCGAAGGCCATCGGCGTGGGGCAGTATCAGCACGACCTCAAGCAGGCGGAGCTTGAAAACGCGCTGTCGGGCGTCGTGGAGGACTGCGTGTCGAGCGTGGGCGTGGACGTGGAGACGGCGTCGGCGCAGCTGCTGGAGCACGTGGCGGGCATCGGACCGGCGCTGGCGGGCAACATCGTCGCCTACCGCGAGGAGAACGGCATCGCCAGCCGCGCGCAGCTCAAGAAGGTGCCCAAGCTGGGGCCGAAGGCATTCGAGCAGTGCGCGGGCTTCCTGCGTGTGCACGGTACAAATCCGCTCGACGCGACCGCCGTTCACCCGGAGAGCTATCCGGCGGCGAAGGCGCTGCTCGAGCTGCTGGGATACAGCGCGAAGGATCTCAAAAAGGGCGGCATCGCGGGCATCGGCGCGCGCGTGGAGGACGAGGGCGCGGGCAAGCTCGCGGCCAGGCTGGGCATCGGCGAAATGACGCTGCGCGACATAGCAGCAGAGCTCGAGAAGCCAGGCCGCGACCCGCGCGAGGAGCTGCCGCCGCCGGTATTGAGAACCGATGTGCTCGACATCAGCGACCTGACGCCGGGCATGGAGCTGACCGGCACGGTGCGCAACGTGATCGACTTCGGCGCGTTTGTGGACATCGGCGTGCATCAGGACGGCCTTGTGCACATCTCGCGCATGGCCGAGAAATTCATCAAGCACCCCAGCGAGGTCGTCAGCGTGGGCGACATCGTGAAGGTCTGGGTCGTCAGCGTGGACGAAAAGAAGAAGCGCATCGGCCTTACGATGGTCAAAGGAAGGATGTAAATGAGAGCGCACGTGCGGGCGGGGATGACGGCGGCGATATTGGCCGCGCTGTTTGCCATGCCTGCGCGCGGACTCGGCGAGCGTTGGCGCTATGGCGGCAGCGGGGCAGACGAACTGCGCGAGATTGCGGGCGTGCCGGGCGGCTATTTTGCCGTGGGCACGACGGCCTCGACCGACGGCGACCTGTCCTCGCGCACGCGTCAGACGCAGGCGGGCTGGGCGATGTACATCCGCGAGGACGGCGCGCCGATGTGGAGCTTCTGCTCCGGGCGAAGCGGCATGACGGCGATGCGCGCGCCCGTGGCCGTGGACGGCGGGTTTTCGTTCGTGCTCGCGGACGATGCGGGGCAGCGCGGCGAGTGGATCGTGCTTGACGAGCGGGGCAGGATGGTCAGCCGGACGGCGTTTGACGCGGCGGATATCCTGCCGGGCATGCGCATCGAGGCGATGACGCCGGTGAACGCGCCTGACGGGCTGCGGCTCGTGCTGATGCTCGCGGACGAGGGCGGCGCGGTCACGCCCGTGATGGTGAGCGGCGACGGCAGCGCGTCGGCGGGCGAGAAAATCGACGGCGCGCAGAACGGGCGGCTCGCGGCAAACGGGCGCGGCGAATGTGCCTGGGCCACGGCGAGAGGCGGGCGGCTTAATATCGTGCGGCTGACCGGCGGCGCGGGTGTGCAGAGCGCCGGAGACGGCATGGGCATCGCGCAGGTTTGCGATGCGCTGATGCAGGAGGACGGGAGCGTCACCGCGGCGGTCGGGACGACGGACGGCGGCGCGCTCGTGCGCATGAATGCGGCGGGCGGCGTGATCTTCGCGTATCATATGGAAGAAATGCCGGCGCACATCTGCCAGACGGAGACGGGCTTTGCCGCATATGCCGGGGACGGAAGCGCCGTCTTCCTCGACGAGGACGGCGGGCTGCTCGGCGAGGCGGACGGCCTGCCGAGGAACGCGCTGGATGTCGTGGGCGTGCCGGGCGGCGCTGCGCTGCTGCTTCACGAGGGCGCCAGAAGCGCGCAGGAGGCCGTGCTGCTGACGGTTGAGCCGCAGGCGGTCGCCGCAGACGCGACGCCGGAGCCGCAGGGCGAACCGGCGCACGAGACCGCGCGGCGCGAAGCCGGCGACGGCATCGTCAGCGGAAGCGTGAAATGCGAGAGCGTGCCGGGCGGCGTGCGCGTGACGTGCATGGACGAGGCCGGGCGGCGCGTGTTCGAGACGAGAATCCCGATTCACACGGCGGCGGACGCGCTCGTCTGGCAATGCGCGCTGCCGATGGACGATGGCGGGCTCGCGCTGGGCGGCTGCTATGTCTACGGCACGGGCGAGGGCGCACGATGCACCGGCGCGGTGGCGCTGCTCGACGGCGCGGGCGTGCTGCGGCGCATCGACGAAATCCCGGAGATCGGCTGCGTGCTGGGCATCGCTGCGGGCGGGGTCGGGCGGCTCGTGCTCGACGCGGCGACGGATGGGCGCGTCGGGGCGCAGGCGGATACGCAAATGGATTTTATGCTGTAATGCAAAGAAAAAACGGCCATAGCGGGCCGCGGAAAAGAAAGTTATACGACGAAGTATCGACATAAACGGAGGGATCATCATGAACATGAAAGCGGACGTCGTCATCGTGGGCGCGGGCCCGGCGGGCATTTTCACCGCGCTGGAAATGCTGCGCAACGGGAGCAAAAAGAGGATTGTGATCGTGGAGAAGGGACAGCCGATCGAGAATCGCCGCTGCCCCAAGGCGATCACCAACAAGTGCGTGAGCTGCCGTCCGTACTGCCACATCACAACGGGCTTCTCGGGCGCGGGCGCGTTCTCCGACGGCAAGCTGTCGCTTTCCTACGAGGTCGGCGGCGACTTCCCGCAGCTCATCGGCGCACAGAATGCGCAGGATCTGATCGACTACACGGACAAGATCTACCTCGAATTCGGCGCGGACAGCCATGTCGAGGGCATCGGCAACACGCAGGAGGTGCGCGAGATCCGCAAGCGCGCCATCCGCGCGGGCCTCAAGCTCGTCGATTGCCCGATCCGCCATCTCGGCACGGAGAAGGCGCAGCAGCTCTACCTCGCCATCGAAAATCACCTGCGCGAGCACGGCGTGGAGCTGCTCTTTGGCTGGGCGTGCGAGGAGCTCATCATGGACGGCATGGACTGCCTCGGCGTGTCCATCCGCAGGGGCGATGAGACGATGGAGATCCGCGCGGAGCACACGGTCGTGGCCACCGGCAGGCGCGGCGCGGACTGGCTCGAAAAGCTCTGCGCCGAGCACGGCATCGCCCATCAGCCCGGCACGGTCGACATCGGCGTGCGCGTCGAGTGCCGCAACGAGGTGATGGAGGAGGTCAACCGCGTGCTCTACGAGAGCAAGCTGATCGGCTACCCCAAGCCGTTTAAGAACAAGGTGCGCACGTTCTGCCAGAACCCCGGCGGCTTTGTCACCCAGGAGAACTACGACAACGACCTCGCTGTCGTCAACGGCCACAGCTACAAGGATAAAAAGAGCCAGAACACGAACGTCTCCGTGCTGTGCAGCCACAATTTCTCCGTGCCGTTCAACCAGCCCATCGCCTACGCGCAGAAGGTCGGCGAGCTGACGAACATGCTGGCCAACGGCCACATCCTCGTGCAGCGCTTCGGCGACATCCTCGACGGCAAGCGCACGTGGGACCGCGAGCTGGCGCAGAGCAACGTGCGTCCGACGCTGCCCGACGCCGTGGCGGGCGACATCACCGCCGCGATGCCGTATCGCGCGATGATCAACATCATCAACTTCATTCAGGCGGTCGATATCGTCGTGCCGGGCTTCGCCTCAACCGAGACGCTGCTGTACTCCCCGGAGCTCAAGTTCTACTCCAACCGCGTGAAGATGGACGAGAATCTGACGACCAACGTGCGCGGGCTGCACTGCCTGGGCGACTCCTCCGGCTGGACGCGCGGCCTGATGATGGCATCGGCGATGGGCGTGCTTATGGGCAGAAAGTTGGCACAGCAGGATTAAAATTATGCGTTGAGGGATTGAAAATGACCGCATGGTTTGATATAATGCTGTCAAGCGGAGAGGCGGCGCGGTGAGCCGCCGATCCCACAGACTTCCCCAAAGAGAAGAAGGAGGAGACCCCAGATGAAGAAAATCGTCGCGATGGGATTGCTGATCGCCACGCTGTGCATCCTGTGCACCGGCGCGCTGGCGGCAACCGTCACCGAGACGGGCACGGGCATCACCGTGGTGAAGGCCGCCGACTGGGCCGAGACGTATCCCGATGTCTACGCGAGCTACCTCAAGAATGAGGAGAACGCGGAAGCGCTGGATCACGTCGAGGAATACCCGATGATCGCCACCGTGTATGAGGGCATGGCCTTCAACAAGTACTACATGAGCGCGCGCGGCCATTACTACACCGTGCAGGACGTGACCAACACGGGCCGTCCGCATGCGCTGGCCAACTGCTTCGCCTGCAAGACGCCGGACTTCACCGCCAAGGTGAACAACGAGGGCGTGGGCGTCTACGCCATCCCGTTTGAGGACATGGCTGCCGAGGTCACCGAGTCCGTGAGCTGCTACAACTGCCACGCGAACGAGGGCGAGGCGCTCGTCGTGACCCACACCTACCTGGCCGACGCGATGGGCGAGGACTTCGCGAACCTGAACCCGGCGACCGCCGCCTGCGCGCAGTGCCACGTCGAGTACTACTTCGACCCGACGACCAAGGAAGTCAAGCTGCCCTACACCAGCCTCGCTGCCATGCACCCGGATCAGGTGCTGGCCTATTACGAGGAGATGGGCTTCACCGACTACACCAACCCGCGCACGGGCGTGCAGCAGATCAAGGTGCAGCACACCGAGTTTGAGACCTACATGGGCGCGGGCAGCGTGCACGCGAGCATGTTCTCCTGCGCGGACTGCCACATGGCCAAGGAGACCAATGCGGCGGGCGAGACCTACGCCAGCCACTACTGGGTCAGCCCGCTTGACAGCGAGACCATCACGGCCAGCTGCTCCGGCTGCCACGCTGACCTCAAGGGCTTCGTCGAGGGCATCCAGGCCGAGGCCGAGGCGCGCACCATCGCCATCGGCACCAAGCTCGAGACGCTGACCAACGCGCTGGCCGACGCCGTGACCGCGGGCACGCTCTCCGAGGAGGATCTGGCGACGGTCCGCTCCCTGAACCGTCAGGGCCAGTTCTACTGGGACTTCGTGTTCGTGGAGAACAGCGAGGGCGCGCACAACTCCAAGCTGACGCACGAGTGCCTTGACAAGGCTGAGAAGCTGATCGACGAGGCGCTGACCAAGCTGGGCGTTGAGGCGTAAATCGAATCGACGGGCCGCTGAAGTGAAGCAATTCGCCGCTTCAGCGGCCTTTTTGGCTGAAAGCACCCGCTCTGTGACGGGCGGATGATAAGGAGATACAACCTTGAAAAAGGCGATTGATTTTCTGCGCTCGATGCGCTTTGGCATGATCCTGCTGGTGCTGGTGATGCTGCTGGGCTTCGCGGGGTCGATGATCGTGCAGCAGCGCGAGCCGATGGAGTACGTGCGGCGCTACGGCGAGGGCGCGGCGAAGGTCATCCTCGCGACGGGGCTTGACGACGTGTTCTCCGCGCCGTATTTCATCGCCGTGCTCGCGGCGCTGTCCGTGAATCTGCTGCTGTGCTCCATCGTGCGCTTCCCGAAGGTGCGCGGCGCGGCGGGACGGCTTAAAAAGCAGGCCGAGACGTGCGCGATGAAGGAGAACCTGACCGGCGGGGACGCAAAGAAGCTGGGCGATTTTCTCAAGGCGCGCGGGTTCAAGGCGAGCGAGGCGCAGAGCCGCACGGTGTACATCAAGCACATGGCGGGCTTCTACGGCTCATTCCTCACGCACCTGTCGTTTCTTTTGATCCTCGCGGTCGGCGCGGCCGCCGTGCTGACGGCTGACGTGCAGGACAGGATCGTCATGCCGGGCGAGACCATCGAGCTGGACGGCGGCATGCGCATCACCGTACACAGCTTCGCCATCGAGGACGAGACCGGCAGGCTCGATTTCACCAGCGACATCGAGATGACCGCGCCGGATGGACAGACAAAGCGCGGCGAGATCCGCGTCAACGAGCCGATGACGCTCTCCGGCTGCAAGGTCTATCAGCAGACATACGGCACGGCGGGCGCTGTGCGCGTAAGCAACCTGATCAACGGCGCGAGCGAGGACATGACGCTCACCGAGCCGTGCATGCTGACGCTCGACGGCATCAGCGGCATGTTCTACAACGCGGTCTATCCCGGATATATCGAGGATGAGGACGGCAGCATCACGCTGATCACCAGCTCCTCCGGCGCGTATGCCGATCCGGTTTACGACGTGATGAGCGTGGCCGAGGGCGACATGACGGCTGTGCTCGCCTTCCCGGGCGAGACGCTGACCATCGGCGACGTGAGCTTCACGATGCTCGACCCGGTGAGCTATCCGGGCCTGCGCATCAAGGAGACGAGCCGCGTTCTGCTGGGCGCGCTGTATGCCGTGTTCGTGCTGATGGTCGCGGCGCTGTATCTGTGCTTCTTCATGGCGCCGGTGGCCGTGGCTGTGGATGAAACGGGCTACGCCGTCGTGAGCCCGAAGACGCAGACGGGCTTGATGCTCGATATTGCGGCGGTGCTTGAAACAAAGCCCGCCGAGGGAGGTGCTTGACATGCAGATTCTGTTTTTTGCGGTGATTCTCGCGTATTTCGCGGCGATGATGGCGCAGCTCGTGGGCGCGGCGATGAAAAAGCCGGCGTTTGTGAAAGCGGCGCTCGGCATATTCGCGCTGGCGTTCGCGGCGCACACGGTATTTACGGTCTGGCGCGGCATTGCGGCGGCGAGGATTCCGCTGGCGAACCAGTTTGAGTTCGCGTCGGGCTTCGCGTGGTCGGCGGCTGTGCTGGGCCTCGCGCTGTACATGAAGCTCAAGCAGGACTGGGTGCTGACAGTCAGCATCCCGGCGGCGTTCCTCGTGGCGTCGTATGCGGCGTTCCAGCCGATGGAGATCCGCGACCTGATGCCGGCGCTGCGCTCGACGTGGTTTGCACTGCACATCGGCTCGGCGACGTTCTCGTATGCGGCGTTCGCCATCGCGGGCGGCCTCGGCGTGCGCTATCTGATGATGCTCAAAAAAGGCGCGGACGAAAAGGACACACACATGCGCCAGACGGATTACATGGCGTATCGCCTGATCTGCCTGGGCTTCTTGCTGCTCACCGTGGTCATCCTCTCCGGCGCGATCTGGGCGGAGCAGGCGTGGAGCCGCTGGTGGAGCTGGGACCCGAAGGAGACGTGGGCGCTGATCACGTGGATTTTCTACGCGATTTATCTGCATCAGCGCATGCGCATGAACTGGCAGGGCAAGCGGATGGCGTGGTTCGCGGTGATCGCCGTGGTGCTGGTGATCTTCACGTTCGCGGGCGTCAACAAGCTGCTTCCGGGCCTGCATTCCTACGCGGTGTGATGAGGATAATGTTATGACCATCATAATGCAAACATTTTTAATGGATTATTAGGGCGTGTTTCTAAAATGAGACAGGTGCAGTTTCGAGCAGATTTTCATGCAGGACAAGGATGAGAAGCGAAGGTTTACTGGATGTAAATCGAGATTCGAAGACGCGGTCATGCATGAAAAGA
>CALVTQ010000172.1 GCA_944362695.1 uncultured Clostridia bacterium
TCCGGCGGCGCGGGCTGCATACAGGATTTTATCACGCTGTTTCATGCGCTTCCGCGCGTGGACGCGGGCCTCGCGGCGTCGATCTTCCATTTCGGCGAGGTCACCATCGCCGATCTCAAGCGCGCGATGGCGGACGCGGGCATCCCGGCGCGCATCGTGTAAAAACGCTGTGATATAAAGGAGAAAAAGGACATGTTTGATATCGAAAAGCTGAAATTCGACGAGAAGGGTCTCATCCCGGCCATTGTCGTGGATGCCACGACCAAGCGCGTGCTGACGCTGGCATATATGAACAAGGAGAGCCTTGCCATTTCGATGGAAAAGGAGCTGACCTGCTTTTTCAGCCGCAGCCGCCAGCAGCTCTGGCTCAAGGGCGAGACGAGCGGCAATGTGCAGCACATCGTCTCCATCACGGCGGACTGCGACGGCGACGCGCTGGTGTTGATGGTCGACAAGGAAGGCCCGGCCTGCCACACGGGCGAGGACAGCTGCTTCTTCAACACGGTCTGGGAAAGCGAGACGCGCCACGAATTCTCCTACGAGGGCCTCATGAAGCTGATCGAGGGCCGCAAGACCGAGAAGAAGGAAGGCTCCTACACGACGTATCTATTTGAAAAGGGGCTTGACAAGATCCTCAAGAAGGTCGGCGAGGAATGTACCGAGGTCATCATCGCGGGCAAGGCGGAGGATAAGGCCGAGACGATCTATGAGATCGCCGACCTCGCCTATCACGTGATGGTGCTGATGGTGCAGCAGGGCATCAGCCTTGAGGATATCTTCAGGGAGCTGGCGTCGCGCCACGTCATCGACAAGAAGGTCAAGCAGGAGAAGATGACCGGCAATAAGTGATGTATACATAAAAAGAAAGCCTTGCAGGAGTGAATCTTGCAAGGCTTTTTATATGCTTATTTGGTTTAACGAATGGCTTAGCCCTCGCCTCTGCGCGCCTTGGCGGCGGCCTTCTTGCGCAGCTCGGTTTCCAGAATCCGCTTGCGCATGCGCAGGTTCTTGGGCGTGATCTCCAGCAGCTCGTCGTCGTCGATGAACTCCAGACATTCCTCCAGCGACAGCGTGCGCATGGAGACGAGCTTCATGGCGGTCTCGGCGCCGGCAGCGTTGCGGATGGAGGTCAGGTGCTTCTGGCGGCAGACGTTGACGTCGATGTCGCCCTGACGCGCGTTCTGGCCGACGATCATGCCGGTGTAGACGGCGGTGTTGGGGCCGCAGAACAGCGTGCCGCGCTCCTGCGCGTAGAACAGGCCGTACATGACGGCCTCGCCGGTCTCGGTGGAGACGAGCGCGCCGACGTTGCGGTGCGGGATGTCGCCCTTGAACGGCTCGTAGTGGTCAAACACGGCGCTCATGACGCCCTCGCCGCGGGTGTCGGTCATGAACTCGCTGCGATAGCCGAACAGACCACGGCTCGGCACGCTGAACTCGAGGCGCACGCGGTCGGTGCCGGTCATGTTGTCCATGACGCCGCGACGGCGGCCGATCTTCTCGATGACCGCGCCGGCATACTCGCTGGGCACGTCGCAGACCATCTTCTCGATCGGCTCCATCTTCGTGCCGTTCTCGTCGTACTGGAACAGCACCTCCGGCTTGGAGACTTGGAACTCGTAACCCTGACGGCGCATGTTCTCGATGAGAACCGACAGGTGCAGCTCGCCGCGTCCGGAAACGCGGAACGCATCGGGCGTGTCGGTCTCCTCAACGCGCAGGGAGACGTCGGTCTGTAATTCGCGCATGAGGCGGGCGCGCAGATGGCGGGAGGTCACGTAGGTGCCCTCGCGGCCGGCGAACGGGCTGTCGTTGACCGAGAAGGTCATCACGACGGTCGGCTCGGTGATCTTGACGAAGGGCAGCGGCTCGAGGGCGTCCGGCGCGCAGATGGTGTCGCCGATCATGATGTCCTCAACGCCGGTGATGGCGACGATCTCGCCCATCGAGGCGGAGTCGATCGGCGCGCGCTTGAGGCCGTCAAAGGCGAACAGGCTGCTCAGGCGGAAATTCTCGTGCAGATCGGGATTCTCGTAGTTGGTGCGGGTTGCCATGGTGTTGAGCTTGAGCGTGCCGCGCGTGATGCGGCCGATGCCGATGCGGCCCACGAACTCGTTGTAGTCGATGGTGGAAATCAGCATCTGCGCGGGGCCGTCGGGATCGCCCTTGGGCGCGGGGATGTATTCGAGAATCGTATCAAACAGCGGGCGCAGGTCGGTGCCGGGGCTGCTCAGGTCGAGCGTGGCGGTGCCGGTGCGGGCGCTGGCGTAGACGATCGGGGTGTCGAGCTGGCTCTCGTCGGCGTCCAGATCGATCATCAGGTCGATGGCCTCGGAGACGACCTCGTCGCAGCGGGCGTCCGGGCGGTCGATCTTGTTGACGACGATGATGACCGGCAGGCCGAGCGCCAGCGCATGCTGGAGCACGAAGCGCGTCTGGGGCATCGGGCCTTCAAACGAGTCGATGAGCAGCAGAACGCCGTCGACCATCTTGAGCACGCGCTCGACCTCGCCGCCGAAATCGGCGTGGCCGGGGGTGTCCACGACGTTGATCTTGACGTCCTTGTAGTAGACGGACGTGTTCTTGGCGAGGATCGTGATGCCGCGCTCCTTCTCAAGGTCATTGCTGTCCATGACGCGGTCGGCGACCTGCTGATTCTCGCGGAAGACGCCGCCCTGCTTGAGCATCTCGTTGACCAGCGTGGTTTTGCCGTGGTCGACGTGGGCGATGATGGCGATGTTGCGGATATTCTCGCGGGTGATTTCCAAGAAAATGCCTTCTTTCTATGTCAGGTCCAAAGTGGATGGGATGTCCGAATCAGTTGCGGGAGGCCGTCTCCGCCAGCTCAAGGCCCTCGTTGTTCTCGAGCGCCCAGCGGATGGACCACTCGTTTTCAAAGAGGATGACGTCGCGGCCGTGGCTGTCCTTGGCGAGCGAGGACGTGCTGGAGAGCTTGAGGCTTTCGACGTCCTTGGGCGTCTTGACGATCCAGCGCACGTAGCGGTAGTTGAGCTGCTGGCGGTGGATTTCCGCGTTGTATTCGGTCTTGAGGCGATGCTCGAGCACCTCGAACTGCAGCACGCCGACGACGCCGACGATGATCTCCTCAAAGCCGATGCCCGGGCGCTTGAATGTCTGAATCGCGCCTTCCTCGGAAAGCTGCATGACACCCTTGACGAACTGCTTGCGCTTTAAGCTGTCCACGCTGCTCACGCGGGCGAAGAACTCCGGCGCAAAGACCGGGATGCCCGCATAGCGGCGTTTTTTGCCTGTGCACAGCGTGTCGCCCAGCGCGAAGATGCCGGGGTCGAACAGGCCGATGATGTCGCCGGGGTAGGCGTTTTCGACGGCCTCGCGCTCGTCGGCCATGAACTGCTGGGGCTGCTTGAGCTGGATGGTCTTGTTCGTACCGCTGTGCCAGACATTCATGCCCTTTGTGAACACGCCGGAGCAGATGCGCATGAAGGCGAGGCGGTCGCGATGAGCCGGGTTCATGTTCGCCTGAATCTTGAAGATGAAGCCGGAGAAATCGGGATCGGTCGGCTCCACGGTGCCCTGGTCGCTCTCATGCGAGGCGGGCGGGGTGGAGTACTCGAGGAAGCGGGTGAGGAACGGCTCCACGCCGAAATTGGTGATGGCCGAGCCAAAGAACATCGGCGTCAGCTCGCCCGCGCGCACGAGGTCGAGATCAAACGCGTCGCCCGCCATGTCCAGCAGCTCGATCTCGTCCATCAGGCGCTGGTAGAGGTGCTCGCCGAGGATATCCGGCAGGCTCGGATCGTCGACCGGGATGTCCTGCTTTTCCACGCGGGTCTTGCCGTGGTCGCCGCTCTCGTAGAGCTCGACCATGCGCGTGTCGCGGTGGTAGACGCCCTTGAAATTGCCGTCTGTGCCGATGGGCCAGTTGATCGGGCAGGCGCGGATGCCGAGCACCTGCTCCATTTCCTCCATGAGGGAGAACGGGTCCTTGGCGGCGCGGTCCATCTTGTTGACGAATGTGAAGATCGGGATGTTGCGCAGGCGGCAGACCTTAAAGAGCTTGATGGTCTGCGCCTCGACGCCCTTGGCCGCGTCGATGAGCATCACGGCGCTGTCCGCCGCGACGAGCACGCGATAGGTGTCCTCGGAAAAGTCCTGGTGGCCGGGCGTGTCCAGAATGTTGATGTGGAAGCCGTCAAACTCAAACTGCATCGCCGACGACGTGACGGAGATGCCGCGCTGCTTCTCGATCTCCATCCAGTCGCTGGTGGCGTGCTTGTCGCTCTTGCGCGCCTTGACGGAGCCGGCGGTGCGGATCGCGCCGGAGTAGAGCAGCAGCTTCTCGGTGAGCGTCGTCTTGCCGGCGTCGGGGTGGGAGATGATGGCGAACGTGCGGCGGCGGGCGGTTTCGCTCTCCAGCTGGCCGGACACAAACGTATCGGGCATGAACAATCCTCCTTGACTCCTCGGTTGGGGCCAATCCTTGTTAGCAAAATCACAGTTTTTGACAATGATATAGTATAGCACAACACCCATCTTTTGAAAAGGCGTAACGTGTAAAAAATTGCGCGGCGGTTCAGGGCCAAATGCCAAAAAACGGGGCATGAAGCGCAGATATACGAAAAATGCGCACAGAAAAACGCCCCGCGCGGATGGTGCGGAGCGTATGGGGATGGGTCACATGCCGAGCTTTTGTATGTCCTCAAGCGTCTTGGTATCGGTCTGCATGGGTTCCTCCTGTGTGGGAAATTCGTCCTCCATGCCCTCGGGGATGATTTCGCCGCACAGGTCGACCTTCGGCAGATGCGGGATGAACTGCGGAAGCAGCATGCTGTCCGTCGCCATGGCGATGGCGGAGCCGCCGGCCATCACCCAGAGAAAGCCGAACAGCGGCAGGAGCTGCACGAGCATGATCGTCAAATACACCGGCACGACGTGCAGCGCGACGATGATCAGCGCGTTCAGCGGGCGCTTCATGATGAAATACAGCGCGTGCGCGATCAGCTTTTTGAGCGGCGCGTCGAACGCGGCCATCACGGGGAACAGATATGCGCCGGTGAATATCGCGATCAGCAGAATCGCCGTCAGACCGTAGCGGAAATACGCCACAAAACCCGTGAACTGCGTGCACCAGAAGATTTCCAGAATCAGCAGCGTGATGAGCGCAACAAGGGCGAGGAAGGCGGCTGTCGCCTGCTTGAAATTCCCCCTAAAGCCGCGCACGAACTCGCGCAGCGGGTTGATTTCGCCGTCGCCGCGCAGCGTCCTGAGCATCGTGTGATGCAGCGCCGCCCAGCCCGCGTCGGCCGTGACGATGGGCAGGCAGGAGAAGATGAAGCAGAGATTTGCGCCCACGAGCACGCCCAATCGCGTCATCAGCCTGCCGAAGCGGCTGTTGTTGTCAAGAAAGCCCATGTTCATGGCTGTTCCTCCGCAAACAGATAGGAAAGAAAGGTTTCGACCTGTCCGATATGCGGTGCGAGGGCATTGATGCCCAGCGCGGCTTCTTCATACGGCTTGCCTTCGCCCACGAGGCGCGAGCCCGCGAGGTTGATCGCCACCGGCACAGGTTCGTCGCTGTAATCGCTCTGCTCGTTGGGGATGCACCAGACGAGCCTGTCCGCGTATTTTTCGTATATCGCACGCGTGCGCTCGTCGCGCAGGTCGATCAGGCGGCCGCTTGCGCCGACCGCGGCGACGTCGATTTCGTCCATCACCAGCACGTCGATCGTGCCGCTGTCCAGATACGTGACCAGAAGATTGAAATATGCGTTGTTCATCGAAGAGCGCTCGCTGGGATGACAGTAGCACTCGTCAAAGAAGGCGAGGGACTTTTCGCTCAGGTCATATCCGGCGTATTGCGCGTAATCGCGGGCAAATTCGCTCTCGCCGTCCAGCTGCGCTGTCGTGTTGCCGAAGCACGCGGCAAAGTGGCTCTCGGCGAGCTGCGCGCTCATTTGGCCGTGCATATAGGAGACGAAAAAGACGGCGAAGGCGAGCGCGATGATCGGGATTTTGTAATACATCCAGATGTATTGCGGCCTGGCCTTGGGCGGCAGGGCGGCGAGCTTTTTCGATTCTGTGCTTAGAAATGTGCGGATGCGCTGCATGCTTTGAATCCTCCGTCAGATTCGGACGAGGTGCATTTGGATGCTCGGGCAGTCGCCGAAGAGCCGCTGCATGGCGATGCCCGCGTACATCAGCTGGCTGCCTGCATATGCGCTGCCCACCGGCACGCCGCTGCGGTCAAACGGCGCTGTGCGCGTGCAGCCGAATACGTCGAAGCTTTCCACGCGGTAGAGCGCGTCCGGGTCAAGGCCTGCGAGCTTGAGGAAGATGGGCGGCGTATTGCCGTGCACGTGCGGCTGCACGACGCTGACGAGCGCTTCGCTCCGGTCCTCGCGCACGCTCATCCAGGCGGCGTAGTCGGAATTCTCCGGCATGCGCAGGCGATAGAACAGGCCGTCGTGGATGAGGCTCTGCCAGCGCTTGTAGCGCGCGACCTGGCCGCGGATCTCGTCCTTTTCCCCGTCAGTCAGCTTCGCGGGGTCCAGCTCGTAGCCGAATGCGCCGCACATGGCGACGACGCCGCGCGTGCCGAAGGGAACGGTGCGGCCCGTCTGGTGATTGGGGCAGGCGGAGACGTGCGAGCCCATCGCGCTGACGGGATAGCCCACCGAAGTGCCGAGCTGGATGGACAGGCGCTCGACGGCGTCCGTGTCGTCCGAGCACCAGATCTGCGGGAAATAGGCGAGCATGCCCGCGTCAAATCGCCCGCCGCCGCCCGCACAGCCCTCAAACAGCACATCCGGGAACGCGGATGTGACGCGCTCCAGCAGATCGTAAACGCCGAGCATATAGCGATGGAGCACCTCGCCCTGACGCTCCGGGGGAAGCGCATGGCTGAACACGTCGGAGATGTTGCGGTTCATGTCCCACTTGACGTAGTCGATTTCGTTTTCCGACAGCAGCCGCGTAAGGCAATCTGCGATGTGAGAGACGACCTCGGGGCGCGAGAAGTCGAGCACGAGCTGGTTGCGGCCCATCGCGGGATCGCGGCCCGGCACACGGATGGCCCAATCAGGATGCGCGCGGCAGAGGTCGGAGTCCTCGGAGACCATCTCCGGCTCGACCCAGATGCCGAATTTCATGCCCATGTCGTGCACGCGGGCGATGAGCTTGTCAAGGCCGCCGGGCAGCTTGTCCGTGTTGACAAACCAGTCGCCCAGCGCGTGGTCGTCGTCGTTGCGCAGGCCGAACCAACCGTCGTCGAGCACCAGCATGTCGATGCCCAGCGGCGCGGCCTGCCTGGCGATGGAGACGATCTTGTCCGCGTCGAAATTGAAATACGTGGCCTCCCAGTTGTTGATGAGCACGGGACGCGGCGCGAAGGCGAATTTGCTGCGCATGATGTTTTTGCGAAGGAAGCTGTGATAGCGGCGGGAGAGCGCGCCGATGCCCTCGTGCGTGTAGGCGAGGATGACCTGCGGCGTGTCAAAGGATTCTCCGGGGGAAAGCTGCCAGGAAAACATCTCGTCGCCGATGCCCATGACCACGCGCGTCTGGCCGAGGAAGTCGCGCTCGATGTCGGTGCGGTGACTGCCGGAATAGACGAGCATCGCGCCGTAACATTCGCCCTGATCCTCCGTCGCGCTGCGATCGCAGAGGACGACAAACGGGTTGTGATGATGGCTGGATGCGCCGCGATTGGAGGAGATCGTGTGGATGCCGTGCATCAGCGGCATGCGCTCGGCGTTTCGCTCCATCTCGTGACGGCCGTGGAAGTGCAGCAGCTCCCAATCGCCGAAGGGAATATCCAGACACACCGACAGCGCACGGGTGAGCGTGATGTCTGCGCTGCCTGCGTTGACAAATTTGGCGCTGCGGGTGATGATGTCGTCGCGCTCGTAGACGCCGTATATGAGATGGAGCTCGAGCCCTGTCGCCGCGTCCTTCAAGCGGACGATCGAAGTCTGACAATCGCCGTCTTGATCATGGGCGCAGGGCATGCCGGGCACATCGTATGCGCCGGAGAGGATTTCGTGGCCGGTGTAGACGAAATCCGCACCGGAGATGCCGTCGGCGTTCGTGCATCGCAGGCAGCCCACGCGGAAATCGCCTGTATTCGCGCCGGTGTATTCGGCCAATGACGTATCCGGCGAGAGGCCGCGCGACTTGCGGCCGGCGTAATAATCAGGCGAAAAGCCGTGATCCATCATGGGGTACAGCTGCGCCATGTGGCCGCCGGTGCGCCTGCCGTAATATAGATGGCGGATGCGGCCGTAGGTGTCCAGATCCATTTGGTAGCTGGTGCGCACGGTATGCAGCGTCAGCGCATGACGCTGCGCGTCAAGCTCGATGCTCATGATGCATGCCTCATTTCTGTGTGATATGAATATGCTCGAATCCGTGTTGGCGGAGGGACTGCAAAGTCAGCGGCGCACAGGAAACATGTTTGCGCGGGCTGCGCGCCGCACGAAAGCAAAGGGGACAGACCGACTGCCTGCCGGCCTGCCCCCGATGCAAGAGAGAGATGGCAGGGATTTACAGCTTGCCGCCGGAGGTGGCAATGCCTTCGATGAACTGCTTCTGGTAGATGAGGTAGATGACGATCATCGGCAGGCAGGCCATCAGCGCCGCTGCCATGAGCTCGGGATAGTTGGAAGCGTACTGGCCCTGCATCTTGGCAAGACCGGCGGAGAGCGTGGTGCTCGTCGCGTTGGAGCAGACGATCATCGGCCACATCAGGTCCTTGAAGGCGAAGACCGCGGTGAAGATGCCCAGGGACACCATCGCCGAGCGGGTCAGCGGCGCCATGATCAGCAGGAAGCGCTGGCCGATGTTGCAGCCGTCGATGTTGGCGGCCTCCTCCATGTCCTTGGGCAGCGACTGATACGCCTGCTTGAGTAGCAGCGTGCCGAACGCGGTCACAAGGCCGGGGAAGACGAGGGCGAACATGGTGTTGAGCGCCTTCATGTTCGCGACCATCATGTACTGCGGGATGATGAAGATCTGGCTGGGCACCATCATCTGAACGAGGATGAGGGAGAACAGCAGATTCTTGCCCGGGAAGTTCAGGCGGCCGAAGGCGTAGCCCGCCATCGTCGCCGTCAGAACAGCACAGACGACGCGGAAGAAGATCATCAGCAGCGTGTTCCTGTACAGATACAGGAAGTTATAGCTCTTCCAGACGGTGAGGAAGTTGTCAAACTTCCAGCTGCTGGGGAAGATGACGAACGGGTTGATCGCGGTGGATTCGGAGAGCGTCTTGAACGCGGTGAGGAACATCCACGCGAACGGGACGATCATGGTGATGGACGCCACGATCAGGATCAGGTGAATGACGCCCTGAGTGATGCGCTGACGCAGGATAAAGCTGTCCATGATGTTCCCTCCTTAGTTGTAGAAGACCCACTT
Organism: uncultured Clostridia bacterium; assembly: GCA_944362695.1. Lineage (GTDB taxonomy): Bacteria > Bacillota > Clostridia > Christensenellales > Aristaeellaceae > Ventricola. The sequence goes on from CALVTQ010000172.1 coordinate 9,397, forward strand.
CTTCTCGGTCTTCTGCAGAATGAACGTGATCGCCAGAATGATCACCAGCATGCACACCACGATCGTCGCGCCGTAGCCGCGGTTGTTGTAGGTGAAGGCGTACTGATAGAACACGTAGACCACGGACTGCACGCTCGGCAGCGCCTGGTTCGACTTATCCATGACCATGAAGGGCAGGTCGAACACCTGCAGCGCGCCGATGATTCGCGTCTGGAGGACGAAGAAGATGGTCGGCGAGAGCAGCGGCAGCGTCACGGCGAAGAACTGGCGAACGCCCGTCGCGCCGTCGATGTCCGCGGCCTCGTAGTAGTCGTGCGGAATCTCCTGCAGGCCGGAGAGGAAGAGGATCATGTTGTAGCCCACGATCGACCACACGCCGATGACGGCGATGGAGATCCACGCGATCTTCGGGTCGGAGATCCACGCGATGTTCGTGCCGAAGATGTTGTTGAGCAGGCCGAACTGCTGGTTGTACATGAACTTCCAGACCATGGCGACGGCGGCCGGGGCGGCGACCATCGGCAGGAAGAAGATCGTGCGGTAACCGCTGCGGAAGAGGATCTTGCGGTTGAGGAACACGGCGAGCACCAGCGCAATGGCGATGGAGAAGGGGACCTCGATCAGCGCGTATTTGAACGTGTTGACAAGGCTGCCCCAGAATTCACTGCCGGAGAGCACGCTGATGTAATTCTGAAGGCCGACGAAGATGTTGCCGCGGCCGAAATCGCCGGTTTTGAAAAACGATTGATAGATGGTTTGAATGATCGGATAGAAGTTGAGCACGAACAGGCCCAGCATCGTCGGGATGACGAACAGATAGCCCCACATGGCCTCGTTTTTGGCCCACTTGCTCATCTTCTGCTTTTTGACGGCAGGCTTGGCGGTCATAGGTATCCCTCCATTTTTAAGGGTGGCCCGCGGACGGATCATCCCAATCCGCGGGCGCGGAGGATGAAATCATGAAAGGATCATGATTTTGGCGGAATTACTCCTGCATGAGCAGCGCGTTCATGTCGGCAGCGAGGCCACGCAGGATGCTCTCCATCTGGCTGGGATCATTCCAGGCGGTGACGAGGCTGCGCTGATACTGATCGGACCAGCGGGAGGTGTACTTCGAATACGGACGGAAGACGAGCGTGCCCTCGGACTCCATGCGCAGGAAGGCGTTGATGTCCATGCCCGGGAAGGCGTTGGCGAACGGCTCGCTTGCGCCGATGTAGCCGGCCATCGTGACGCCCAGCTCGGCCTGCTTGAGCTGCATCTCCTCGGAGCAGAACCACTCGATCAGGCTCCAGCAGGCATCCGGGTTGGCGGCGTTGGCGCTGGCGGCCCAGCCGAGGCCGTTGTAGATGGAGCAGCGCTCGCCCTCGTCGGCCTGGCCATTGCCGTTGGCGTCATAGTAGGGCAGCAGCGCCCAAGCGAAGTCGGAGCTGTTGTCGGCGGTGTAGAAGGAGTTGATCATCCAGGAGCCCTGGGAGATCATGGCGGCGATGCCGTTGCGGAACAGGCCGTCGGTGCCGTTCTCGGCGACCAGCGTCTGCGGCGCGAACACGTCGGAGCAGAGCTTGCCGACGAAGTCCATCGCCTTCAGGGTGTTCTCGTTGTCCCAGCCGGAGGTCTTGCGGTCCTCGCTGATCACGTAGCCGCCGAAGTCGTAGACGATGTTGAACCAGCCGTCCTGATCGTTGGTGGTGTTCATCGCCGCGCCGTAGACCTTGCCCTCGCCGGCGTCGGTGATGGCCTTGCCCGCGGC
>CALVTQ010000173.1 GCA_944362695.1 uncultured Clostridia bacterium
CCTCGCTGATCACGTAGCCGCCGAAGTCGTAGACGATGTTGAACCAGCCGTCCTGATCGTTGGTGGTGTTCATCGCCGCGCCGTAGACCTTGCCCTCGCCGGCGTCGGTGATGGCCTTGCCCGCGGCGTAGTAGTCATCCCACGTCCACGTGTCGTCCGGGTAGGCGACGCCGAACTGATCGAAGATCTTCTTGTTGTAGAGCAGGGCGATGGTGTCGTGATCCTTGGGCAGCGCGTACTGGCTGCCGTTCCAGCTGTAGAGCTCGGTCACGCCCTGATAGTAGTTGGCCAGATCGATCTTATCGCTCTTGGCGATGTAGTCGTTCAGGTTGAGCAGCATGTCGTTTTCCATGTACATCTGAGCGTTGTTGGAGTGCATCCAGAACACGTCAGGAAGCGTGCCGCCCGTGGCGCCGGCTTCCAGCAGCGTCCAATACTCGTCCCAGGTGATGACCTGAATGTTGACGTCGATGCCGGACTGCTCGGTCCACAGATCGGCGATGGTCTGAAGGCCCGCGAGCTGGGTGTTATCCCAGATCTTGACCTCGAGAACTTCCGCGCAGGCCAGAGCAGCGGTCAGCACGAGGCACAGCACAAGCACTGCGCATGCGATTTTCTTCATCATATTGTTCCTCCTTGTGTCGATGTGAGGTTGATGATGGATACGGGTGAAAAGAAACGCGTTGTCGTCCCGGCCGGAGATGACAAAACTGTTGCGGCATTTTGTCTATTGTGCATAGTGCTTGACGAACTGCTACGCATCCTGCACAAAGGCAGATGCCGTCTTTACAGCAGAAATTATAGCAACCCAAAACCTGAAAGTAAATACGATAATGCGATATAAGATATCTCAATTTGCTCTGATAACGCATATATCTTGAAATCATGTCGCATATTGGTATATAATGGGATAAACAATATGAAAATGGAGGAAAACGCGATGGGCGAAAAAAACGAGCGGCAGGTGCTCAAATTCAGCGTTTTTCAGGATGAACGCTTTATCGACCTGAATCTCTACCAGTTCGGCTGGGAGAAATGCAGGCCGCTTCATTCCTTTGGCCCGTACATCCGCAACCATTATCTGTTTCACTTTGTGATATCGGGAAAAGGCGTGCTGATTGCCAAGGAAAAGCGGCACACGATCAGCGCCGGTCAGGGGTTCATGATCTATCCGGGCCAGGTGACGACGTACACGGCGGATCGGGATCAGCCCTGGGAATATGCGTGGCTGGAATTCGACGGGCTGCGCGTGCCGAACTGCCTGCGTCAGGCGGGCTTTTCGATGAGCGAGCCTGTATACAGGCCGCAGAGCCGCGAGCTGACTGCCAAGCTGCTCGAGCAGATGATGCACATCGTGGATCAGGGCAAGAGCGCTTCGGCGATGAACATGATCGGTCAGGGGTTTATCTTCCTTGACCTGCTTGTGCGCGCATCGGGCAATGCGGAAGGCGCAACGGGCAAGCGCCTGCGCGACTTCTATATTAAAGAAGCGATGTCTTTCATCGAGCAGCGCTATTACGAGGACATATCGGTGGAGGACATCGCCGATTTTTGCGGGCTGAACCGCAGCTACTTCGGGCGCATCTTCCGCGACACGATGGGGTCCACGCCGCAGCGATTTTTGATGATCTATCGCATGGCCAAGGCCGAGCAGCTTCTGCGCGAGACGAAGCAGCCCATCGGCACGATCAGCGCCGGGGTGGGCTATGCCAACCCGCTGCATTTTTCACGCGCATTCAAGGAAATTTACGGCATATCGCCGCGCGAATACAGGTCCGCGCGCTTCACTGGCAACGGTCAGCCGGGCAGGTGACGCCGTCCTTCTAATCCCGCGCGCGGCGTCATACGCTGTTGCGGGTGAGGCGATGAACGGGGTATTCTGCATCATGCTGCTGCTGGGCGTTATGGCTGCGGCGGCGACGGGACAGGCCGATGCGGCGCAGCGGGCGCTGCTCTCGGGCGGGGGCGAGGCGGTCGCGCTGTGCCTCGAGCTGGCGGGGGCGTATGCGTTCTTCGGCGGCATGCTCAGCGTCATGCGCGAGAGCGGGTTCACGGACGCGCTCGCGGCTGCGCTGCGCAGGCCGCTCATGCGCCTGTTTCATTTCAGGCTGGGCGAGGAACGCGCGCTTTCGGACATCAGCGTGAACATTGCGGCCAACATGCTGGGCATGGGCGGCGCCGCGACGCCTGCGGGGCTGTCGGCGATGCGCACGATGGCGGACGCGGGCGTGCGGGACGGGCGCGCGAGCCCGGCGATGATCCTCTTTTTGGCGATCAACACGTCGAGCGTGCAGCTTCTGCCCACGACGATGATCGCGCTGCGGGCGCAGGCGGGCGCGGCGAATCCGGCAGATATTGTGCTGCCGACGCTGCTCTCGACGGCGGCGTCGACGGTCTGCGCGGTCGTGCTGTGCCGCGTCTGTGAGCGGATATCCGCGAGAGGGGGCGGGGCGTAGATGGCGTCGTTTCTTTTGCCCGCGATGCTGACGGTCTGCGTGCTAGGCGGGCTGCACGCGCGCGTGGACGTGTATCAGGCGTTTATGCGCGGGGCGAAGGAGGGGCTTACGACGCTCGCGGAGCTGCTTCCGGTGCTTGCGTCGATCCTCATGGCGACGGCGCTGCTGCGCGAGACGGGCGTGCTCGCGGCGCTGGCGGATGCGATGGCCCCGGCGATGCGCGCACTCGGCCTGCCGGGGGAGTGCGCGGGCGTGGTGCTGCTGCGGCCCTTTTCGGGTTCGGCTGCGCTGGGCGCGGTCAAGGACGCGATGGACACGCTCGGGGCGGACAGCCGGGCGGCGCGTCTTTGCTGCGTAATCTGCGGGGCGAGCGAGACGGTGCTCTTCACGGGGTCGCTGTACTTCGGCGCGGCGGGCATTAAAAAAGGAAGATACGCTATTCCTGCGGCGCTTGCGGCGTATCTGTGCGGCGTACTGGCGGCGGGCGCACTGGTTCAATGATGCGAAATGCGAAGAAATGACCGATTGGGTGAAATTGCATGCAGGAAAAGGGCGGTTTCATTCGTTTTATAGATGTTTCACGCGGTCATATGCGGGGATGAAGCGTGTCGTATCTTGACAGATCGGCGCGAATCGTCTACAATAAACGAAAGTGGATTATTGTATGCTTTGTCGATACCGAACGGCGGGAACCCTGCCGGGGAAGGGAGGAAGGAGCCGATAACGGCTCTGAACGAAATATGGTAAAACGTGCTGGAGGCATCCGCATTGCTGCGGTGATGGCGGCGGTGATCGTGCTGCTGCTGATTTCTGCGTGCGCCGCGTGGGCGGAGGACGATCCCATCCGCGTTTCCTCGCGCTGTGAGCCGCAGTCCGTGGTCTCCGAGCAGGATGTGACCGTGACGATCAAGATCTACAACAGCGGTCAGACCGACGTGACGCAGGATATCACGCTGCACGACCCGCTGGGTATCTCCGTGGAAAAATACCTCGGCGGCCTGAAGGCGGAGCAGTCCGTGACCTACACGGGCACGTGGCATGTGACGCAGGATCAGATCAACGAGGGCCGCATCAAGTATTACATCCAGTATTACATTGACACGCCCGACGGCCCGCAGAAGAAGGTCAACACCATCCCTGTGACGCTTCAGACTGCCGACGCCGCGCCGCAGCTGACGGCGACCTACACCATCAGTCCCGCCGCCGCCGCCGAGGGGCAGCAGGTGACGCTCTCCTACACGCTCTCCAACACCGGCAACATCGGCCTGACCGACATCAGCGTGACCAACGAGGGCGTCTCCGATCAGACACTGACCGCCGAGACGCTGGCCGTGGGAGAGAAGGTGACCCTGACGGACACCTTCACCATGGGCAATGAGGAGGTCGTCAGCTACCCGACCGTGACATACAGTGCCGACGGGTCGGATGAAAAGCTGACCATCGACGACATGGCCCGCCGCACGATCACCGTCGCCGAGGACGGGCTCGAGGCGGCTATCGAGGTCACGCCCGCCGAGAACATCTATCCCGGCGAGGCCGTGGAGGTCAAGCTCACCATCAAGAATGACGGCGAATCGGCTTACAGCGGCCTGAAGGCGACGATGCCCGACGGCGCGGTCGTCTGCGAGAACGTCGACCTCGCGCCCGGCGCAAGCCACGAGGCGAGCATCAGCTGGACGCCTGCACAGGCCGGCCCCGTCTCCGTCTCCGTCACCGGCAAGGATGCGCAGGGCGAGATGATCGGCGTGGCCTCCGAGGCTGTCGAGCTGACGCTTCAGGATGAATCGACCGCGCTCGTGCTGGGTATCCGCGCACAGGCGCAGGAGACGACGATTTACGCCGAGCCCGCCGTGGTGCGCTTCGGCATCGTGGTGGAGAACATCGGCCAGACCGACGCGACGACGCTGACTATCACCGAGGCAGGGACGACCGTGGCAACCATTCCGTCGCTGCCCGCCGGAGAGAGCCGCACCGTCGTGCTCGACCTCCAGACGAGCATCGCGGGCCAGATTCAATTCGCCGTGACCGGCAAGGATGCCGTCGGCAATACGCGCAGCTACAATTCGAACATCATTCAGCTGAACTACGTGGCCCCGACGCCGACGCCGACCGTCGCCCCGACCGCGACGCCTGTGCCGCCGACGCCGACCCCCGCGCCGACCGCGACGCCCGAGCCGACGCTTCAGGAGATCATCGCCGAGAAGGTCGATCTGCGCGTGCTCGCCGGTGTGGCAATCGGTCTGGGCGCTATGCTGCTGATCAGCGTGACCGCTATCATCGTCTCCAAGATCAAGCGCAGAAAGCGCATGGCCGGGGCGCTGGACACCATCGAGCTGACGCCTGACGTGCGCAACCATCGCGGCAAGAAGCGTTCCTCCAAAAAGAAGAAGGGCGCGAAGACGGGCGCAGAGATCAGCCAGGACGACCCGCTCCCTGACGAGCAGATCGTGCCGACCCCGGAGCTGACGCCGGAAGAGACGCAGGGCAAGGACGCACCGCGCAGGAAGAACGACGCCGCGCAGGAGGATACACCCAAGACACGCGAGGAAAGCCGCCGCCGTCGTGCGCTGAATGAGATGGAGGTGCCGACGGATTCGACGCTGCGCGTTGCACCTGTGGGCGAGCGCCCGGATTTCGTGGCGCAGGGCAGGGTCGACGATTCGCAGACGCGCGTGTTCTCCCGCGTGATGCCGCAGAACGGTTCTGCGGAGGATGCGCCGCAGGCGATGGACGCGCCCGAGCAGAGCATCCCGCAGACGGATGCCGGCATGGCGGACGAGCAGAACGACCTGCAGGCCGACCGCACGATCCGCTTTGACCGCTCGCAGATCGATCAGGTCGCTGCCGAGGCGCAGCGCCGCGACGTATACGACAAGGGCGGCAAGAAGCGCGAGGACATCAAGCCGATGAAGAAGAAGTTCGGGTTCGGCAAAAAGAAGAAGGACGAGGACGAATTCGACGAGGACGAGATGCTCAATCTGTCCGACGACGATGACGACCTGTTCGAGTAAACGGAAAAAGGGAGGCTGCCTGAGACGGCGGCCTCCTTATCTTTCGGGCTTGATTGCGGCATGGCATGCGTGGTATAATGCGGCACAGGAGGACATCGCATGTTTACAGGATTCACGCAGGATGCGGTCGACTTTCTGACCGACCTGAGATTCAACAACAATCAGCAATTCTACGAACAGAACAAGCAGCGCTACGAGGAGAAGGTGAAGGCCCCGCTTCGCGCGCTGGCGGAGGAAATGACCCCGGTCGTGCAGCTCATCGACCCGAAGCTCGACACGCGCGCCGGGCGCACGATGAGCCGCATCCGCCGCGACACGCGCTTCTCCCGCGACAAATCGCCCTTCCGCGACCACGCCTGGCTCGGCTGGCGCTATCCCGGCGAGGCGAGGAGCGAAGGCTTCGGCATGTATTGGGGCTTTGGGCCGGAGTGGATCGTGTGGGGCTGCGGATGCTATGCGGCGGATAAGCCGCTGATGGATGCGCTTCGCCTGCACATCAGAAAGCATCCCGACGAGGTGCGAGCCGCGCTTCACCAAAAGCGGCTGGACGGACGGTTTACGCTGTACGGCGAGGACTACAAGAAGATTGCCGTGCCGGACGATGTGCCGGACGACCTGCGTGCGCTGTACGTCAAAAAGGGATTCGGCATCGAGCATGTCGGCGACGAGCGCGATTGGCAGATTTTCAAAACGCACGAGATGGCCGATGTGCTGGCCGGGGATCTGGCGGCGATGGGGCCGCTTCAGCAGCTGATGCAGCGCATGCGCCGCGAGGCTGAGCACGCGCAGCAGGAGACGGCGCGCCTTCGCGAGCAGGAAATGAAAAAGGCCGCGCAGCCCGCGCCCCAAAAGGGGACGCTGACCGTGCACGGCGCGGAGGATTTTGAATTTTGAGAAGCCCTGTGAGGGCGGAGAGGAACGAACATGGAGATCAATTTGCTGCTGGAATCGCTCAAGGCGCTGCTGTTCGGCATCGTCGAGGGCATCACGGAGTGGCTGCCGATCAGCTCGACGGGCCACATGATTCTGCTGGATGAATTCATCCGGCTCGGCATGAGCGACGCGTTCAAGGAGATGTTCAACGTCGTCATCCAGTTCGGCGCGATCATGGCGGTCGTGGTCATCTACTGGAACAAGCTCTGGCCGTTCAAGATGCCGCAGAAGGGCGAGGGCGCGCTCGGCCTGCTCAAGATGGACACGGTGGAGCTGTGGCTCAAGGTCGTCGTCGCGATTCTGCCCAGCGCGGTCGTCGGCATCCCGCTGGATGACTGGATGGACGCGCATCTGCATACCGCGCCGGTCGTGGCGGCGATGCTGATTCTCTACGGCGTGGCGTTCATCGTCGTGGAGCGCAGGCAGCAGGCACGCAGGGTGCGGCCGCGCGTGCACGATGTGTCGCTGATCGACTACCGGCTGGCGCTGATCATCGGCATGTTCCAGGTGCTCTCGCTGATCCCCGGCACGAGCCGCAGCGGAGCGACAATCCTGGGCGGCATGCTCGTGGGCTGCACGCGCGCGGCGACGGCGGAGTTCAGCTTCTACATGGCGATTCCGACGATGGCGGGCGCGAGCCTCATCAAGCTGCTCAAGTTCGGCTTCAGCTTCACCCCGGCGGAGCTGCTGATCCTGGCCATCGGCTGCATCAGCGCGTTCGTCGTATCGGTCATCGCGATCAAGACGTTCATCGGCTATATCAAAAAGAACAGCTTCACGGTGTTCGGCTGGTATCGCATCGTGCTCGGCGCGCTCGTGGCGCTGTACTTCCTGATCGCGAAGTGACGGACTGCAAGCGCGAAGCGAAGTGGGGTCCAGGGGCTGGTCCCTGGTGGGGTCGAGGGGCAAAGCCCTCGCAGGGTTTGGGACAGAGTCCCAACGTTCCCACAAAGGCGAAGCCTTCGGCAAAAAGTCAGGGAGCGAAGCGTTACCTGACGGCATAGAAGCGCAAACGCACGAAGAAAATCAAATAAAAAATCGTTCCCCGCAGGAAAGCGTCGGGAACGATTTTTGATGCTTTGGATTTACTCAAACCACTTCTTCGGCAGCCAATCGCGCTGATTCTCGAGCATTTGATCAAAGAGCTTCTTGCCCTGATCGGGCTTCAAAATCATCTGGCTGTCGCTCATGAATGTGTTCAGGCCCAGCTCGCGGTCGCAGGTGAGCGCGGTGCGCAGCGTGTTCTCCTGTACGTCGACGTGATGCGCGATGACGGCATGCAGGTCGCCCGGCAGCGCGCCGGCGGACAGCGGCTCGATGCGGTCGCGGGTGAAGTAGGCGTTCGTCTCGACGACGGCACCCATCGGGAGATTCGGAATCTGGCCGCGGTTGGGGAGGTTCACGTTGGAGACGATGGGCGTCATGCCCAGCAGCGCCTTGATGAGCAGGTGGCCTTCCTCGCCGCTGGCCTTCATTTCAATCGGCTCCTTGCCGCTGATGAGGTCGGCGGACTTCTGCAGGCGGTTGTGAAGATCATTGATGCGCCAGTCGACACTCGTCAGGCCAAACATCCAATCGTGCACGGTCTCGGGGTCGGTCAGATACCAGCGGGGCATGAACTCGGCGAGATGGCGGTCGCCCGCGGCGGCGATGAGCCCGAAGCGGCGGAACAGGTCGAACTTCACGCGATGCGCGCAGGCGAACGAGTTGTTCATCCAGTTCGTGTCCTTGCCCTCGTCAAAGCCGGATTCCCAGTATTTATTGGCAAAATCGCGATAAAGGGGCATCAGGTCGTATCCCTTGTAGGACGCGGAGGTCAGCCACGTGAAATGGTTGATGCCGGTGACGCCAGTGTACAGGTCGTGGCGCTCAACGCCGGGGATGCCGTATTCCTTGTCGAGCATGGCGCACAGCAGCTTCTGCGTGCCGAAGACCTCGTGGCAGCAGCCGAACGCCTTGATGCCGGGGAAGACCTCATACAGCGTGCGCAGGCAGAGGGTCATCGGATTGGTGTAGTTGACGACCCAGGCGTCCGGTGCGTAATCGCGGATGGCCTCGGCGATCTCCACGAACATCGGCAGCGTGCGCATGGCGCGCATGAAGCCGCCAAGACCGATGCTGTCGCCGACGGACTGCCAGATGCCGTAGGCCTCGGGCGCATGCACGTCGGAGCGCATCTCCTCGAACGTGGCGGGCAGGATGGAGATGACGACGAAGTCCGCGCCGGTCAACGCATCCTTGAGGCTGTCGCTCACCTCGTAGGCCCAGCGGGACTTGGCGTCCGGGTGGGCGGAAATCTTGTCGCCGATGATCTTGTTGTTCACGGCGGCCTGATGGTCGATGTCGTATAGGCGCACGGTGCCGCACATCTCGGCGTCCATCGCGATGTCCTTCATGAAGCCCCACGCCCAGCCGCGGCTTCCGCCGCCGATGTAGGCGATTTTGAGATTCCTGACGTCCTTGACAGAGGAAATCATGATGCGTACCTCCATATGATTTGAATAAAATTCGCTGATGCTATTGTAACATCGACGGCGGGGCGTTGCAAGACGGCAAAATTTTTGCATGTCAGAAAATTGCGCTTTGCCGAACATATGCGCATGAAAAAGGGGAACGGCGAGCGTTCCCCGAAAGGTGATTCACTTTTTCTTCCTCGCGCGCACGGCCTGCGTCAAAATGAACTCGATCTGCGCGTTGATGGAGCGGAAGTCGTCCTCGGCCCAGGCGGCGATGTCGTCCCAGAGGGAAGGGGCGAGACGCAGGAGCACCTGCTTTTTGGCCTTCTCCTTGTCCTTGGCGGCCTTTTCCTTTTTGAGAATCTCGTCCTCGAGCGCCTTGATGCGCTCAAGCCGGGCCTGCAATTGTTCCTCGCGTTCGCGGAGCTGTTGTTCGTCCATGAGCAGCCCTCTGATCACGTTTTAATAGATGGAGCCGCTGTTGACGATGGGCTGCGCGTCCTTGTTGCCGCAGAGCACGACGAGCAGATTGGAGACCATCGCGGCCTTGCGCTCCTCGTCGAGCGCGACGACCTCCTCCTCGCTCAGCTGGTCGATGGCCATCTTGACCATGCTGACAGCGCCCTCGACGATCTTCTGGCGGGCGGCGATGATGGCGGTCGCCTGCTGGCGCTGGAGCATCGCGGCGGCGATCTCGTCGGCATAGGCGAGGTTGGTGATGCGCACGTCCTCAATGACGAGGCCCGCGTCCTTCACGCGCTCAGAAAGCTCCTGCTGCATGATCTCGGAGACCTCGCTGCTCGAGCCGCGCAGCGTCTTCTCGTCCGCGTCGTTTTCCATCGTGTCATAGGGATAGAGGCGGGCGATGTTGCGGATGGTGGAGTCGCACTGGATGGAGAGGTACTCGGCGTAATCCTCGACGGCGAAGACCGCGCGGGTCGGATCGGCCACGCGCCAGATGACGACGGAGCCGATGATCACCGGGTTGCCCAGCGCGTCGTTGACCTTCTGCTTCTTGTTGTCGAGCGTGCGGGTGCGAAGGGAAATCTTGCTCTTGCCGGTGGACGCGGTGACGGAAGCGCTGCCGCCCTCGGTGGAGAACTTGACGCCCGCCTCGGCATGGCCCGGCGTGTTGCTGCTGACGAACGGGTTGACGTAGTAGAAGCCCGGCTCACGCAGCGTGCCGTAGTAATTGCCGAAAAGCGTGAGCACGACGGCCTGCGCCGGGGCGAGCACGCGGAAACCGGCACACGCGATGAAGCCGCCGATCAGCGTGATGATCGAGACGATCAGCGTGGCGACGCCGAGCATGTTGCCCGCGTCGAGCATGAAGCCGGACATGATGAGGACGCCGATGCTCAGCACGATGACGAGCAGGATGACGGCAAGCGCGAGCCAGCCGGATTTATGCGGGGCGGTGCGCTCCTGCGGGATGGCGACGGGATTGGTGGTCATAGAGATGCCTCCTTGTTGTGAAGTTGTGTGATATCGTTTTGATATCATGAGAATATCATATCATTGGGCGGCTGTCAAGGGGGTCAATGAAAAATAAAGGTAAAGATTAAGCCAAGAACCGGGATTGAAAAGCGCGGCGGGGGATGATATAATATGAAGTGATGTGACAAAAAGCGACAACGACGGACATTGGGGAGCGAGACGGATGGCGTTTTTGAGAAGACCGCACGGGCAGGACGAACGCGACGCGGCGCAGGGGGTCAATCAGGACGGGTTCAATGTCCGCATCGACCCGCCGGTTGTGCCGCGCCCGTGGCATGACGAGGGGCATGAACTCTCCGCCGTGCAGGACATCGCGTCCATTCCTGCGCCCTCCGGCGGCGATTCCGTGCCGCAATATCTGCGCGGGGCTGCCCATGCGCCTGTGAGCTATCCTGCGCAGGCTCAGGCGGGCTATCCGCAGCAGGCGGCGCATCCCGTGCACAGGAGCAGGGCATCGGCCAGAAGCGACGCGGCATATGCCACCGTCGGGCGCAGGGTGCTCGATTTGGCGGACAACGGCGACGGCACGCTGACGGTCGTGCGGTGCATGGATCAAAACGTCGACGACATCGACATTCAGTTTGAGGCGGGCGCGTGTCCCGTGACGGCCATCGGCCCGCGCGCGTTTTCCGGCTGCGCGGCGCTTCGGCGTGTCGTGCTGCCCGAGAGCCTGCGCCAGATCGGCGAAATGGCGTTTTCCGGCTGCGTACGGCTTACGCGGGTGGTCATCCCCGGCGGCGTGCAGCGCGTGGGCACACTGGCGTTCGCCAAATGCGCGGGCCTTGAGCGCGTGCGCATCGAGCCGGGCGTGCAGGCGCTCGGGCCGTCGTGCTTCCAGAAATGCACGGGGCTTGCGCGCGTGGACGTGCCCGCGAGCGTGGCGTCCTTCGGCGGCGGCGTATTCTTCGGCTGCGGCAAGAAGCTCTGCCTGCACGGGCCGGGCGGTGCGCAGGCCGAGCAATACGCTAAACTCAACGGTATCGCCTACGATTCGGAGAGCTGGCGCGAGGACGAGCATCTGTGCTTCACCGAGAACGAGGACGGCACGCTGACCGTCGCCGGGCCGAGAAATGCGGCGCCGGAGCGCATCGAGATCCCGACGGAGCTGTGCGGGCGGCGCATCGTGGCCATCGCGCCCGCTGCGTTCAAGGCGTGCACGACGCTGACGCACCTGACTGTGGGCGGCGGTGTGCGCGAGATCGGCAGCAACGCGTTCTTCGGCTGCCGCGCGCTGACGGTGGTGACGCTCGAGCGCGGGCTGGAAGCCGTGGGCGAGTGCGCGTTCGCCGGGTGTGAGAATATCCCGCAGATCAATCTGCCGTGGGGCACGGCGCGCGTGGGGCGCATGGCGTTCTTCGGCTGCACGCGCCTGAGCTTTGTCAAGATGCCCACGACGACACGGGTCGACGATTTCGCGTTTGACGGCTGCGCACCGGGCATACGCGTCTTCGGCGGCGTGAGCGCGGGCCGCATCCAGCAGCGCTTTATGCAGGGTTAATATGCCGCGCCGGTGAGGCTCAACGCGCCGGCACAAGGGAAGAGAAGAAAGAGAACGGGAGAATCACGCATGAAAAAGATCGGTTTTGACAGCCAGAAGTACATCGCGCTGCAGTCCGCGCGCATCCGCGAGCGCATCGCGCAGTTCGGCGGCAAGCTCTATCTGGAATTCGGCGGCAAGCTCTTTGACGACTACCACGCCTCGCGCGTGCTGCCGGGCTTCGCGCCGGACAACAAGATCAAGATGCTGCTCGCGCTCAAGGATCAGGCGGAGATCGTCATCGCCATCAACGCGGGCGACATCGAGAAGAACAAGCGCCGCGGCGACCTGGGCATCACATACGAGAGCGACGTGGTGCGCCTGATCGACATCTTCCGGGGCTTTGGCCTGTATGTCGGCTCCGTCGCGCTGACGCAGTACGCCGACCAGCCCAGCGCCGAGGCGTTTGAAAACAGGATGAAGAAGCTGGGCATCAAGGTCTACCGGCTCTACCGCATCCCGAATTACCCGGCCGACCTCAACCTCGTCGTCAGCGACGAGGGCTACGGCCGCAGCGACTATATCGAAACGACGCGCTCGCTGGTTGTCGTGACCGCGCCCGGCCCGGGCTCCGGCAAGATGAGCACATGCCTTAGCCAGCTGTATCACGAGCACAAGCGCGGCGTCAAGGCGGGCTACGCGAAGTTTGAGACGTTCCCGATCTGGAATCTGCCGCTCAAGCATCCGGTCAACCTCGCCTACGAGGCGGCGACGGCGGACCTCAACGATGTGAACATGATCGACCCGTTCCACCTCGACGCATACGGCGAGACGACGGTCAACTACAACCGCGATATCGAGATTTTCCCTGTTCTGCGCACGATTTTTGAGCGCATCTACGGCGAGTGCATCTACAAGAGCCCGACGGACATGGGCGTCAACATGGCGGGCTACTCGATCATCGACGACGAGGCCTGCCGCGAGGCGAGCAAGCAGGAGATCATCCGCCGGTACTTTAAGACCGCGTGCCAGCTGCGCCGCGGCCGCGCGACGGAGAGCGAGCTTGGCAAGATCGAGCTGCTGATGCGCACGGTCAACGTGGAGCCGGAGATGCGCGCTGTCGTGCCTGCCGCGATGGCCGTCGCAGAGAGGACGGGCGCACCCGCCGCGGCCATCGAGCTGCCGGACGGCCGCGTGGTCACCGGCAAGACGACCGACCTGTTCGGTGCGAGCTCGGCTGCGCTGCTCAACGCGGTCAAGGCGCTGGCGGGCATCCCGGACGAGATCAAGCTGATCTCTCCGGAGGTCATCGCCAACATCCAGACGCTCAAGACGGGCTACATGAAGAGCCAGAACCCGAGGCTGCACACGGACGAGATGCTCATCGCGCTGTCCATCAGCGCGGCGACCGACGCAAACGCCGAGAAGGCGATGGAGCAGCTCGCGGCGCTGGAGGGCTGCGATGTGCACACGACGGTCATCCTGTCCTCGGTCGACGAGGGCGTGTTCGGCAGGCTCAACATGCAGCTCACGTGCGAACCGGCGTATGAGAAAAACACGCTCTATCACAAATAATGCTTTGGCGGACGCTCGCTTGCGGGTGCTCCGCCTTTTCGTTTTGCGGGGCATTGCTTGATATCCATAACGGGATAAAACGGTTATGAAATTTCAAAATTTGTGCGAATCGGCCTATGCGGGAAACAAAAATGCAGGAAAATAAAAAATTTCCGCAAATGTCTTGAATTTCGGCGCGCTTGTGGGTATAATGGACGGGTATTGTTGTTTTTAACCTGCGTATGGGAGGATGACGCAAATGCACACGAAGTTTATCTTTGTCACCGGCGGCGTGGTTTCCTCGCTGGGAAAGGGCATCACGGCGGCCTCGCTGGGCCGTCTGCTCAAGAGCCGCGGCCTGAAGGTCTCCATCCAGAAGTTCGACCCGTATATCAACGTTGACCCCGGCACGATGAACCCCTATCAGCACGGCGAGGTCTTCGTGACCGACGACGGCGCCGAGACCGACCTCGACCTGGGTCACTACGAGCGCTTCATCGACGAGTCGCTCACGCAGGCGGCCAACGTCACCAGCGGCCGCGTGTATTGGACCGTCATCTCCCGCGAGCGCAAGGGCGAATATCTGGGCGCGACGATTCAGGTCATCCCGCACATCACCAACGAGATCAAGCGCCGCATGCTCGAGGTCTCCCTCGGCGAGAACGCGCCGGACGTGGTCATCACCGAGATCGGCGGCACCGTCGGCGACATCGAGAGCCTGCCGTTCCTCGAGGCTGCGCGCCAGCTCAAGAGCGAGGTCGGCCGCGAGAACGTCATCTACATCCACGTCACGCTCGTGCCGTACATTTCCGCCGCGGGCGAGCTCAAGACCAAGCCGACGCAGCACTCCGTCAAGGAGCTGACCGGCCTGGGCATTCAGCCGGACATCCTCGTCTGCCGCAGCGAGATGCCGATTCCGCGCGACGTGCGCAACAAGATCGGCATGTTCTGCAACATCTCCGGCGACTGCGTATTTGAGAACCTCAACGCCAAGAGCATTTATGAAGTCCCGCTGATGATCCACGAGGAGGGGCTGGACGCCTGCGTCTGCCGCCTGCTGGGCATCGACGCGCCCGCGGCCGATATCGCAGAGTGGGAGGAGATGGTTCGCCGCCTGATGACGCCGCAGCGCGAGGTGCGCATCGCCATCGTCGGCAAGTACGTCGAGCTGCCGGACGCTTATCTGTCCATCGTCGAGGCGCTGACGCACGGCGGCATCTATCACCACGCGAAGGTCAAGATCGAGTGGGTCGCCGCCGAGACGGTCACGCCGGAGAACGCCCGCGAGAAGCTGGGCGACTGCTGCGCGGTGCTCGTGCCGGGCGGCTTCGGCGAGCGCGGCCTCGAGGGCAAGATCGCGGCTGTGCAGTACGCCCGCGAGAACAACGTGCCGTTCCTGGGCATCTGCCTGGGCATGCAGATGGCGGTCGTCGAGTTCGCCCGCCACGTGCTGGGCCTCAACGGCGCGCACACCAGCGAGGTTGACCCCAATACGCCGTATCCGGTCATCGACCTGATGCCCGATCAGCAGAACATCGACGAGAAGGGCGGCACCATGCGCCTTGGCAAGTATCCCTGCCGCCTCGCCGAGGATTCGCTGGCGTACGCGGCGTACGGCGAAAAGGACATCTTCGAGCGCCATCGCCATCGCTACGAGTTCAACAACCAGTATCGCGCGAAGTTCGAGGACGCGGGCATGCGCATCGGCGGCATCAACCCCGACCGCAACCTCGTGGAGATCGTCGAGCTGCCGGATCATCCGTGGTTCATCGGCGTGCAGTATCACCCCGAGCTCAAGAGCCGCCCGAACCGCCCGCATCCGCTGTTCCGCGATTTCGTGGGCGCGGCGCTGGTGTATCAGGATCAGAAGTAATCAAAATAGACGGACGTTCGGTCATTGGCCGGGCGTCTTTTCATGTTGCGGCGAAGCGTGCCGCGCTGTATAATGAGATATCATATACATGGGGGTCATCGCCATGATGGAAATCGTGTTCGGCGAGAGCGCCTGCGGGGGCATCCGCATCGCGCAGGGCTACGGCAAGGGCAAATACGTGGGCGGCGCGACGAGCGTGATCGTGCGCCATGACGACGGCACGCCCGCAACGGATGCCGAAATCGCCGAAGCGAAGCGCCGACACGAGGAGCGTGAGCGCTGCGAATGGGAGAGCGCCGTGCCGCTCGGGACGGAACGCGGCGACGTGTTCGGGTTCGACATGGCTTTGAGTATGGGCGATATCCGCAATGTCGATGCGCCGGGGCTTGACGATGTGATCAAGCGTTATGAGGCGGGCGAGGCCGTGCGCGTGTGGACGAGCGACCAGCCGGACGAACGATGCGGCACGGTTTGGTTTTTGGCACAGCTGCGCAGGGCGAAAAGCGGCGGCGAGGTGTATGTCGTCGAGCTGCCGAAAATCGTCTGCGACGGCAATACCGCGCGGGAATACATGAGCTGGGGCGAGGTTGAGCCCGGCATGTTCGGCAGGTTTGCGCTCGGTCAGGTGAAGGCAGAGCGCGGCATGCTGGCGGCGTGCGCGATGCAGTGGGCGCAGCTCTGCGAGGAAAACGCGCCGCTGCGGGCCGTCGTAAACGGCAGAGTGCAGAGTGTGCCGGAGGATTTCTACGATGCGTTCATCAGGAGAGAGATCGCGGGTCAGCCAGACGAGTTTCACATGGCGCGGGCGGTCGGCGGCGTGATCGGCAAATACCGGCTCGGCATCGGCGATGTGTGGATTGCAAAGCGGATCGAGAAGATGATCGATGGCGGGGAGCTTGAGGTCGTCAGCAGCGATAAAGATGATGATGTGGGGTATAGGAAAGTGCTGAGGAAACGTGCGAAATTCTGATATGTGGATATAAAGAAAATCCTCCGTGTCGTGTGATGCGGAGGATTGTTTCTATGATAGAAGATCAGATGCTGAATGCATCCAGCCACTTCTCGCCGGCCTCAATCGCATCTTTGACGCGGTTGGGCGCGGGGCCGCCGGGCACGTCGCGCAGGGTCACGCAGGCGTGCATCGAGCAGGCCTCGAACACGTCCTCGTCAAACAGCTCGGAGAACGTCTTGAGCTCATCGAGGGAGAGATCGAGAATCGCCTTGTTTTCCTTGATGCAGTGGAGCACGAGGTGGCCGATGACGGCGTGGGCGTCGCGGAAGGGCATGCCCTTCTTGACGAGGTAATCGGCGGCGTCGGTCGCGTTGGTGAAGCCGCCCTCGGCGCCGCGGGCCATGTTTTCGCTGCGGAAGGTGCAGGTGGAGAGCATGCCGTTGAACACGACGAGGGACTTGACGAGCGTGTCGCGCGCGTCAAAGAGCGCCTCCTTGTCCTCCTGCATGTCCTTGTTGTAGGCGAGCGGCAGGCCCTTGAGCGTGGTGAGCAGTCCGGTGAGGTCGCCGAAGACGCGGCCCGTCTTGCCGCGGATCAGCTCGGCGACGTCGGGGTTCTTCTTCTGCGGCATGATCGACGAGCCGGTCGCAAAGGCGTCGTCCATCTCCACGAAGCGGAACTCGTGCGTGTTCCAGAGGATGAGCTCCTCGCAGAAGCGCGAGAGGTGCATCATGCAGGCGGAGGCGGCGTAGAGGTAGTCGCAGACAAAATCGCGGTCGGACACGCCGTCCAGACTGTTCATCGAAATGGCGGAGAAGCCCAGCAGCTCGGCGACGCGCTCGCGGTTGAGCGGATAGGTCGTCCCGGCCAGCGCGCCGGAGCCCAGAGGCATCACATCGGCGTGGGCGTAGACCTCTTTCATGCGCTGCATGTCGCGGGAGAACATCTGGAAGTAGGCCATCATGTGGTGCGCGAGCGTGATGGGCTGCGCGCGCTGAAGGTGCGTGTAGCCGGGCATGATGGTCGCCGTGTTGGCCTTGGCAATGGTCAGCAGCGTGTGGCACAGCTCGGCCATGAGGCCGCTGGCCTCCTTCGAGGCGTCTTTCACGTACATGCGGCAGTCGAGCGCAACCTGATCGTTGCGGCTGCGGCCGGTGTGCAGGCGCTTGCCCGCGTCGCCGATGCGCTCGATGAGCAGCTTCTCGACGTTCATGTGGATGTCCTCGGCGTCGAGCTCGAACTGCACATGGCCCGCGTCGATGTCCTGCTCGATGGCGCGAAGACCCGCGACGATGGCGTCCGCGTCGGCCTTGGGGATGATGCCCTGCTCGCCGAGCATGGTCGCGTGCGCGATGGAACCGGCGATGTCCTGATGATACAGGCGCTTATCAAACGTGATGGAGGAGTGGAAGTCGTCGACCAGACCGTCGGTCTTCTTTTCAAAGCGTCCGCCCCAGAGTTTCATGGTGTACCTCCTGAAATTTTCGGTAGAGAAGCGCGAAGCGAAGCGGGGCGTGACGTACCCCAAAATCGCCTCACAAATAGGAAGAAAAGGAGGCCGCGCGAACACAGCCTCCTTCATATGCGGGAATTACTTCTTGAGCCCGGCCTTTTCCTTCATCATGGCCTGAACCTTGAGCGGCAGACCGTAGAGGTTGATGAAGCCGGCGGAATCCTTGTGGCTGTACATTTCGCCCGAGTCGCCGAAGGTCGCGATGTCCTCCATGTACAGGCTGTACGGAGAGGTGACGCCCGCGCCGATGCAGTTGCCCTTGTAGAGCTTGAGCTTGGCGGTGCCGGTCACGTACTGCTGGGTCACGTCCACGAACGCGGACAGGCCCTCGCGCAGCGGGGTATACCACAGGCCGTTGTAGACCAGCTCGGCAAACTTGACGGCAACCTGATCCTTATAGTGCGCGGTGTCGCGGTCGACGGTGATCTCCTCGAGGTTGCGGTGCGCGGCGTAGAGCAGCGTTCCGCCGGGGGTCTCGTAGACGCCGCGGGACTTCATGCCCACCAGACGGTTCTCGACCATGTCGGCGATGCCCACGCCGTTGCGCGCAGCGATCTCGTTGCACTTCTCAAGCAGGGCGACGGCGTCCAGCTTCTCGCCGTTGACGGCGACCGGGATGCCCTTCTCAAAGTCGATGGTGACGTACTCGGGGGTGTCCGGCGCGTCCTCGGGATGCACGCAGATGAGCGGCAGGTCGCGCGGCGGCTCGTTGGCCGGGTCCTCAAGGTCGCAGCCCTCATGGGAGAGGTGCCAGATGTTGCGGTCCATCGAGTACGGACGATCCTTCTTGACCGGAACCGGGATGCCGCGGGCCTCGGCGTAGTCGATCTCCTCCTCGCGGGTCTTGATGTCCCACTCGCGCCACGGGGCGATGATGGGCATCTCCGGCGCGAAGGCCTTGATCGTCAGCTCAAAGCGCACCTGATCGTTGCCCTTGCCGGTGCAGCCATGGCAGATCGCGTCGCAGTTCTCGGCCTTGGCGATCTCAACCAGGCGCTTGGCGATCAGCGGGCGGGCGAAAGAGGTGCCCAGCAGGTACTTGTTCTCGTAAACGGCGTCGGCCTTGAGCGTCGGCCAGATGAAGTCCTCGACGAACTCCTTGCGCAGATCCTCGATGTAGAGCTTCTCAGCGCCGGTCTTCTTGGCCTTCTCGTGCAGGGGCGCGAGCTCCTCGCCCTGGCCCACGTCCGCAGCGCAGCAGATGACCGCGCAGCCGTAGTTCTCCTTGAGCCACGGGATGATGATGGACGTATCCAGACCGCCGGAATAGGCCAGCAGCACGCGATTATACTTCTTATTCGCCATAATCGGTTCCTCCTGTTTAAGCAGGGTTTGTCCTGCAAAATTGCTGTTACGTTTTGACATTATAGCGCTTTATTCATAAAAATGCAAGAGCAATGATTAAATATTCCGGCTATCCATGCAAGTTTGTGTGCGTGAGACAAAAATTTTCACGTAAAATGGGCGATATATGGAACGCAAATGCAAAAATATGCATTATACGGTGATTTTTATGCATAAAAAGCGCGCAAAAGCGATTGACATACCCCGAAAAATAGGATAAACTGAATTGGATGTCAAACCTTATGATATAAAGAGGAAGAAAGATTGAGAATCCTGGGCATTGACCCCGGCCTTGCGACGATGGGCTGGGGCGTCATCGAATCAAACGGCTACAAGGAAAAGCTGATCCAGTACGGCGCGGTGATCACCTATCCGCGCGACCGGTTTCCCACACGGCTGGCGTCCATCGAGCGCAATGTGAAGGCGCTGATCGAGACGTTCAAGCCCGACGAAATCGCGTTTGAGGAGCTTTTCTTTTCCAAGAATATCACCACCGGCATACAGGTCGCGGGCGCGCGCGGCGTGGCGCTGGCGGCGTGTCAGGCGTATACCGACAAGCTGTATGAATACACGCCGATGCAGATCAAGCAGGCCGTCGTCGGTTACGGCGGCGCGGATAAGCATCAGGTGCAGATGATGGTGCGGATGCTGCTGGGCATCAAGGAGATTCCCAAGCCGGACGACGCCGCCGACGCTGTGGCCTGCGCGATTACGCATGCGCACGCGGGCGCGGGGCGCGAGCAATTCCGCATCAAGTGACATAACGAAAGGAAACGTAAGCATGATCGCTTTTATCGAGGGCAAGGTCGCCGAAAAGAGCCCCGGCGAGTTGGTCATCAATGCGGGCGGCGTGGGCTTTTCGCTCATGTGCTCCAATTCGACGTTGGCGGATGCGCCGGCCACGGGCGAAAACTGGCGCTGCTATACGGTGATGAATGTGCGCGAGGACGCCATGGAGCTGTTCGGCTTCTCGACCAAGCAGGAGCGCGCGATGTTCCGCAGGCTGTGTACGGTGACGGGCGTGGGCGCGAAGACGGCGTTGGGCGTTTTGTCGAGTCTGCCTCTGCGTGACCTGTCCATCGCCATTGCGACGGGCGACATGACCGCGCTTTCCCGCGCGCCGGGCATCGGAAAAAAGACCGCGCAGCGCATCGTGCTCGAGCTGAAAGATAAGATCGAGCAGGCCGACGTAAACACCGCCGGGATGAGCGCGCCGGTTTCCGCGCCCGTGGGCAGTGCGCAGCAGGAGGCGCAGGCCGCGCTCCAGGCGCTGGGCTACACGAGCGCCGAGGCCGCGCGGGCGATCAACCTCGTGCGCGATCAGGCGCAAACGACCGATCAGCTGATCATGCTCGCGCTGCGGCAGATCGGCAGTCTGTAAAGGAGGGTGCACATGCTGCCCAAGGACCCGATGATGCTGCTGAGCGCGGTGAACATGAAGCTGCGCGACAAGTACGCGACGCTCGACGCGCTGTGCGAGGATATGGACGAGGACAAGGAAGCGATTGTGAGCGCGCTTGAGGCCGTGGGCTATGCCTACGACGCGGCGCAGAACCGTTTCGTGTGATATAACGAGAAAGTAAGCATTGATTGATAAAGAGGTGGAGCCGATGGAAGAAGAACGCCTTGTGATGAGCGGATTCCGCGAGGAGGAAGACGACCAGGAGAGCAGCCTGCGGCCCAAAACGCTGCGCGAGTACGTTGGGCAGGAGGCTGTCAAGGACAGCCTGAACATCTACATTCAGGCCGCCCGTCAGCGCCGCGATTCGCTGGATCACATTCTGCTCTACGGCCCGCCGGGCTTGGGCAAGACGACGCTCGCGGGCATCGTCGCCGCCGAGATGGGCCAGAACATCCGCGTGACCAGCGGCCCGGCCATCGAGCGCGCAGGCGATCTGGCGAGCCTGCTGACGAACCTCTCGAGCGGCGACGTGCTGTTCATCGACGAGATTCACCGCCTGTCGCACTCGGTGGAGGAGGTGCTCTACCCGGCGATGGAGGACTACGAGCTGGATATCATGATCGGCAAGGGCCCCAGCGCGCGGAGCATCCGGCTCGACCTGCCCAAGTTCACGCTGATCGGCGCGACGACCCGCGCGGGTTCGCTCTCTGCGCCGCTTCGCGACCGCTTCGGCATCATCTTCCGCCTGCAGATGTACACGACGGACGAGCTGATGAAGATCGTGTATCACTCCGCCGGTGTGCTGGGCATCGAGGCGGAGGAGGACGGCGTCCGCGAGATCGCCAGGCGCAGCCGCGGCACGCCGCGCATCGTCAATCGCCTGCTCAAGCGCGTGCGCGACTATGCACAGGTGCGCGGCGACGGCGTCATCACCAAGAAGATGGCGGACGAGGCGCTGCGGCTGCTGGACGTGGACGAGCTGGGCCTTGACCGCGTCGACCGCGCGATTCTCACGACGATGATGAAGAAGTTCGGCGGACGCCCGGTCGGCCTTGACACGCTGGCTGCGACGACGGGCGAGGACGCTGTGACCATCGAGGATGTCTACGAGCCGTACCTGCTGCAGCTGGGCTTCATCATGCGCACGCCGCGCGGCCGCATCTGCACACAGGCGGCGTATGACCATATGAAGATTCCGATGCCTGTGGATATGAAGCTGGCGGCGAAGGCCGAGGGACAGATGTCCATGCTGGATTAAATCCTTATAATATAAAGAAAAATCGAGACGATTAAAATGAAAACTTCCGATTTTAATTACAACCTGCCCGAGGAACTCATCGCCCAGACGCCCGCCGAGCCGCGCGACAGCAGCCGTCTGCTCGTCTATCACAGGGAGGACGGCACGATCGAGCACCGCGTCTTCCGCGACGTGATCGAGTACCTGAATCCCGGCGACGTGCTGGTCATCAACCAGACGCGCGTCATCCCGGCGCGCCTGTACGGCGTCAAGGAAGGCACGGGCGGCGCAATTGAGTTTTTGCTTCTGCGCAGGCTGAACCTCACCGACTGGGAGGTCATCCTCAAGCCCGGCAGGAAGGCCAAGCCCGGCGCGCGCTTCGTGTTCGGCGAGGGCGAGCTGAAGGCCGAGATCCTAACCGTCAGCGAGGACGGCGGGCGCACGGTGCGCTTTGAATACGAGGGCGTGTTCGAGGACGTGCTCGACAGGCTGGGGCAAATGCCGCTGCCGCCGTACATCCACGAGAAGCTCGAGGACAGGACGCGCTACCAGACCGTCTACGCCAAGGTGGACGGCAGCGCCGCCGCGCCGACAGCCGGCCTGCACTTCACGCCGGAGCTGATGGCGCGCATCAAAGAGAAGGGCATCGACATCGTGCCGGTGCTTTTGCACGTGGGTCTTGGCACGTTCCGCCCGGTCAAGGAGGAGGACGTCGCCGACCACCACATGCACAGCGAGTACTACGAGGTCACGCCGGAGCAGGCCGAGCGCATCAACGCGGCGCGCAAACGCGGCGGGCGCATCGTCTGCGTCGGTACGACGAGCGTGCGCACGCTGGAGACCGTCGCAACCGAGGACGGCATCGTGCATCCGGGCAGCGGCTTCACGCAGATTTTCATCACGCCCGGCGTCAAAATCAAGGCGGTCGATGCGCTGATCACGAATTTCCATCTGCCGCAGAGCACGCTGCTGATGCTGATCTCCGCACTGATGGGCCGCGAAAACGCGCTGGCTGCATACGAAATCGCCGTGCAGGAACGCTATCGCTTCTTCAGCTTCGGCGATGCGATGATGATCACCGGAAAAACAAGCGATGACGGCGTGATTTGACGCAGCATGGAGGCGCAGCACATGGAATGTTCCATCGCCATGAGCACATACAACGGGGAGAAATACCTCGCGGAGCAGCTTGAATCCATATTTGCGCAGACGAGGCCCGTGGACGAGATCGTCATCAGCGACGACGGATCGTCGGACGGCACGCTCGCCATCATCGAAAGCTTCCGCGAGGCTCACGCCGACGTAAAATGGAACGTGATGACCAGCGCGCGCAATCAGGGCTTTCGCGCGAGCTTCCGGCGGGCGATTGCGGCCTGCACGGGCGACGTGATCTTCCTGTGCGACCAGGACGACGTGTGGATGCCGGAGAAGGTCGGAGAGATGCTGGCTGTATTTGAAAAAAACGAGCGCGTGCTCTCGCTGATCTGCGACTTTATGACCATCGACGGTGATGGCAGGCGCATGCGCCCGCAGGACCGGCTTGAAAACCTTTGGGTATCCGACCGCGTGATGCGCGAGCCGGGCGAGGTCGTGCGCATCACGTTTGATGAGATGGTGGGCCGCAATCAGGGCCAAGGCTGCGCGATGGCGATCAGGCGGAGCCTGGCGCAGGAGTATGTCGCGATGGACAAACTCTGGACGCACGACTGGCTGATCAACATGATCGCCGCGCTGCACGGCGGGCTGTATTATATGAAAAAACAGCTCATCCGCTACCGCCTGCATGGCCGCAACACCATCGGCATGCCCACGGGCGAGCGGGCCGTGCGCCATGTGTCGTTCGGGCGCGGGCTGTATGAGACCGCGCTGGCGGCGAAGTACATGCTGATACAGGGGAGCGGCGAGGAGAGCCGCGGCAACCTGATCAGCTGCGAGCCGGAGCGCGTGCAGGCTGTGCTTGACGCCGTGGAGCCGTGCGAGGAGGAGAAGCCCTCGCGCGATACGTGGCTGACGCTGACGAAAAGGCGGCTTGAGCTGATTGAAAAGCGGCGCGTCGCGGCCTATCTGTTTTTCTTTCTGACGCATCGCAAATATATTTCTGAAATCGCGTATTACAGCACGCATCAGCAGCGCATTGAGCGGCTGATGATCGACCTGTGCGCGATGAAACGCTGACAACGGGACGGCGAAGCGCCGCGACCCGTGCCAATAAACCCCATGCGCATGCGCGTGTTCAGCGCAGAGGCGCGAGAAAGGACAAAACATGCCACCCGCAATCACATTCGATCTGGTCAAGAAAGACGCCAAAACGCACGCGCGCCGCGGCGTCGTCCACACCACGCACGGCGACATCCAGACGCCGATCTTCATGCCCGTGGGCACGCAGGCGACCGTCAAGGCGATGACCCCGCGCGAGCTCGAGGAAATCGGCTCGCAGATCATCCTCTCCAACACCTACCACCTGCATCTGCGCCCGGGCGAGGACCTCATCAAGGAGGCCGGCGGGCTCCACCGCTTCATGAGCTGGAATAAGCCGATCCTGACCGACTCCGGCGGATTCCAGGTCTTTTCGCTGGCGAGCCTGCGCAAGATCAAGGAGGAGGGCGTCCACTTCCAGAGCCACCTCGACGGCAGCCGGATGTTCATCGGTCCGGAGACGAGCATGCAGATTCAGGAGGCGCTGGGCAGCGACATTGCGATGGCGTTTGACGTCTGCTCGCCGTATCCCTGCGACCACCGCACGGCGAAGGAGGCCATGGAGCGCACGCACCGCTGGGCGCAGCGCTGCAAGGACTACCACACCCGCGAGGATCAGGCGCTGTTCGGCATCGTGCAGGGCGCGTTCTACGAGGATCTGCGCATCGAGAGCGCGAAGGTGCTCTCCGACATGGATTTCCCTGGCTACGGCATTGGCGGCCTGAGCGTCGGCGAGCCCAAGCCCGTCATGTACGGCATGCTCGACGCGATGATGCCGTATATGCCGGTGAACAAGCCGCGCTACCTGATGGGCGTGGGCAGCCCGGATTGCCTCGTGGAGGGCGTGTATCGCGGCATCGACATGTTCGACTGCGTGCTCGCCACGCGCGTAGCCCGCAACGGCACATGCTTCACCGACAGTGGCCGCCTCGTCATCCGCAACGCGCAGTACGCACACGACTTTGGCCCGATCGAGGAGGGCTGCGACTGCTACGCCTGCCAGAACTTCTCGCGCGCGTACATCCGCCATCTGTTCAAGGCGGGAGAAATCACCGGCGGCCGTCTTGCGACCATCCACAATCTGCGCTATCTGCTGCGGCTGATGGAGCGCATCCGCAAGGCCATCGAGGAGGACCGCTACGAGGAGTTCCGCCGCGATTTCTTCAACAATTACGACATGAGCCGCAATTTCTGACGGCGGTCAGTTGCGAAATTTGCTTCCGGGGCTTGCGGTTTGGCGGCAAACCATGTATAATAATGAGGTTACTTTACGTCCCTAATAATCGAAAGGATGTGTCTTTCCCATGAATTCCAATCTGATGAAGCTGCTGGCTGACGCGGCGGCGACCGCTGCGCCCGATGCTGCTGCGATGTCCGCCGAAGAGATCCCGATGAGCTCCCAGATCATCATCATGCTCGTTCAGCTCCTGCCGATGATCCTGATCTTCGTTGTGTTCTGGTTCATCCTGATCCGTCCGCAGCGCAAGAAGGACAAGGAAGCCAAGGAGATGCTCGCGGCCCTCAAGCGCGGCGACCGCATCTGCACCATCGGCGGCATCTACGGCACCGTCACCAACATCAAGGACGACGTGCTGACCGTGGAGGTCGGCGAGGCGAAGACCCAGATGGTGTTCGCGCGCTGGGCTGTCCGCAACGTCGAGCAGCTCTCCGTGACCAACGATTCCGAGCAGCTCATCTGATTCAAACCGCATATGAAGTCCCGCTTCGTCATAGGGTTGACCATGACAAAGCGGGACTTTTTGTTTGGAAGGGGAGTTGTGCATGGAAAACAAGGCGCAGCCGTTTGCCGCGAGACGGGAGCGGGGCATGGACTCGTTCAGGCGGTCGGTCAGAAGGGGCGCGCGGCGCACGAAGCGGGGGAGCGGGCCGCTGGGTGCGGTGATGAAGGGCGTGCTGGTGGCGGCGTCCATCACGATCATCGCGGTGGCGATCTTTGCGCTGCTGCTCAATTGGTGGAACGCGAGCGACGGCGCGATATCGGCGATCAATCAGGTCGTGAAGTTCGTCTCGATCCTCGCGGGCGTGACGGCGGCGATGAACGCGGGCGCGAGCGGCGGCGCGATGCGCGGGGCATGCGTGGGCGTGCTGTATATGGCAGTCGGTATCGTCGTGTGCTGTTTGCTGATGGGGCAGAGCCCGCAGCTCACCGCGTATCTGGCCGACCTGGGCATGGGCCTGGCGGCGGGCGGCCTGTTCGGGATGATCCTCACGGCAGGCAGAAAGGGCGGCTGATAGCACCATAACGGCGGCTTCGATGGGGAGCCGCTTTTTACGATGCGCGGAAATGCAGGCGGCGAATCGGAAAATATCCTTTCCTGTTTACATAAAATGTGGTATAATATCGGCATATTGCGTTAGGCGGGAGGTGAACGGCGGATGCCCGAATTTTTGCAGGATATCGCGGAGCGCATCCGCGCGCTCCTGCTCAAACTCCGGCGGGGCAAGAATGTGCCCAAAACGCATGTGCCGCACCCAACCGACGACGGCACGCCGCGAAAATACGTCCGCGCGGCATACAAGAGCGAGATGCCTGCCCATCATCGCAGGAAGCCGCCGAAACACATCGGCCCAGAGCTTCACGTCGACCCGACGCGCGTCGTGGAGGTCGCGCTGCTGTGCCTGTTCGTCTACTGCGCGGCGACGCTGACGGGCTATGTCGCGGATTTCTTTAAGAACAGGCAGGCGGCCGCGGCGCTGCGCGAGGAATATTACGCGATGATGACGCCCGCGCCGTATGTGCCGGAGGCGACCGCTGCGCCGGAGCTGCCCGAAACCACACCGACGGCCGCACTGGCGCTGACGCCCGAGCCCACGTCGTCCGCGACGCCCGATGTGCCGGCCACGCCGGAGCCGTCGCCCACGCCGCTGACGCGCCTTGAGCCGATGGCGTATCCGGGAAACCCGTACTCGCGCGTGCGCAGCCGGTTTGAGAAGATTCAGCGGCAGAACAAGGACATTATCGGCTGGTTGACCGTCGAGGATCTGATCGACGAGGTCGTCGTGAAGCGCGACAATTCGTATTATCTCAATCGCGATTATCGCGGCTACCACAACAAAAACGGCGCGATCTTCATGGAGGAGACGTGCGACCTGTCCACCCGGCCCTACACGCTGATCCTCTACGGCCACAACATGAAGACGGGCGCGATGTTCGGCGCGCTGCGCAATTTCGAGGACGTGTCGTTCCTGCGGGCCAATCCGTTCCTGACGTTCGATACAGCCTACGAGGACGGGCGTTACGTCATTTTTGCCGTCGGCACGTACGGCCTTGACCGGGACGACGAACATTACGTCAATCTGGGTCAGTTCTTCTCCAAGAGCGTTCAGCAGCGCAATGCGGCCATCGACGCCATCATGGAATACTCGCTGTTCACCAACGCGGTCGGCGTGTATCCCGACGATCAGATTCTGCTTCTTGTGACCTGCGTGGACGACGACAGCGAACGGCGAATCGTGGCGGCGCGGCGCGTCCGCGAGGGCGAAACGGAGGAGGAGATTCTGCGCGACGTGGAGTTCTTCCGCAAACGCTGAGTAAAATGAAATAGAAGAAGAGCCTGCCGGGCAAAACGCTTCGGCGGGCTCTGTTTTTATAAGAAAAAGAAAAAGCCGCCGGAAAACCGACGGCTCGTATGACGCAAATTACTCAGCGGTGTAGGGCAGCAGCGCGATGGCACGGGCGCGCTTGATGGCCTCGGACAGCTGACGCTGATGCTTGGCGCAGTTGCCGCTCATACGGCGGGGCATGATCTTGCCGCGCTCGTTGATGTTGCGGCGCATGCGGGAATTGACGTCACGGAAATCCTTGTAGTCGATGTACTCGATCTTATCGACACAGAACGCACAAACCTTGCGGCGCGGCTTGCGGCCACGCGGACGGCGTGCTCCACGATCCTCAGACATGGTATGCTCTCCTTTCATTGCCGGTCATCCGGCGATTGTTGTTTTCTCAGTCAGTTAAAACGGAAGTTCGTCATCATCCACCTGCGTGAACCCGCTATCCGCCGGCGAGAAGGCCGGAGCCTGCGCGCGCGGGGCAGAGGGGGCAGCGGTGGGAGCGGAGCGGTATTCGCCATTGGAAGCGCCGCCGTTCGGATTGGCGGAGAGGAATTCGACTTCGTCGGCCTGAATCTCCACAGAAGTGCGCTTGGAGCCGTCCTGGGCTTCATAGTTGCGAATCTGGATGGAACCGGTCACGGCAACTTTCCTGCCCTTGGCCAGATAGCGGCTGCAGAGTTCGGCGAGCTGACGCCATGCGACAACGTTGAAGAAATCAACTTCGAACTGGCCGGTCTGCTGATTCTTAAAGCGGCGGTTGACCGCGATACCGAAGGTGCAGACGGGCGTACCGCTCTGGGTCGATCTCATCTCGGGGTCACGGGTCAGGTTGCCGATCATAAAAACCTTATTCATAATTCACTCTGTTCCTCATTTGGCGATGATATCGCATTACTCTTCGGTCTTCTCAGCGGTCTCGACGACAGCGGCGGTCTCCTCGACAACCGGAGCGACACGCACCGGGCGCGGCTTGACGCTGCTCTTCTTCTCCACCAGCTTGACAACCTGAGAACGGATGACGCTCTCGTTGATGCCGAGATTACGGGAGAGCTCCTTGGGCAGCTCGCTGCTGCCGTTGAAAGCGACATACACGTAATAGCCTTCGGTCTTGTAGTCGATGGCGTAGGCGAGACGGCGCTTGCCCCACTCATCCACCTTCACGACCTCGCCGCCGTTGGCAGCGATGACACCGTTGAACTTCTCGATGAGCGCCTTGCGGGCGGTCTCCTCGACGGCGGTATCAATGATGTAGATCAGTTCGTACTTATTCATGATCCTTTCACCTCCTTTTGGACTCTGGCTCTGCCATTTCTCAGGCAGAACAAGGATGTGCCGGTTAAGTATATTACCACATCACCTTGAAAAAATCAAGCGTTTTTCAGAAATTTCGGGAAAATTTTTGTAATGAAGCGGAGAACATGCAAGATTCATGCACAAAAGACGGCGGTTTGGCGGCATTAGCGCTTGAACGGCGCGCTTTCACATGATATAATAACAAAGTATATGCGAAAAAAGCCGAGGATGAAAGGCGGTAAGAATATGTATCGCATCATGAATGCGGACGAGGCCATCAGCCTCATCCGGGACGGGGACTGCATCTGCGTCAACTCCTTTGTGGGCATCGAGAACCCCGTGGAGCTGCACGAGGCGCTCTACAAGCGCTATCAGCAGACACACTCGCCCAAGCACCTGACCATCGTCTCCAGCGCGGGCTTCGGCGTGTGGGACGAGGATTGCGCGGCGGAGGGCTACATCCGCGCGGGCGCCGTGGACAGGCTGATCTGCGGCCATTTCGGCGCGATGCCCAGCACCAAGAAGATCATTCTGGAAAATCGCTTTGAGGCGTACAACCTGCCGCTGGGCTGCATCTCCCATGCCATCCGCGCGCAGGCTGGCGGCATCCCGGGCGCGCTGTCGAAGGTGGGCCTTGACATCTTCGTCGATCCGCGCCGCGAGGGGCCGGGCATCAACCAGATTTCCACCGACAGCTCGTTCGTCAAGATCGTGCAGGTCGACAGCGAGGAGTTCCTGTATTATAAACTGCCCAAAATCACCGTCGCGATCATCAAGGGCACGGCGGCCGACCCCAAGGGCAACATCTCCTTTGACGATATGTACATGTCCGGCGACGCGCTGTCCATCTGCCAGGCGGCCAAGGCCAACAACGGCATCGTCATCGTGCAGGTGGACCGCCTCGTGGACGTGCCCAGCCGCCCGCGCAACGCCATCATTCCGGGCTGCCTCGTCGACGCGATTGTCGTCGTCGAGCCGGAGCCCAAGGACGAGGCGCTCACCGCGCTGACCGGCAGCTTCGAGATCCGCTACGAGCAGTGGCATGAGTGGGTCGAGAAGCTCGAGTCCGTCTCCAACGGCCACAAGCCGCGCAACACCGCGAGCCTCATCATCGGCGAGCGCGCCTCCCGCGAGCTGCGCAAGGAGGACATCGTCAACATCGGCATCGGCATCCCGGAGACGATTTCCCAGTTCGCCAAGGCGAGCGGCATGCTCGACCACATCACGCTGACGGTCGAGTCCGGCGGCATCGGCGGCTTCCCGGCCAGCGGTAAGGTCTTCGGCGCGATGATCGGCGCGGCGTCCGTCTACGACATGAGCAACCAGTTCGACCTGTACAACAACGGCGGCCTGGACATCTGCTTCATGGGCGCGCTGGAGGTCGACCGCCACGGCAACGTCAACGCGCATCGCGGCCCGGGCGCATACGCGGGCATCGGCGGTTTCGCCAACATCACCGCCAAGACGCCGACGGTCGTCTTCTGCCTGACCTTCAACACGAAGGGCCTTGAGGTCAGCAAGAATGAGAGCGGCGTTCACATCGAGCGCAACGGATCCGTGCCCAAGTTCGTCAGCGATGTGCGCTCCATCAGCTTCTCGGCGCGCAACGCCATCGCTAACGGCCAGAAGGTGCTCTACGTCACCGAACGCTGCGTGTTCATTCTGACCTCGCGCGGCCTCAAGCTCCTTGAGGTCTATCCGGGCGTCGATGCGCAGAAGGACATTCTGGACCTGCTGCCCTTTGAGATCGAGGTTTGACCCGGCGGCAAAAAGCGCCCGCAATCGCTTGCATTTTGATGCGCAAGCGGGTATAATAATGCCGCACCGCATGGCGTGCGGACAGGAGGATTGACGATGACTCAGGAAGAAATGCAGGAGCGCGACATTGTCGAGTTCACCGACGAGGCGGGGAATACCCTGCTGCTGGAAGTGATGGACTACTTCTTCTACAATGGCGAGGAGTTCGCCGCGCTTTGCAACGCCAAAGAGAACGCGGCCGACGACGACCCGGACGACGATCCCGTGTATATCATGAAGATCAACAGCTTCACCGACGAGAACGGCGAGGAGATGGAGGAGTTCGTCCCGCCGGAGGAGGAGCTGATGGAGAAGCTCATCAGCATCGTGCAGACCCGCTTTGTCGAGGGCGAGGACGATGGGGATGAGGACGACGGGGAGTAATCCCGCGTCGGGCAATGCGCATAGCACACGCGGGGCGGAGGATTCTGCTCCGCGCTTTTGTCATTGATTTTGTGGAGGGAAGCGGATGAACGATCTGCTCAGGCTCAAGATTGAGCGGCTGCCGACCTGCCCCGGCTGCTATCTGATGAAGAGCGAGGGGAAGATCATCTACGTCGGCAAGGCGATCAACCTCAAAAACAGGGTCAGCCAGTACTTTCACGCCTCGCGTGACCACACGGTCAAGGTGCGGGCGATGGTCGCGCGCATCGACGATTTCGACATCGTGCTGTGCGACACGAACCTCGAGGCGCTGATTCTGGAGAGTAACCTCATCAAGCTCCACAAACCGCAGTACAACATCCTGCTCAAGGACGACAAGCATTACCCGTATCTGCGCATCGACGTGACGCAGGATTACCCGCGCGTGGAGCTCGTGCGGCGCGTCGGCAAGGACAAGGCGAAGTATTTCGGACCGTACATGGGCGCGACGGGCGTGCGCGAGGTGATGGACGTGCTGCGCACGCTGTTCCCGCTTAGAACCTGCGCGATGCCCATCAAGCCCGGCATGAACAAGCGGCCATGCCTGCATCACCAGCTCGGCGAGTGCCTTGCGCCCTGTGCGGGTCTGACGACGCCGCAGGAATACGGCGAGGTCGTGCAGGAGGTCGTCGATTTCCTCGGCGGCAGGAGCGATGCTGTCATGGAGCGACTGAATAAGCAGATGGTCGAGGCGGCAAAGCAGATGCGCTTTGAGCAGGCCGCGCTCATCCGAGACCGCATCCGCGACGCACAGAGCCTCATGGAGCGGCAGAAGGCCATCAACGTGCGCGGCGGCGATCAGGACATTCTCGCCTGCGCGACGGACGACATCGACGCGATGGTGGAGGTCGTCTTCGTGCGCGGCGGCCACATGATCGGCGCGGAGAACTACGCGCTCGAGGGCGCTGGCGACCAGAGCGTTTCGCAGATTTTGGGCCAATTCCTTCTGCAATTCTACGACGAAGGGCGGCAGGCGGCCAGCGAGGTGCTCTGCATGGAGCTGCCCGAACAGGCGGAGGATATCGCGAGCGTCCTGACCGAACGCAAGGGGGCGAAGGTCAACGTCCGCGAGCCGCAGCGAGGCACCAAGCACAAGCTCGTCGAGCTGGCACTCAAGAACGCGCGCGACGCCCTCGACAAGCGCAACGCCCATTTGGAGCGCCAGAAGGAGCGCACCACGGGTGCGTGCGCGGCGCTCGCCGAGGCCGTGGGCATGGAGACCGTGCCCAGACGCATCGAGGGCTACGATATTTCGAATACGCAAGGTGTTTTGTCCGTGGCGAGCATGGT
This sequence comes from uncultured Clostridia bacterium, assembly GCA_944362695.1. Classification (GTDB taxonomy): domain Bacteria; phylum Bacillota; class Clostridia; order Christensenellales; family Aristaeellaceae; genus Ventricola. Next base: position 32,281 of record CALVTQ010000173.1, read on the forward strand.
CGTCGCCATCGACGGCGAGGCGGCGAGGAAGGAATACCGCCATTTCCGCATCAAGACGGTCGAGGGCGCGAACGACTTCGCCTCGATGAACGAGGTGCTCACGCGCAGGCTGACGCGCGCCACGCAGGAGCGGGAGGCGCTCATCGCCGAGGGCAGGCTGAACCCGGACGGAACGCTGCCCGAGGGTGCGCCGCCGCTGACGGGCTTTGCCGACCTGCCGGACCTGATCCTGATCGACGGCGGCCCGCAGCAGCTGAGATTCGCGCGCACGGCGATGCTGGCGGTCGGATACGACATCCCGATATTCGGCCTGGCGAAACGGCTGGAAGAGATCTTCCTGCCGCATCAGGAGGAGAGCATCCTGCTCGACCGCAAGTCGCCCGCGCTGCACCTGATCCAGCGCATCCGCGACGAGGCGCACCGCTTTGGCATCACGCATCACCGCAAGCTTCGCCAAAAGGCGGGCATGCACTCCTCGCTTGAGGACATCCCCGGCATCGGCGCGACGAGGCGGCGGGCGCTGCTGACGCACTTCAAGTCCATCGCCAACATCGCGCAGGCCACGCCGGACGATCTTTGTCAGGTGGATGGCATCGGCAAGGCGCAGGCGAGGGTGATTTGGGCGCATTATCACAAGGCGGCAGTGAAAGAGGACGATCACGAGACGGTTGATCTGAAGCAGGATGGAGAAGAACCGAATGAAGAATGAATTTCTGCGCGTTGCGCGTTTGCTGAACGAGCGTCTGCATGTGACGCCGCTTCTGTATGGATCGCTCGGCTTGCAGCAGCGGCTGAATGAGGATCTGCACGCGGACGACATCGACGTGCTGATTCCCGAATCGTTTCTTGGCGAGCGCTGGGGCGAGCTCGTCTGCGCGATGGAGGCGCTTGGCTACCGGCTTTACGATCTGCACGAACACGCCTTTGAAAGAGAGAAGGTTAGTTGTGCGTTCGCGGCCATCGAGAGCCTGAAGCCGTTTGCGGATGTGGATTTGGACGGCATTCCGACTGCGGAGGAGAACGGCGCGAGGTATTTTCTTCTAGACCTGCCGGACTATTTGAAGGTCTATTCCGCGTCCGCAAACGATGGATACAGAAAAGACGTGAAGAACAAAGACGACCGGCGCAAGATCGCGCTCATCAAGGCAAAGCTCGGCATCGAATGACGTTTTAACGACACGCAAAGCAAAAAATATGAGGCCATCCGCCGCAAACCAAAACGGAAAGCAGCGGGTGGTCATCGTATATCCAAAACGAAAGAGGAAGCCGGTCACTGAATGATCAAAGAAAAAAGCCCAGAAGCTGAACTTCTGAGCTTTGGTCGGAGTGGCGAGATTCGAACTCGCGGCCTCTTGAACCCCATTCAAGCACGCTACCAAACTGCGCTACACCCCGAATTGACCGGCACTGCCTGTCAAGCGAAATCTATTATACCACAAAGGCGTCGTTTGTCAAGCATTTTTTTACAAAAGGCCGAGCGGGCGACTGACCCGCGCGATACAAACATGAAATCCGTATGTTATTCACATTCCTGAAACAATTCGTCAGTATTTCAGAAACGAGAGGGTGGTATACTGCGCACATATGATGAAACGGATGAGGTGTTTTTCAATGTCGAATATTCTTCTCGTTGTGGAAACCGGCGCGGATATGCCGAAGGACTGGGTCGAGCAATACGGCGTGACGGTCGTGCCGATGCATGTGCAGATGGGCGACAAGACGCTGGATGACGGCGCGTTCCCGGTTTCGCAGATGTTCAATTTTTATAAAGAGACCAAGATTCTGCCGCGCACGGCGGGATGCACGCCGCACGACTTCGAGGTCGCGTTTGACAGGCTGCAAAGCGAGTTCCCCGGCAGGCCGATCCTGTATCTGGCGTACTCCGCGAGCACGACGTGCTCCATGCAGTCAGCGACGCTCGCCGCACAGGGCCGCGAGGGCATCACGATCATCGACACCAAGTCCGTGACCGCGGGCCAGACCGCCGTGGTCATGCGCGTGGCGCGCTTCCTCGAGGCGAATCCGGATGCGACCGTCGAGCAGGCCGTCGCCGTCGCCAACGAGGCGATTGCCAATGTGCGCATGGGCTTCTTCCCGGGCGACCTCGACTATCTGCGCGCGGGCGGGCGCGTGAGCAATGCGGCGTACCTCGGCGCGAAGATTCTCGGCCTGCATCCGCTGATCGAGATTCTGGACGGCAAGCTCATGTCCACGAAAAAATATCGCGGCGCGATGACCAAGTGCTGCCCGAAGATGGCGGCGGAATACGTCGATCAGTACGACTTTGACCGCGAGTGGGTGTATCTGATCCACTGCGAGGGCCTCGCGCAGAGCATTGTCGAGGAGGCTGAGCGGATCATGCGCGACAAGGGCTTCAGGAACATCCGCTGGATCAACACCGGCTGCGTGATCTCTGCGCACTCCGGCCCGGGCGGATTCGGCGTGGCGGGCTTTGTCAAGTGATGCGCAGACCGAATATGTGAAAATACGGAACGTCCGTTTGCCGCGGGCGTTCTTTTCACATGCTGGATTTGCGCGGCGGTTTCTGGTATAATGAGGCAAAGCAAACCGGGAGAGTGAACATGGAGCTGCACATTTTGGAACATGAGCTGACCGTCTGCAAGCTGCGCGACGTGTCGGCGATCGACCTGAGCACGCCGTTTTACTTCATCGGCAGGACGGATGAGGAGATTTCGCTCGTCTGCCGCACGCAGGACACGCCCGAGGCGACGACGCACCGCGACGACGGCTGGCGCGCGTTTCGCATACAGGGCGAACTCGACTTTTCGCTGATCGGCATCCTGTCCAGAATCACGGGTATCCTCGCCGAAAGCGGTGTCGGCATATTCGCCGTGTCGACGTACAACACGGATTACGTGCTGGTCAAGAGGGAGAATTTCGACCGGGCGATTGACTCGCTCAAGTGCGCCGGGTACACATTTGCGTGATAACGATATGTGAATATAAAAAGAATCCTCCGCCGCGGAATGGCCGTGCGGAGGAATTTTTTGTGTGTACAAAAGAAAAATCAGAGCATGATCTCTTTCAATATGTCGTGGAACTGGCCGCCGCAGCGTTCCAGCTCGCCGAGAACCGCGTCGATGCCCTCCGGCTCACGCATCCAGTTTTCGGCGGTAACGTCCGCGCCGGTGACGGGGCAGACGAGCAGCCTGGCCTCGGGGTAGAGCGTCTGATAATACATCTTGGCGCGGCGGGCGTGCACGGGCATCACGCACACGATGGCCGTGCGCACGTCGATGTGCGCATCGTCGGTGCGCCTACGGGAATAGATGGCGTTTTGATAGGTGTAGGTCGCCTCGTCCTCGCGCAGAATGGCCGAATCCGGCACGTCGTTTTCGGTCAGCACATGGCGCATGAACGCCCATTCGGTATCAAAGCGCCCGACGTATTCGCGCGCGCCGGATTTCTGCCCGGCAAATGCGTCCGTGCCGATGGCATAGCGTCCGGAGGGAAGCACGCGCGGCGCATAGCCCTCGCGATACAGCTTCGCGGCGAGCTCGGAAGGCTCCGCGTGGCCGTTGCCGGGGACGAAGATGATGTCCGCGGGCGCGGGTTCGTCGCAAAGGAAGATGAAACGCGTGATGTCGTCAATCCATTCGAGCATGACGGCGCCTCACTTTCCTGACGCGAGGCCCACGAGCGTGCCCGTGCCGTAGACGATATGCACGGCGGGGAAGATGAACGGCAGCGTGAGCATGCAAAGCGCGTTGCCGCAGGGCTGGCTGAGGCCGTCCTTGATGGAGAAAACTAGGTCGAGCAGCAGATACGGCGTCATCAGAATCGCCAGCGGCCACGGTGTAAACGGCAGCAGAAGCAGGCAGAAGAGCAGCACGGTCACGAAGATCGCCGGGATCATATGGCGAGGGGCAAAGCATTTGGGCTGGATATGCATAGTGCGGCCGATCCAGTAGCCGTTTCCCCATTTCTGGCGGAGTTGTCCGCGCAGGCTCGTACGTGCGGTGTGGTAGGAGACGATTTCCGGCGAAAAATAGAATTTATATCCGGCCTGACGCATGCGGTAATGCATGTCGTTGTCCTCGGTGCGGCGCAGGCGCTCGTCGTAGAAGCCGACGGTGTTGTAGACGCTGCGCCGGTAGAGCGCATAGGCCAGCGTGTCGACGTAGCGCGCCTGACCGGCGTTGCGGAACGGGGCCGCGCCGCCGCCGAAGCGCGACGTATCGACCGCGCGGAGCACGGCCTGCCACGGCGTGCTGACGTCGCCGCCCAAAACGCTGCCGCCGACGATGTCCTCGCCGCGCTCAAGCGCCTCGAGGTTCTTTTGCAGGAAGTTGGCGGGGATGCGGGCGTGCGCGTCCAGACGGATGACGGCCTCGCCGCTCGCCTGGCACAGCGCGATGTTGATGCCGCTGGCGAGCCAGCGCTTCTTGTTTTCGAGCACCTTGACGGGGAACGGCGCGCGGGCGGCGAAGTCGTCCATGACGCGGCGCGTGCCGTCGGCCGACGCGCTGTCCACAAGCACGGCCTCGAGCTGCGCAGGGGAGACCGTCTGGGCGAGCAGGTCGTCCAGCAGCTCCGGCAGGCAGTCCTCCGCGTTGTAGGCGACGACGATAAAGCTGATTGTGAGCATGGTGATCACCGCTTTTTCTTGATGGGGGCGACAGGGGAATAGGCGCGGCTGCGGACGCGGTAGCTCGCGATGCCCGGCAGCAGGGCGAAGAACAGCAGCTTCGCCGAGACGAACGCGCGCGGGCGGCGCTTGGCGATCAGCCAGCCGAGCTGCATCATCTGAATGAACAGGATGGGCAGCAGGAGCACGCTGCCGGCGGATGAGCCGGTCATAAGCGAGACGATGCCCGCGATGAGCAGCAGCACGCAGAGCCAATCGAGCGCATAGAACGCGAATTTCTCGCGGTTATGGCGGATATAGGCCTTGACCGAGCCGTGCGCCATCGCGCAGCGCAGCGCCTGACCCTCGCCGAGGCGGCGGCGCGAGAGCAGCACGGAGAGCGGACTGCGGTTTTCGCGCACCTCGTCGGTATGCACGATCATGGGGACGGGGATTTCGAGGATGGAGCAGCCCGCTGCCTTGAGCCGGGCGTGGAGCTCGGATTCTTCGCAGGCGACGGTGTCGGGCGACCAGCCGCCCGCGCGCTCGAGCGCCTCCTTTTTGATGAACAGCGCGCCGCCGAACTCGGGACACGCGCGCTGGGCCGTGCAGCCGAAGTAGTTGACGCGGTGGCCGACGATGTGATGGTCGCGGACGTAGACGTCCTCACGCTGGCCGCAGACGGCATCCGCGCCGCCGGGGCCCATGAGCATCATGGCCTTCTCGCAGAAGCCGGGGCACAGCGCCATGTCGCCGTCGAGGAACAGCAGATACTCGCCCTGTGCCTCTATCGCGCCGACAAAGCGCCCGAGGCCCGGCGTGGGGTCGGTCTCCTCGAGCAGGAAGCAGCGCGCGCCGAACTTCCCGGCGATGTGCAGACTTCTGTCAGTCGAGCGGGAATCGACGTAGATGACCTCGTGCGAGAGCACGCGCAGCGAATCGCGGATGCTCTGGAAGCAATGGGCGAGGTGCGTTTCTTCGTTTTTGCCGATCACGATGACGCTGATCATCCGGTCTTTCCTCCCGACATGAACTGTGGTATAATCAAATGTATCCATGAAGACTTTTGTTGTCCGTGATGGCAAGGAAAAGGTCTTCGTGGAGACAATGAGGTTAAAACGTGTTCATATACATAAAACGACAAATCTATTATCGCATAAAACCGGCCGTTTCGCAAGGGCTATATCAAAGGAGGGAACGAAGATGCTGCTGAGCGTCATCATCCCGTTTTATCATGTGGAAAACTACATCGCCGAATGTCTCGAAGCCGTCGCGCAGCTCCCTGCGCGGGACTGCGAGATCATCCTCGTGGACGACTGCGGCACGGACGCGAGCGCGGACATCGCGGCGGCGTATGGCGATCAATGCGCCAACATGCGCATCGTGCGGCGCGAGAAAAACGGCGGGCTGTCCGCGGCGAGGAACACGGGCCTTGCGCAGGCGAGCGGCGAATATATCTGGTTTGTGGACAGCGACGACGTGCCGGTGTCCGATGCGCTGTACATGATGGCGCGTCAGGCGAAGGAGATGGAACTCGATGTCGCCAAGGGGCGCTTTGTCTACCTCGACGACCTGACCGGCGGGCAGACGCCCGGCCCGGCGATTCCTGCGACGGACGCGATGACCGGCGGCGAGCTGTTTGCATCCCAGTGCCGCGCGGATGTGTATGAGCCGATGGTCTGGCAATGCCTGTACAGGCGTACTTATATAGAAGAAACGGGCCTGACAATGGCCGAGGGGCTGCATTTTGAGGACGAGCTGTTTCAGGCCCCGGCGCTGATTGCGGCCCCGCGTGCGGCGGCATTTGAGCACGTGATTCTGCGCTACCGTCAGAGGCCGGGGAGCATCATGGGCTCCTTCTACAAGAGCAGCGCGTGGTGCGGGAACTACCTCGAGGTGTGCAGGCGGCTCGATGCGCTGGCAAAGACGCTTCCAGCGGGCGAGGCGAAGGCTGCGCTCATGCGGCGCGTGGGGCAGATTGCGCTCAGCGTCGTCAAGAACATCCCGGCATATCGCCTGCCGCCGAGGGTTGCAGCGGAGGCCCTGACATTTGCAAAGGAAAACAAGCGCGAGCTGACGGACTACGCGATACAAAGCGGGGACAGGCTCGTTGCGGCGCAGGGGCGGCTCATGCGGCTGTCGGTGACGCTGTTCATGAAGCTGTACGCGCGCAGGGGTTGAACGTATGCCCAAAAGGCATGGCGGGATATTTTTGATAGGTATTGGATATTTTGAATCCGCCGTTGTATACTGTCTTTGTCAAAATGTGCTGCGCGGACGATGCCGCGCGTGAACGTACGGAGAGGATGACGGCGATGATTTTGAAGGATTATCGGGATATCAAGCTGAGCGCGCTGGGCTTCGGCGCGATGCGCCTGCCCGTGGTAGACGGAAAGGACGGCTGCGTCGATCAGCCCGCCGTGCAGCGCATGGTCGATATGGCGATGGAGGCCGGTGTCAACTACTTTGACACGGCATGGGGCTATCACGAGGGCCACAGCGAGGAGGCCGTCGGCCGTGCGCTTTCCCGCCATCCGCGCGGAAGCTTCTATCTGGCGGACAAGTTCCCCGGATACGACCTGTCCAATATGCCCAAGGTCAAGGAGATTTTCGAGGCGCAGCTTGCGCGCTGCGGCGTGGAATATTTCGACTTCTACCTGTTCCACAACGTCTGTGAGATGAACATCGACGCGTATCTCGACGACGAAAAATTCGGCATCTATTCCTATTTGATGGAGCAGAAGCGAAACGGCCGCATCCGCCATTTGGGCTTTTCCTGCCATGGCGCGATGCCGGTTTTGAAGCGCTTCCTCGAGGCGTACGGCAAGGACATGGAATTCTGCCAGATTCAGCTCAACTACGTCGATTGGAGCCTGCAGGAGGCGAAGGAAAAGGTCGAGCTGCTGAATAAGTGGAACATCCCGATCTGGGTGATGGAGCCCGTTCGCGGCGGGAAGCTGGCGAACCTCGGCGCATCGGACGAGGCCAGGCTGCTCGCGCTGCGCCCGGACGAGAAGCCCGTGGCGTGGGCGTTCCGCTTTTTGCAGAGCGTGCCGGGCGTCGTCGTGACGCTCTCGGGCATGTCCAATGAACAGCAGATGCGCGAGAACATCGCCACGTTCAGCGAGGAAAAGCCGCTTGATGAAACGGAAATGCAGACCGTGCTCTCCATCGCGGGGGACATGATGCGCGGCGTGCTGCCGTGCACGGCCTGCCGCTACTGCACGACGCATTGCCCGAAGGGCCTTGACATACCGGCGCCGCTCGCGCTTTACAATGAGCACGCCTTTACCGGCGGCGGCTTCATCGCGCCGATGGCCCTGATGGCCGTGCCGGACGACAAAAAGCCCGCCGCGTGCATCGGCTGCCGCAGCTGCGAGCGCGTCTGTCCGCAGCAAATTCACATTTCTGAGGCGATGCGCGATTTCGCCGCGCGGCTCGGTTAAGCGAGATATAACATAAAAAGAACGGGTATCCGCACGAAAACGGACGCTCGTTCTTTTATGCCTTCATCGCTTTCATGTTGTGAAAATATGTAAGTGAATTTTCATGAAAATCAACTCATGAAATTTTCACATGCATTTTACTTAACTCTGATGGCAGAATTAACCTCGCTGCATCATAATGTCATCGTCGAAAGAAAAACAACACACTTGAGACGATTGAGGAGGAAATCCCATGGCATCCAACAAAATGCAGCAGGCGAATCAGTCCCAGAAGCTGATGATTTTCGTGCTGACGATGGCACTGTACGGCCTTGCAACCCTGTTCACCGAGCTGATCCCGAAGTTCCAGGTCGGCATCGTAGAGTTCTCCGTTGAGTTCTTCCTGTTCATCCCGCTGACGCTGGCGATGCTCTTTGACCCGATGAGCGCGGCGCTGGGCGCGGCGACGGGCGAGCTCGTGTTCAGCGAGATCATGCTCGGCCAGTTCGGCGGTCTGGGCGAGATCGAGAAGTTTGTGACCGTGACCATCGGCGTGTACGTTGCAGGCCGCCTGGTCGCCGATCCCAAGAACCGCAAGCTCGTGGGCGTTGCGGCCTTCGCCGGCACCGCGCTGCAGCTGCTGCTTGGCACAATCGTGGATATCCTCAAGGTGCAGTTCGCCATCGAGGATTTTGAGGCCGTCGCCGGTCTGCCGGAGAGCGTGTTCTTCACCGAGGGCTTCGCGTTCGTGAACGACCTGCTCTTCTCCGGCATCCTGTTCGCGCTGCTGCCGACGCTCTTCCTCGTGCCGCGTCTGCACGGCAAGATCGAGCCGTTGCTGGGCATGGCCCCGCGCAGCGAGAAGATCAGCCTCGGCAAGCTGAGCGCCAAGGCGGTGCTCGGCTGTGTGATCGCCTTCGCGGTCGCGATTGCCGCGGAGTTCCTCGCCGAGAACGGCATGGCGATCATCGACTGGGAGGCCGACTGGGCCGAGAGCGGCACGGCGATGGCCGTCGCGATGCTGGTCGCCGCGATCGCTTCCGTGGGCGTCGTGCTCGCCATGCGCACCAAGGGCACCAAGGCCGCGCAGAAGGGTGTGTAACGCCGGATGAACGCAATAGAGATCAACAATCTGACCTATTGCTATCCGGGCTGCGAGCGGCCTACGCTCAAGAACATCACCGTTTCCATCGAAAAAGGGGACTTTCTGGCCATCGTGGGCAACAATGGCTGCGGAAAGTCCACTTTTTGCAAGACTTTGAACGGGCTGATTCCCCAGTTCATCAGCGGTGATTTTCAGGGCAGCGTCGTCGCCTGCGGCCTTGATACGCAGGAGGCCGACGTCGGCACGCTGGCCCGCAAGGTCGGATACGTCTATCAGGATTTTGAAAACCAGATCATCAGGCCGACGGTGCTGGACGACGCGTCCTACGCCTGCCTGAATTACGCGATGCCCGACTACGTGCAGCGCGGCATGACGGCGCTCGAGCAATGCGGTCTGAGCGGCAAGAAGGACGATTTCATCTGGCAGCTCTCCGGCGGTCAGGCGCACCTTCTGGCCCTGGCGGGTGCGCTGGCGCTCGGGCCGGACGTGCTGATCCTCGACGAGCCGATCGCCCAGCTCGACCCGCGCCACGCGGACACGATCTATGATCTGCTGCGCGAGTTCAACGAAAAGCACGGCAAGACGATCATCGTCATCGAGCATCACACGGAGTACATCGCCGATTACTGCAAGCACGTGATGCTGCTGCGCGACGGCGAGCTGGCGTGGGTGCTGCCCGCACACGAGGCGCTCACGCGCGTGGACGAATTGCAGGCGAGCAGCATCTTCCCGCCACAGGCGACCATCGCCGCGCACAGGATGAAAAAGCTCGGCGCGCTTGACGAAAAAACGCCGCTGCCCATCACCGTCGAGGAGGGCGCGCAGGTCTTCAAGCTCAGGGAAAACGCGCCCGGCCCGGCGAAGACGGAGAGCCGCGCGAGCCTGCTTGAGGCGGCGTCGTTTCACGATGTGCAGGTCAGCTACCGCAGTGTGAAGGGCGAGCCGCACGTCGTGTTCAAGAACCTCAACCTGACGATCAACAAGGGCGACAAGGTGGCCCTGATCGGCAGTAACGGCGCGGGCAAGTCGACACTCATGAAGATGATGGTCGGTCTGCTCAAGCCGCAGAAGGGCGACGTTAAGCTCGGCGGCGAGAGCATCCGCGATGTGAAGCCCGAGGCGCTCTCCCGCAGGATTTCCATGGTCTATCAGAACCCGGAGGACATGTTCATCAAGGACAGCATCGGCGGGGATATCGCCTACGCGATGGAGGTGCGCAAGGTGGAAGGCAGCGCCGCGCGCACCGACGAGCTGCTCGAGCGCTTCCGGCTGACCGAGCTGCGCGAGCGCGACGGGCGTCTGCTCTCCGGCGGACAGATGCGCCGCGCGAGCCTGGCCATCGGCGTGGCGCTCAATCCGGGCATCCTGCTGCTCGACGAGCCGACGGCGAACCTGGACATCGCCACGCGCAAGGAGATCATGCGCACGCTGGAGGACATGAAGGACATCACCGAGACCGCCGTCATCGCCACGCACGACATGCAGCTCGTGTGCGAATGGGCGGAGCGGATCATCGTGCTGTGCGGCGGCGAGGTTGTGGCCGACGGCACGCGCGACGAGATTTTCGGCAATGCGGACGTGATCAAAAAGGTCGGCATCCGCTCGCCGGAGATCTTCTCGCTGGGTCAGGCGATCGACAAAGACGCGCTTTGCTACACGATCGACGAGTTCCTTGAACGATTTGAGGGGAGGACGAACGCTTGAAGGCGGTCGAAAAGCTGTCGGAGAGCATCTTCGACAAACTGAGCATCGACTTTCTGCGCAATCAGGTGCTCAAAAACGCCTACGGCAACAACGACACGGTGATCGCCGGGCTCGACCCGCGCATCCTGCTGGTCTGGTATCTGTTCTTCGGCATCGTGCCGTGGTTCGTGAGCGACGTCACGTTCCTGCTGGGGTGCTTCGTGCTGGTGGCGGTGACGACGCTGATGGCGCACGTGGCGGGGCTGATCTTGTTCCTGTTCGGCCTGGGCGTGTTCACGCAGACGGGCTATCTTCTGATCGTGACGCTGCTCTTCGGCGGCGACGCGACGGCGGTTGCGCCGCTGCTGGTGCTCACGCTCAAGGTGGCGACGGTGTCGCTGGCGTCGGTCACGGTCTTCTCGGGCATGGACCCGGACAAGCTGGCCAACGGCCTGATGTGGTACGGCTGCCCGGAGCGGCTGTCGTTCTCGATCTCGTATGCGTACCGCATGCTGCCAATTTTGATGGAGGAGTTCCAGAACATCCTGCTGTCCTACCGGCTGCGCGGCAACCCGCCGGAGCATGAGACGCTGATGGGCAAGATCAAATACCTGATCTATCAGCTCAAGGTGATCATCCATTCGTTCTATCCGCTGATGCTCAACACGGCTAAGCGCTCGCGCACGACGGTCGAGGTGCTGGAGATCAAGGGCTATCGCTACGCCGCGATCAACAAGGACGTCAAGAAGATCAAGCTGGCGTCCCTTCAGGTGACCAACAACGACCTGCTTTTCCTGTCGCTGTCCTTCCTGTGGGTGGCGGTGACGGTGCTTCTTTCCACATTGATTTGACGATGGGGGCAAATGCCATGTACATGGATTTTCACACGCACGGCAAGCTGGCGAAGTATCTGCCGTTTTCCACGGAATACACCGATTGGCTGCTGGGCGAGGCCAAGGGCGCGGGGCTTGACGCCATCTGCCTGACCGAGCATTTCAACACGCAGCAGTTTGAGACGCTGTACGGCTACATCGCAAAGCGCGGCGACAAGCAGGGCGACTGCTTTGTCATCGACGGGCTGAAGGTCTTCCCGGGCATGGAGACGGACATCGCCGAGGGCGGCCATGTGCTGTCCATCGGCCCGATGGAGGCGATTCTCGAGCTGAACGCTCGCCTTGCACCGCATAAGAAAAAGGGCAATTTCCTGCCGGCGAAGGAGCTGTTCGCGCTGTTTGACGAGTATCCCGTGCTCGTGGGCGCGGGTCATCCCTACCGCGAGGAGGGCCACATCCCGGAGCTGCCGGATCACCTGCTCTCGCGCTTTGATTTTCTCGACCTGAACGGGAAGGATATCGCGCTTGATCGTCGAATGACGGAGGAAAAGACATACGCGCTGGCCGAAAAACTCGGAAAGCCCGTCGTCTCCGGCAGCGACACGCATCAGGCCGTGCAGTACGGCGTGATCCGCACGAATTTCGCTAACGATTTTGACACGTTCGCCCAGCTCAAGGATGAGATGGACGCGGGCCGCTTTGAGATCGTTGTGCACCCGGAGGCGGCCTTCAAGGTCAAGACGGCGACGCTGCTCAAGCGTGCGCTCAAGGAGATCCACGCGCTGGGCGGGGACTACGTGTCCGTGCTGCTGCGCAAGGAGGGCGAATCCGCCGCCGTGCTGGCGGCAAAGGGGAAGATCGCATGAAATTTTCGTCGATGACGGAACTGCTTGAAAGGGTTGAGAATATCGTCCGAGAGGCGGGCGCGATTCTGATGGATCACGTGCTCGCGGCGCATGTGCACGAAAAGGGCAGGACCGACTTCGTGACCGACGCGGACACGGCTGTGCAGGCGCTGATCCAGAAGCGGCTCTATGCGCTGGACGATTCGATTCAGTTCATGGGCGAGGAGAAGGACAACGGCGACATCGTGCGCGGCGAGCCGGTCTGGATTCTCGACCCTGTGGACGGCACGACGAACCTGATTCACAATTTTCAGCACAGCGCGATTTCGCTTGCGCTGGCCAAAGGCGACTGCGTGCTGCTGGGCGTCATCTACAACCCGTTCTCCGGCGAGATGTTCACCGCCACGCAGGGCGGCGGCGCGAGGCTCAACGGCAATGTGATTCACGTCAGCGACGCAAAGACGCTCGCGGACAGCCTCTGCTCGGCGGGCACAAACCCCGGCAGGCGCGACCAGGCGGACGCGGCGTTTGCGAGGATGCGTGCGCTGTACGAGCGCTGCCATGACATAAGGCGCATCGGCGCGGCCTCGGTGGAGCTTTGCTACATCGCCTGCGGACGGCTGGACGGCTACTGCGAAAACGGCCTGCGGCCGTGGGATTTTGCGGCGGGCAAGCTGATCGTGGAGGAGGCGGGCGGCAGGCTGACGGGCTACGACGGAAAGCCGCTCGACCTGTACGCCGACCGCAGCGACGTGCTCGCCACGAATGGACACATACACGACGAGATACTTCCCCTGATGTAAAGGAGACGCGCGATGCTCACATTCCCGCAGACGCCGGACAAATTGACCGCCGCCGAACAGGCGATCATCGAATACATCACCCGCCACAGGGACGAGTTCCTGCTGATGACCATCGGACAGCTCGCTCAGGAGCTGAACGTGTCGGAGGCGACGGTATCGCGGTTTGCGCGGCACGTGGGCTGCGAGGATTTCCGCCATCTGCGGCGCGTCGTGGTGGAGCAGACCATGGGGCGCAGTCCCGCGCAGAAGCTGACGAACACGCTGCGCGCGGGCAGCGGGGATTTCTTCGCCGGATTCATGGATAAGCAGCGCGAAAATCTGCAAAGGACGATGGAACTGCTCGACCAGAGCGAGTTTGACACGGCGGCGAATGCGATCTGCTGCGCACGGCGGGTGTTCGTCCATGCCCGCAATGCGTCGCGCGCGCCCGCGCAGCTGCTCGAATACAGGCTCTCGCGCATCGGCATCGACGTGCGGCCCATCCCGACAGGCGGCGCGGAGCTCGCCGAGAGCCTTGCCCAGCTGGGCGAGACGGATCTGGTGATCCTCTTCGGCTTCTCCAAGCTCTCGGCGCAGGGGCGCGCGATTCTGGATTACAAGCGGCGCGCGGGGTATAAGACGCTGATGTTTACGGGGCATGCGTATCAGGACAATGCGCTGCGGGCGGACGTGAACCTGTTCGTCTATCGCGGTGAGGACGACGAGTATCACTCGATGGCCGCGCCGGTGGCCGTGTGCGATGCGCTCGTGCTGGCGGTGTCCTCGCATCTGGGCGATGCGGCGATTGAACGGCTGCGCGCCATTGCGAAGCTGAAAAGGGAGTACGGTGAACGGTGATGAAAACGGGATTCGGCCTGCTGATGATCTTCATGGGCGCGGCGCTGATGTCGCTTTCGCGCATGTTTGGCGGCACGCAGTTTCAAGAGTTTCTGCTCGGACTGCTGCAGGGCGTGGCGCTGGCGTCGGTGCTGCTTGGCACATATGCGGTGCTGCGGGGCATCGCGTCCGCAATCACCGGCAGAAGGAAGCGGCGGTCATATTAGGCCGTCGTTTTTTTGTAT
>CALVTQ010000174.1 GCA_944362695.1 uncultured Clostridia bacterium
GCGAGGTCTACACCGGCAAGGTCGTGCGCATCATGAACTTCGGCGTGTTCGTCGAGCTGCTGCCGGGCAAGGACGGCATGGTGCATATCTCCAAGCTGGCGAAGGGCCGCGTGGAGAAGTGCGAGGATGTCGTCAAGATCGGCGACGAGCTTGAGGTGAAGGTCGCGGAGATCGATTCTCAGGGCCGCATCAACCTGATCCGCAACGACATCGAATACGACAACAACGACATGCCGCGCCGCAGCGCTCCGGGTCAGCGCCCGCCGCGCCGCAACGAGCGTCGTGGTTGATGCTTAACGCATAACGATCATACTGGGGGCTCTTTCCCGGAAACGGAGAGGGCCCCCATTCGTATAATGTAAATTAAAAGGGGGAACATAACCAAAAACATGGACGGAGGATTGAATCGCATGTGCGAGGAATTTGTCCTTAGCAACGGGCTTCGTGTCGTGGCGGAGCACATTCCGCACTTCCCGTCGGTGAGCGTCGGTCTGTGGATTGGCGCGGGCTCGATGTATGAGACGGTGGAGGAGAGCGGCCTGTCGCACTTTGTGGAGCACATGCTCTTTAAGAGCACCGAACACCGCACGACCCGCGAGATCGCCGTAGAGATGGACGCCATCGGCGGTCAGGTCAATGCGTTCACGTCGAAGGAATGTACCTGTTATTACGCGAAGGTGATCGAGGATCACCTCGAGCGGGCGATGGACCTGCTTTCCGATCTGCTGCTGCACGCTAAGCTCGAGGAGAGTGAGTTCGAGCGCGAGCGCGGCGTCATCCTCGAGGAAATCGCGATGGGCGAGGACACGCCGGAGGATCTGGTCTACGACCTGCTGGCCGAGGCGTATTTCGGCGACCACGCCCTGGCGCGCCCAATTCTGGGCACGGCGGAGCAGATTGCGTCCGTCAGCAGGCAGGCGCTTTACGCGTTCCGGCAGAAGCATTACCGCCCGGACAACACGGTGCTCGCCGTGGCGGGCAGCTTCGATCTTGATAAGCTGCGTGCGCTTGCGGAAAAGTACCTCGGCGGCTGGCATGCACAGGGCGGGGCGGCGGCATACGAGCCGTTCACCACGTTCGCCGAGCAGATCAAGATCAAGAAGAAGGACATCGAGCAGGTGCACATCTGCCTCGCGTATCCCGGCGTGGGGCAGGATCACCCCGACCTGTACGCGATGGCCGTGATGAACAATCTGCTCGGCGGCGGCATGAGCTCGCGCCTGTTCCAGCGCATCCGCGAGGACATGGGCGCAGCGTACAGCGTGTACAGCTTCCCGTCGACATACACCGAGTGCGGCACGCTGACGATTTACGCCGGCACGTCGCCGGACAAGGCGCAGGAGGTCATCGGCGAATTGCACGATGTGACGCGCGATCTGATCGAAAACGGCGTGACGGATGCGGAGTTCGACATGGCGAAGGAGCAGCTTCGCGTGTCCTACATGCTGGGGCTTGAGAGCAGCTCGTCGCGCATGAGCTCCATCGGCAGGAGCAAGCTGCTGCGCGGCAAGGCGGTCGATCCCAAGGAGATCGTCAAGAAGATCGAGGCCGTGACCAAGGAGGACGTGGAGCGCGTGGTGCGCGGGACGTTCACCAAGCCGTTCGCCGCGAGCGCCGTGGGCCGCAATGTGGACAAGCTGACGCTCAAGTGATGGCCTATGATGACGAATGACGAGATTGCAGCGAGGCTGCGCGCGCTGGCCGAGCCGGAATACCGCGAGTTTTCGCGCAGGCTGCTCGACATGCGGGACGACCTGCTCGGCGTGCGCCTGCCCGCGATGCACAAAATCGCCAGGGAGCTGGCGCGCGGCGACTGGCGGACGTATCTCGATCACGCACGCGGCGATAGCTTTGAAGAAGTGATGATACAGGGCATGACGCTGGCGCACGCGAAAGCCACGCTCGCCGAGAAGCGCCCGTACATTCTGCGGTTTATCGAAAAGATCGACAACTGGTCGGTCTGCGACTGCTTCTGCACGACGCTAAAACCCGGCAAGGGCGAGCGCGGCGAGCTGCTTGAGCTGATCGACGGGCTGATTGTGTCGCCCGAGGTATACAAAGCGCGCGTGGGTGTCGTGCTGCTGCTGACCAAGTACATGGGCGCGGAGGAGCTGGACGGCTCGCTTGAGCGGCTGACGCGCGTGCGGGCGAAGGGGTATTACGCGGACATGGCGGTCGCGTGGGCGCTGAGCATCGCATACCGCGTGGACGGGACAAAGACGCTCGACTTCATGCGGGCGCACCCGTTCAGCGCGGACGTGACCCAAAAGGCATTACAGAAGATGATCGAGCTGAGCAATCGGACGCCGGAGGAGAAGGCCGTGCTGCGCTGGCTGAAGCGCACGATGCCCACGGCATAAAAACGGGTTGGTCAGCGAAAGGCAGTTGCTTTTTTCGCATTTTCATATTATGATGAACATATATCGCATTTGCGGCCTTTTGCAGTCATGGAGGATATGAAGATGAGAGACGGCGCTCCCAATCTGACCCAAATCAGCAAGTTCCTGTCGCTGATTCTGCGGCACAAGCCGGACGTCATCGGCATTGAGCTGGATGAACATGGCTGGGCCGATGTGGGCGAACTGCTCAGCGGCATGCGCACGCGGTTTCCCATCGACATGGCGACTTTGGAAGAGATCGTGCGCACGGACAGCAAGCAGCGTTATGCCTTCAATGAGAACAGGACGAAGATCCGCGCGAATCAGGGCCACTCGATCAACGTGGACGTGGAGCCCGAGCGGATGCAGCCGCCGCAGACGCTGTACCACGGGACGGCGACGCGCTTTGCCGCCTCGATTGAGGAAAAAGGGCTTTTGCCGGGCCAGCGCCTGTATGTTCACCTTTCGCCGGATGAGCAGACCGCTGTAAACGTGGGAAAAAGGCACGGCAAGCCGGTGATTTATCAGGTGGACGCCGGCGAAATGCACCGCGCCGGATATGCGTTTTACCGGTCGGCCAACGGCGTTTGGCTGACGAAAGAGGTGCCGGTGCGCTTCCTGCGGCGGATGGACGGCGGGCGCGAAGCGTAAGCGCGATTGGGCGCAGCACAGCGAAAGGAGCACGACGATTATGGCAGAAAATAAAGAGATACCGAGGCAAATTGCGATTCTCTCGAGCGTGTCGCCGAGCACGCTGGTCAGCGAGATCATCGACCACGGCAAGGATTACGTGGCGCTGATGAGCTACTACGCGGGCGCGATGATGGAGGTCGAGACGAAATTCCGCGTGCTGAACATGGAGTTCAACGCCCAGTTTGCCCGCAACCCGATCGAGTCGATCAAGACGCGCATCAAGAGCCCGGCGAGCATTTACGAGAAGATGCAGCGCCTCGGGAAGCGGCCGACGGTGGCCAATATCGAGTCCGAGCTCAACGACGTCGCGGGCGTGCGCGTGATCTGCTCGTTCCTCGACGATATCTACCGGCTGGCGGACATGCTCGCCCAGCAGGATGACGTCAAGGTGCTGCGGGTCAAGGACTACATCAAAAACCCGAAGCCCAGCGGCTATCGGAGCCTGCACCTGATCGTGGAGATCCCGATCTTTCTGTCCAGCGGCAAGCGGCCCATGCGCGTGGAGGTGCAGCTGCGCACGATCGTGATGGACTTCTGGGCGAGCCTCGAGCACAAGCTGCGCTACAAGAAGAACATCCCGGAGGGGCAGCTTATGGAGATCGCGCGCGAGCTGAGCCTGTGCGCGGACATTGTGAGCCGGACAGACGAGCAGATGCTCTCGATTCGCCAGAGGATCGAGAACGCGCCGGACTGACCGGCCATCAAAACAGCATCAAAGCGGCGGGTTGGCCTGCCGCTTTTTTATATGGCGCAATTCATTTTTCACAGTGCGTTCACAGAAATTCATGAAATTGACCTTACGCCGAATGTAAAATGGGTGTAAAATAGCATGCGGAATGGAGGGATCGGCATGAAACGGCTTGCAATGGCGTGCGCATTGGCCGCGCTGATGATGGCGGCGAGCGCAGGGGCGGCGGATGCCCAGATTGAGCTTGCGGACGGCGGCGTGAGGATCACCGGCACGGGCGCGGCGTTTGCGCAGGGCGTGCTGAACATCACGGAGTCGGGGACATACACGATCAGCGGCGCGCTCGACGGGCAGATCAGCGTATACGCGGGCAAAAACGGCGCGGTGACGCTCGAACTTGCGGGCGCGGACATCTACAACGAAAACGGCCAGGCCATCGAGGTGACCAAGACCGGCACGCTGACGGTCAGCCTCGCGGACGGCACGCAGAACCGATTGCAGAGCGGCGCGGCGATGCCGGAGACCATCGACGAGGACGCGGAGAGCGTGGAGTGCCTGAGCACGAAGGACGATCTGGTCATCACGGGCGACGGCGCGCTGACGGTGCTCGGGTATCTGGGCTGCGGCATCAAGGCGTCCAACAACCTGACGATTGAAAGCGGCAGCATCGACGTGACCGCCGCGCGCATCGGCATCAAGGGTAAGGACAGCGTCACCATAGCGGGCGGAGAGGTCGCGATTGCCTCCGGGCGGGACGGCATACAGGCCGACGCGGACGACGGCGAGTGCTACGGCGTTGTGAACCTGACCGGCGGCGTGCTGCGCATCACGAGCGGGGGCGACGCCGTGCAGGCCGAGACGCAGCTCAACGTGACCGGCGGCGAGATCATCGCGGTGACGGGCGGGGGCAGCGCAAACGCGACCGGCGAGCACGAGAATGACGATTTCATGAACTTCAGCGGAGGACGATTCGGCGGCGAGCGGATGGAGCGCGGCGACCGGATGCGGCGCGGCACGGCGACGGACGGCGAGGCGAGCGAGGATTTCTTTGATCCCCGAAATGAGAATATGAAGCCGGATGCGGGCGGTTTTGGACCCGGCGACGGGCAGAACACGGGCGATTTTGCGCAGGGCATGACACCGCCCGACGGCGATTTTGACCCGACAGCGGGAGAGATGTCCGGCGATATGACGCTGCCCGACGGCGATTTTGACCCGACAGCGGGTGATATGATGCCGGACGATATGACGCCGCCGGAAGGCGGTTTTGACCCGACAGCGGGAGAGATGCCTGGCGATATGACGCCGCCCGACGGCGATTTTGACCCGATGGCGGGCGATATGCTGCACTCCATTACCACGCCGGCCGACGACGGTGTCGACCCGACAAAGGGAGCTGCGCCTG